>CAMHJC010000112.1 GCA_946185345.1 uncultured Clostridia bacterium
GGGCGCAAAATAGGCCGCAAAGAATGTCTGATTTTAGCCGAAAATTAGTATTAATTTGAATTGAATCAGTGATTATCTATCAGATCGACGTAGCACTTCTGGGTTATCTTCTGGCAGACGGTGTAGAAATGGTTGTCGTCAAAGGTACCCCACGCACCGCTGGTCATGACCACCACGCCGCTTTTCTGCTTTTCATCGTAGCAGACGCTCGCATAAACACCGTAGGCGTTGCCGCCGTGATAATAGAGATCATGTCCGGGGACGTAATTGGTACTCTTTTTGAAGCCGAGACAGTACCGGAACTTGTCGTCCTTGAGGTATTCCTTCTCAACCTCCTTGACCGCTTCCTTGGAAAGCACCCGGATGTTGCCGTACATTCCGTCGTTGATGAAGATGGTCACCAGTTTGGCGTAATCCTTCGGACTGATGAGCAGACTTCCCTGGGCCAGAATATAAGTGTCTCCCGGCGCCCTGATCAGTCTGTCCTTGATGAGAACGCCCCTGGAACGGGCGATCTTGCCCACCTTGTAGCACTCCGCCACATTGTTTTTGTCGTTCAGACTCTGACCGCCGAACGCCGCATCCAGTCCCAGCCGGTCAAAGAGCACCGAATCGGTAAAATATATGTAATGCAGATTGGTCACAATCTCGTCGAGCGAGCCCACTATGCCGAATCCGGAATTGCTGTAGGAGAATTCCGCTCCCGGCTTCTGGTTGTTGTAGCTTTTGAGGTCAACCACCAGGTCTTTGAGCCGTGTGCCGGCGTTGCTTCCTGTGTAAATGATGTATTCGTCCGCGAGCGAGGAAGAATGGTTAAGCAGCATCCGGGGGGTGATTTCGGATTCGGGATACATCGGATTGCGGAATCTGTAACCGAAATAATCCTCCACATTGCGGTCAAGGTCAATTCTTCCCGCATCAACCAGCGTCATCGTGGCCAGTGTGGAAATGATCTTGGAAAGAGAGGCCGGGCGGAATTTGGTGTCGGCATTGATTTTTTTGCGCTGTGCCTTGTTGGCGTAGCCGTAGCTGTAGGTGTACGAAACCTTGCCGTCTTTGATGACCGCAACGCCGACTCCCATGGCGCTGTAATCCTGACAGATGCCCTTGAGAGCCGTCGCGGTCTCTCCCTTCAGCTCCTGAGGATTGTGAGGATCGATGACCTTCGGTTCCTCCTGTCCTTCCTTCTCCACAAAGTATTTGTCAATCCAGCCGAAGCGGTTTTGCAGGTACTCTATGCGGTAATAATCGCCGCTGGTTTCCAGCACTTCAAATTTCTGTCCCTTGCTCACCGTGTTCTGAACCTTCTTTTTGAAATTCGGCTCGGAACAGATGGTGCCGTAGGTGTATTTGACAATGACGTTGAAGCCGCTCTCAGGCTCTTCGGAAGAAACCTCCTCCGTATCGGTGAGGTTTTTGTCATCGCTTTTGAACCACGAGGAAATCACCTCGATATAGTTGATGCGAGAGCATCTGAAGGCAAGCACCATGCTCACAGGAAGGATCAGCGCCAGTCCGACCGTACCGATGCCCCTTATCCTGTTGCGCCGGTAATAGCGGAGGTATTTCTTCCAGAGCCTTGCCGCCAGTGCGCCGAGTTCGGCTTTGACTCCCTTTCCGGTGTATTCTTTTTCGTTCGGCATTTGATTGCATTACTTCCTTATCAGTGTTTTTTGAATATTATAGCAAAACACTCCGCTGATAACAACCCGCAAATTATTAAGTTTTTGTCAATCGTGTCATTCAATCAAACGGCGCCTGCATGCCGTTGCTTTTATTGAAAAACAGGCGGCATGCAGACGCTGCAAAAATGATCCTATTGAATTCAGTCCTCAGTGATGAGCGAGCAGACAGCGTTGGCATAAGCCACCGGATCGTCCACGCCGATGCCTTCGATGAGGGAAGCCTGCGCAAAGAGCACATCGGTCAGCTTGGCGGCCTTCTCCTTATCCTCGGCATATGCCTTGGTCAGAGCGGCGAAAATCGGGTGATTGGCGTTGATCTCCAGCACTCTGGCCGCCTTGACCTTTTCGGTATTGGTCGGCATGGCGTTGAGCACCTTCTCCATCTCCAGAGAAATGCCTCCGTCAGAGGTCAGGCAGACCGGGTGAGATTTGAGTCTGGTGGAAAGACGGACTTCCTTGACGTTGTCCCCCAGATGCTCCTTCATAAACTCAAAGAGGCTCTTGTTGTCCTCGGCGGTCTTCTTGATTTCTTCCTTCTCGCCTTCGTCCTCGATGTCAAGCTCGGCATCGGAAACCGAACGGAATTCCTTTTCCTTGTAATCACGCATTGCCTTGAGGGCGAATTCATCTATTTCATCGGTGAGATAAAGGATTTCATAGCCCTTGTCACGCAGCATTTCGGTCTGAGGAAGCATGTCGAGCTTGGCGGTGGACTCGCCGCAGGCATAATAGATGTACTTCTGGCTCTCTCTCATTCTGCCGACGTATTCCTCAAGGGTGACCGGCTTCTTTTCGGAGGAGGAATAGTACACCAGCAGATCCTGCAGCAGATCCTTCTTCATGCCGTAGGAGCTGTAAATGCCGAACTTGATCTGCATGCCGAAATTCTTGAAGAACTGCTCGTACTTCTCACGGTCATTCTTCTGCATGTTGAGAAGCTCCGACTTGATTTTCTTTTCCAGACTGGCGGCGATGGCTTTGAGCTGGCGGTCGTGCTGGAGCATTTCACGGCTGATGTTGAGCGACAGGTCGGGTGAATCCACCAGTCCCTTGACAAAGCTGAAGTAATCCGGCAGCAGATCGGCGCATTTCTCCATAATCATCACGCCGTTGCTGTAAAGCTGGAGTCCCTTCTCGTAATCCTTGCTGTAGTAATTGAAGGGAGTACGGGCCGGAATGAACATCAGCGCCGTGTAGGTGGTCACGCCCTCGACATTCTGATGAATACAGCGCGCCGGATCCTCGTAGTCGTTGAATTTGTTTTTGTAAAAGTCCTCGTATTCATGTTCGGCCAGCTCCGCCTTGGTCTTTTTCCACACCGGAATCATGCTGTTGAGGGTCTCGGTTTCGATGTAGGTGGCGTATTCCCTGTCGTCCTTTTCCTCGCCTTCTTCCCAATCACGCGATTTTTCTATGTCCATGGTGATGGGATAACGGATATAGTCGGAATACTTCCTCACCAGATTGCGCAGGCTGTAGGTTTCGAGGTATTCATCGTAATTCTCGTCGTCGGTGTTGTCCTTGATGTAGAGAGTGATCTCGGTGCCGTTTTCCGCCTTGTCGGCTTCGTCAAGGGTATAGCCGTCAGCGCCGTCCGATTCCCAGCGGAAAGCCTGACCGCCTTCCACCGGCTTTGACACGACGACAATCTTCTTTGCCACCATAAACGCCGAGTAGAAGCCAACGCCGAACTGTCCGATGATATCCACGTCACTGCCGAGGTCGTGCTCCTGCTTGAAGGCCAGCGAGCCGCTCTTGGCGATGGTGCCGAGGTTTTCCTCCAGCTCCTCACGTGTCATACCGCAGCCCTTGTCGCTGACGGTAAGGGTGCGCGCCTGCTTATCGGGAGTGATCTTGATGGCGAGGTCGTCACGGCTCAGACCTGCGTTGCCGGTCTGCATGGCGTTGTAATAGAGCTTGTCGGTGGCGTCGCTTGCGTTGGAAATCAGCTCACGCAGGAATATCTCCTTGTGGGTGTAGATCGAGTTGATCATCATATCGAGCAATCGCTTGGATTCGGCTTTAAATTCTTTCTTTTCCATATGTTTCACGTCTTCCTTTCATCAGATAAATTAGCACTCTCGTGTGTCGAGTGCTAACCGATAACATGAATAATAATAATACCTGCAATCCGTTATGTCAAGTGCTCAATTGTGAACTTTTTGTTTTATCCTCCTTCACTTGCGAAAAAAGCTCCTTTCTTCCGGAAAATGACCGTCAGTAAGGAGCTTTTGAAGGTTGATATCGGCCTTTCACCGATAAATAATCAGAAATCGTCCGGCAGCTTGCGGAATTTCTCCTGGCCAAGGCCGCCCATCGGCTTGTATCCGCCGTCGGAAGTGTAGATCGAGCCGGGATTGGTCGCCGCCTTGATAAAGGGATGTCCGTTGGCCCTGCCAATTTTTTGATTATAAGGGCATACCTCACGGCAGATGTTGCAGCCCTTGACGGCGGCGCCCTGACGCAGCAGGAACGAATTGGCGTTTTTACATTCGGACGACGAAACGTACTTCACACATTTTTCCTTGTCAAAGCCGCCTTGCTCCGAAAGAGCCGCGGCCGGACAGCGTTCAATGCATTTTTTGCAGTGGACGCAGCCGGTGATTTCGTCGCCGGTCTCGGGAATAATCAGGTCGGTCACAATGCTGCCAATGAAGCAGAAGGAGCCGTATTGCGGCGTGAGCAGCAGTCCGCTGTCTCCGACTGCTCCCAGTCCGCACAGCGAAGCGGTCATGACGTCCGGCACAGGAGAATCGTCGAGAAACCACTCGAACAGATACTCGCTGAAGGCTTTGCGGAGCGCAATGCAGGTGAGTTCCAGCATCTGGGAGGCGACCCGCCTCAGCCGGAACACCTCATTCGGATCGTTGAAAACGGCGTCGGCATTGGTCGGAAAAACCACGCAGATCACCGACTCAGCCTCGGGCGGAATCCTGTTTTGACTGTCACACTCAATCAGCTTGTCCGCTATCTTATTGTAAGCGCATACCCCAAAATCAAACAGATTATTGGCATTCATTATCAGGCTAAGCATTCCGGTCATTTTGTTTACAGCTCCCCCTTTTACCACAATATGTTGTATGAACAACAGTCCGAATCCTGTTCATATCCCACAAAAATACGCCTTGTCTGTTTATTGTAACACTTTTTATTTCAAATATCTAGCGCTTTTATATCTAAAATTGCTATAGACAAATTAGTAATTTTGTTGTATTATAATGAGTAACCATATTTCCAACATATTGTGTGATATGAATCAATCATTAAAGGAGGGCATCGCAAATTGAAAAAATTGCTTACCATAACAGCTGCGGCATTGACTGTCATGACCGTGCTCTGTGCGTGCGGCACCAACGGAAACGACCCCAATCAGCCGCCGCTTGCGAGCAATTCGGTCATTGTTGCGGACGATTCCATCCCCGAGGGAATATCTCCGAACATCACCGGTGTCGTGACTATGATTTCCGAAGCGCGTGAGGGAATGGTCATGCTGGTGGAGATTCCCGACGCCAAGAAAACATTTGCCGACAACAGGGTATATGTGGCGGTTACTTCAAAGACCGTGATCGAGGACAAGAACAAGACACGCTTTGACAGCTACGTTCAGATAGAACCCGGAGACACCGTTTCGGTCTGGCTGACAGGCCGTTCCACCGGTACCACTCCGGAATATGCCGTTGCGCAGGGTGTGCGCATCACCTCAAAAGTCGAGGATCAGCTGATGACGGTACGCTACGGCGAAAGCGTTATTATGGCGTCGCCTACCGCAGGAGAAGTCACCTCAAGCGACATCAGGCCTTTGCTGTACGGTTCTTACCTGATAGCCGACGGCAGCGGCAATCTCTGCCTGGGATTTGCCGGAAAACCTGTCAATATCGTCGCCTATGCCGATTCATTGCAGTCGGATGAGACATTTTACCTTTCCAACACCGGTTCGGTGGACGAGCTGGAAATTCCCGGAACGCTCAAAAGCGGAGAATACACCGTCACTGTCAAAGCCGAGATGGAGGACAGTGTGGATTATTATCTCTTCACATTGAGCATACGGCAATCGGATAAGCGGTAATGGTTTCACATGTTGGCCTCCGGGCGGTACCGCCGCGCTGATTTCACATTTTTTACTATATTATTCCCAATGGAAAAGGATTGATTTCACAATGAAAAACACCGAAAAAATTATGGACAAAATCGTCGCTCTCTGCAAGACCAGAGGCTTTGTATACCCCGGCTCGGAGATTTACGGCGGTCTTTCCAATACATGGGACTACGGCCCTCTCGGCATGCAGCTCAAAAACAACATCAAAAGCGCATGGCTAAAAAAGTTCGTGCAGCAGAACAAATACAATGTCGGTCTTGACTCCGCTATTCTGATGAATCCCCAGACCTGGGTGGCTTCGGGTCATCTGGGCGGCTTCTCCGATCCCCTGATGGACTGCAAGGAGTGCAAAACACGCCACAGAGCCGACAACCTCATCGAGGATTTTGACGGCACCAACGTCGCAGGCTGGACCAATGAACAGCTCGTCGATTATATCAAGGAAAAGCAGATTCCCTGTCCCAACTGTGGCAAGCACAATTTCTCCGACATCAGACAGTTCAACCTGATGTTCAAGACCTTCCAAGGCGTCACTGAGGACACCAAGAGCGAGCTTTATCTTCGTCCCGAAACGGCGCAGGGTATTTTCGTCAATTTCGCCAACATTCAGCGCACTACCCGCCGCAAGGTGCCATTTGGCGTGGCTCAGATAGGCAAGTCCTTCCGCAATGAGATCACACCCAAGAATTTCATCTTCCGTGTACGTGAATTTGAGCAGATGGAGCTTGAATTCTTCTGCAAGCCCGGCACCGACCTTGAATGGTTCGAGTACTGGAGAGCTTTCTGCCGTGACTGGCTCTATTCGCTGAATATCAAGGAGGAAAATCTCCGCCTGCGTGATCATTCGCAGGAAGAGCTCTGCTTCTACTCCAAGGCCACCACGGACTTCGAATATCTCTTCCCGTTCGGCTGGGGTGAACTCTGGGGCGTTGCCGACAGAACCGATTACGACCTCACGCAGCACATAAACACCAGCGGCAAGAGCCTGGAATATTTTGATCCTACCACCAATGAAAAGTACATTCCTTATGTCATCGAGCCTTCTCTCGGCGTAGAGCGTCTCTTCCTGGCGCTGATCACCGAGGCCTACGACGAGGAAGTGGTTGACGAGGCAAAGAATGACGTGCGCACCGTGCTCAGACTGCATCCCGCACTCGCTCCCTTCAAGGCGGCCGTCCTGCCTCTCTCCAAGAAACTCTCCCCTGCCGCCGAGGAAATCTACGCCGAACTGACTAAGGACTTCATGGTTGACTTTGACGACACGGGCTCCATCGGCAAGAGATATCGCCGTGAGGACGAAATCGGCACGCCGTACTGCATTACCGTCGATTTCCAGACGGTCGGTGACGACAAGACCCCGGCCGACCACTGCGTGACGGTTCGTGACAGAGACACCATGGAACAGGTCAGACTTCCGATCGATCAGCTCAGAAGCTTCCTTGCCGAAAAAGTGGCGTTCTGATCATTATCCTGTTTATTTGTCTTACATGCAATTGAAAAAATCAGCCGTTATGTCCGAAATACGACACAACGGCTGATTTTTTTCTCCTATAATATCATCAATACTAGGTGATTGTAATACTAATTTTCGGTTGAAAGTAGACAATTATTTGCGAGAATATTTTGTGTCCTGTAAGGAATAGCTGTCGACTCGTCGACAGCAGGACGACGGC
>CAMHJC010000113.1 GCA_946185345.1 uncultured Clostridia bacterium
AATCTCGAACGGGAATTGTTCCCCGAATCCTGCGCATTGAATCTCGAACGGGAATGGTTCCCGGAATCCTGCGAACCAGGCCGCTGCGGCCGGGTATCCGGCAGATCGAATCCCGCATCCTGACGGCGAGGCTCCTGCGGCTGTCTTTGAGAAAAACGGGAGTCGCCGCCCGAAGGACGTTCACGCTCCATCCGGCGCTCGTAAGCCGAATTGTCCCTCTGCTGTCTGCGGTAATCGGGAGAAGGCGGACGCTGGGGATTTCTGTGGAAATTCTGCTGTCCCTGTCTCTGTCGTTGATTATCTGAATTGTTACGGTCGTTTCTGTCCAAAGAACTTACCTCCGTATCTGATTGCATAAAATTACATTTTTAATCTATCATGAAATTGTTAACTCAATATAACAATACAATAAAGAAAAATAATAATAATAATCCACCGTAATGGGAGATTTTTCTCGGTTGACCATTGATTAACCGTCTTCAAGATGGTATAATGATAGGTAACTGAACGTCAGACTGAGAAAACCGGAGGTGCCACATTGCTTTACAAAAACGGACTTGTCGTAATGCCTGACTTTACCCTTGAACCGGCCGATGTCCGTGTCTCAAAGGGCAGGATTATGGAAATACTGCCGCCCGGGGCCGTCATTGACAGCGAAGGCGAGATCGACCTCGGCGGCCGTATTCTCGCACCGGGACTGGTGGATATGCATATTCACGGCTGTGCGGGCGTTGACTTCAGCTCGGAGAGCGACACTGCCGGGTGTCTGGACAAAATGAGCCGCTATCTTCATTCCCGTGGCGTGGCGGCATTTGCTCCGGCCGCCATGACCATGCCTTACGATGACCTTTGCGCATTGATGAAGCGGTACGCCTCTGCTGCCATCCATCCCATGAAGGGCGCCGCGCTTGCCGGTATTTATCTGGAAGGCCCTTTTCTGTCCGCCGAAAAATGCGCCGCTCAGCCGCCGGAATACATTATTCCTCCCGATGCGGACAGGCTGCGGGAGCTTTTCCGGCTGAGCGGAGAGAATATCAGAATTGCCTGCGTCGCACCCGAAACGGAAGGCGCTGTGGAATTCATCCGCAAGGCGGCAGGAATCTGCCGTGTCTCGGCGGCTCACACCGCGGCGGATTATGAAACCGGACTCACGGCGATTGAGGCAGGCATTTCCAATGCGACACACCTCTTCAACGCAATGAATGATATCACACGGCGCGCGCCGGGCATTGCGGCGGCTCTGCTGGAAAGCGGATGCTTCTGTGAGCTGATCTGCGACGGAGTGCATATTCATCCGTCGGTCGTTCGGCTGACCTATCGCCTTGCCGGACCGGAGAGACTGTGCATCGTCTCCGACGCCATGGCGGCCACCGGTCTGGGCAACGGCGTATTCAGCCTCGGAACGCAGACCGTCACGGTTGACGGTCATCAGGCACGTCTTGCCGGCGGTTCTCTGGCCGGCTCGGTGACCGATGTCTGCTCGGCTTTTCAGAAGGCGGTGGAATTCGGTATTCCTCCTCTGGATGCCCTTCGTGCCGTGACGCTCAATCCGGCAAGGGCTCTCGGAATAGACGGGCGCCTCGGTTCGATAGAAGTCGGCAAATTCGCACGCTTTATTCTGTTGGACCGTGAATTTGGATTTATCGGAAATATTTAGAAACAAGTGAGATGATTACCATCAACAACACAGCATACGAACTCGATCTGGCTGTCATAGGCGGCGGCGCCGCCGGACTGGCCGCTGCTGTCGCTGCCGGCAGAGAGCTTGGAGACAACGCGAAAACGGCGGTATTTGACGCTCAGCCTCGCTGCGGCAAGAAGCTGCTTGCCACCGGAAACGGGCGGTGCAATCTCACCAACCGCTCGGCGAAGCCTTCCTGCTATCACAGCGACGATACGCAGGCGCTCACCCGGGCCTTCAGCGGCGTCAATGTCAGCGATACGCTTGAATTTTTTGAAACACTCGGCCTGATCTGCCGTGAGGAGGAGGAGGGAAGAATCTATCCTTCATGCGGTCAGGCTTCGGCGGTGCTGGATCTGCTCCGATTGGAGCTGGCCCGGCTCCGTATTGCGGAAGTCTGCGGCTGCCGTGTGGAAAAAATCCGCCGTGACACGGAGGGATTTGTCATGAGCAGTCCGCTCGGAACCATCAGGGCCTCCTGCGTCATTATTGCCTGCGGCGGCCGTGCCGCGCCGAATCTCGGCGGGGTGGACTGGGGGTATGACCTGCTGACTTCTCTGGGGCATACATCCACACGCCTTAATCCGTCGCTGTGTCCCGTTCCGGTGGAGTCTCCGCACCTCAGCTCCCTCAAGGGAATCCGTGCGCACGCTGGCGCGGCGATTTGTGACGGTCGAGGGGAGATTTATTCCGACAGGGGAGAGGTTCAGTTCGGAGACAAGGCGCTGTCCGGCATCGTGATGTTCCAGCTCTCGTCGGCGGCTGCCAATATCCGGGGAGAAGATCTTTGCGTGGAGCTTGACATGCTGCCCGAACGAGACGGAGAGGAGATCGTTTCACTGCTGACACGCCGCAGAACGCTGCTGCCGCATCTGACGCTGGAAAATTTCCTCACGGGCGTATTCAACAAACGTGTGGGCATGTGTATTCTCAAGCAGGCCGGAATGACGCCCCTTTCACGTTCCGTATCCGAACTGACCGACGCCGATATCCGCAGAATTTCATCCGTTATCAAGCGCTGGCGCTTTTCCGTGAGCGGCAGGTCTCCCTGGAACAGCGCACAGGTGACCAGCGGAGGAATCCGTCTTGCGGAATTCGACGGACTGACCATGCAGTCACGTCTCTGTGACGGTCTTTTTGCGGCCGGTGAAGTGCTGAATGTCGACGGATTCTGCGGAGGCTTCAACCTTCAGTGGGCCTGGAGCAGCGGAATTCTCGCCGGAAGAAGCGCTGCGGCAGTTCTGCGCAGCCGGAAGGCGCACAGGCAGACAGAAAACGATATAGAGCAATTCTGAAAAGGATTTTTGAATCATTATGATACAGATTACCGATATGAAAGTGCCGCTTGAGGACATGAATTCGGATTATCTTACATCCGCCGCCGCCCGGCTGATGAAGATCGCTCCCTCCGATATCAGGTCGCTCAGGCTGACAAAAAAATCAGTTGACGCGCGCAAAAAGGACAATGTCCACTTCGTTTGCTCCGTGGAGTGCGACCTGAGCAAATCCTCTATGGAAAAGACGGTTCTCTCGCGCCGCATCAAAAATGTATCCCGGGCGGTGCCGTATGTGTACAGCGTGCCAAAGGTCAGACCGCTGCCCCATCGTCCGATTGTGGTCGGCAGCGGCCCGGCGGGTCTATTTGCCGCTCTGATCCTCGCTATGGGCGGTCAGGCTCCGATCATTCTCGAAAGAGGCGGCGATCTGAAAAGCCGCCGCGCCGCCGTTGAGAAGTATTTTGCCGGGGGAGAGCTTGACACGGTGAGCAATATCCAGTTCGGCGAAGGCGGCGCAGGTACATTCTCGGACGGCAAGCTCACCACAGGCACCAAGGACAGACGGATCCGCTTCGTGCTTGAACAGTTTGTCCTGGCTGGCGCCAGCGAGGAGATATTGTACAACGCAAAGCCGCATGTAGGCACCGATGTATTGCTCAACGTGCTGGCCAACATGCGGGAAAGGATTACTTCACTGGGCGGAGAATACAGATTTTTCTCCCAAATGGAAGATATCCGTCTCTCGGAAGGAAAAATCCGATCGGTGTTGGTTGTTCACAATGGGCAAACGGAGGAATTGCCGGCCGACAATGTAATACTTGCCACCGGACATTCCGCACGGGATACCTTTGAAATGCTCTACCGCAGAGGCATCGGCATGATACAGAAGCCCTTTGCGGTCGGCGCCAGAATTGAACACCCTCAGAGCATTGTCAACGCTGCGCAGTACGGCGGATTCGGCGGCAGAGAGGAACTGGGCGCCGCCGACTACAAGCTGGCGGTTCATCTGCCGGACGGCCGGGGCGTCTACACCTTCTGCATGTGTCCGGGAGGATATGTGGTGGCCGCCGCCAGCGAACCTGACAGCGTGGCGACCAACGGAATGAGCTTCTTTGCCCGTGACGGCGCCAATGCCAACAGCGCCCTTCTTGTGGGAGTCAATACGTCGGATTTCGGCAGTGAGCATCCTCTGGCCGGAGTGGAATTTCAGCGAAGAATGGAGCGTGCCGCTTATTCATACACCAAAAGCAGCAAGGCGCCGGCCCAGTTGGTGGGCGATTTTCTGAAGGACAGGCCTTCCTTGCGCCTGGGAGACACGCAGCCGACCTACCGTCCGTCAGTGGCATTGGGTGAGATTGGCTGCTGCCTGCCGGAATTCGTCACGCAATCCATGCGCAGTGGCATCCTTCTCATGGATCAGAAGCTCCGGGGATTTGCTCACCATGACGCGATACTGACCGCTCCCGAAACACGCAGCAGTTCTCCCGTCAGGATTCTGCGGGGAGAAAATCTGCAATCCCCTTCAGCGGCGGGATTATTTCCCTGCGGAGAAGGTGCGGGATATGCCGGCGGTATCATGTCTGCCGCGGTGGACGGCATCAAGTGCGCCGAAATGATTTTGCATCAATGTGTGCCGCTCTGATGATAAAAAACAGCACCGAAACGGAATCAACCGGTTGATTCGTCCGTTTCGGTGCTGTTTGAGTTTTGTGTCAGTTCCTGCGGCAGAGCCTGTGGATCATCTGATTGCCTGGCTGCCTGATTACTTCAGGTCAAAGGTGAAGTACTGATTATGAGCATCGTTGTCAATGACGATAGTCATATTCATTTTGTTGGAATCGTACAGTACGGTGTAAATGGTGCCGTAATTGCTGGAACCGAAGTGTGTCTCGTTCGTTTCTTTGATGTTCTTTGAATTGTCATTGAGAATGAGCTGCGCATGCGCAGGATAAATTCCCATGCCGTCCGTATACTGAGAAGTGAGTGTCTTGTTGAGTTTGTCGTAATAGGAGATTTCCTCGTAACGGTTGCTGTAATCTCTGCTTGCGGGACGGACGTTTTTGTCCTCCATCTTGTTGGTGCAGATCTGATGGAAAACATCGGGAGCGTGATAGGTGACCGACATCTTGCCGTCAACATATTCGATAACGGCACTGTTTCCGCCTTTATCGGATACAAAGAAATGATAGGAGCCGCTGCTGAAATCAATGTCGTATCCCTTGAGCAGGTCAACGGCGCTTTCAACGGTGGCGGCACGGTCGAGCATCAGTCTGATTGCCATAAAGGGAGTGATGTTGACCAGAGATGTGTCGTCACATTCGGCTACAGGGCAGGAAACAAGCGAAGCGCCGAAAAATTCGGAGTTGATGCCTTCCGATACACAGTAGGCGGCCGAAACGGTCTGGAATGTGTTGCCGTACCAAGCGTCAATATTCTTGCCGGCAGTGAGTCCCACATCGGACATGTCGACGATGTTCCACGACTTGTATCCGTTTTCCGGCTTGGCGGTGATCATCAAGATGGGAGCGTCATAGGAATTGTAAATGCGGGCTCTCATATATCTGCCGGAGTAGGTTCTGGCGCTGAATACCACGGAGCCCTTTGTGACGTAATCGTTTTCGTTGCCGCCGGGGAAGATGCCCGAAACGCCGCTGAAAAATTTATTCTTGTAATATTTGATAACCTCGTCGTTGGTGCCGAGTTCCTTGGTAACCATGTCGGAATAATCGAAATTTTCATAGGTCATGGTGTAAAAAGGATGCGCGCTCTTTTTGTCCAGTGTGGTAAGCGCCGCCATTTCACTTGCGCCCGCGATGCAGAGATAGACAAGAAGCGCTGCGGCCAGCGTGAGTATCACAAGAACGGTCCAGAGCAGGAATGTCTTGACCTTCTGTGCGAATGTCTTTTGTCTGAGAATAGGAACGCCGCTGTCGTTTAACTGTACATTCATTGTAATTCCTCCATATTGACTTTGAGTTATTCATATATATTTAATCATATTTTATTAAAATTGTCAACAACGATATGGCCAAATCTGCTTTTTTTTTGTATGTTTTTTGTTAATGGCTTTTTGCGGTTAAAATTGTTTACAAAAACCGTGTTGATAAAAATATTTTTGCATACTATTATTTAGATGGAAAAAGAATGATATTGGCTGAAAAATTCGCCATGGGAAGGATGATCGGATGTGTTGGTCGGTATCACCGGGCCAAGCGGTGCGGGCAAAGGCTGCGTGGTCGGAGAATTCGCCGGGCGCGGCTTTGAGGTGATTGATGCCGATAAGGTGGCCCGTGAAGTGGTGCTGCCCGGCGAGCCTGCTCTGAGAGAACTGGCCGAACGGTTCGGACAGGACATTATTCTTCCGGACGGAAGTCTTGACCGGAGGCTTCTCGCCGGCAGAGCGTTTGCGTCACCCGAGAGTACCGCCGCCATGAACCGGATTATGCTCGGTTCCATCGTGGAGCGGATGAAAAAACGGGCGGAAGATTGTGCCGCCCGCGGGAAAAACTGTCTTTTTGACGCGCCGCTGCTTATTGAGGCAGGCCTTGACGGAAGCTGCGACGTCTGCGTGGCGGTTGTGGCTCCCGTGGAATTGCGCATCGCGCGTCTGATGGAGCGTGACGGTCTCAGCGAAGAGGAGATTCGCAGCAGGATAAGCCGTCAGCACCCCGATGAATATTATACTTCGCGCTGCGGATACGTCATAGTGAACGACAGTGATATTTCACGGCTCAGGTTTGAGGCCGGCAGGCTGGCGGATGAGATGATGCAGGCCTGCGGCGGTTGAGCGAATGAACATGAGGTGGTTGATGGTATGGTGATATGCATGCAAAGGATAAAAAAGCCGGTGGCGGTGCTGCTTGCCGTCGGTCTGTTGGCCTGCTGCGCTTATGTCGGGACGGATGCGCTGAAAAGAAAGCTGTATCCGAAGGGTTACGCCGAATATGTGGAAAAATACTGCGGGATGTACGGGATTGATCCCAATCTGGCCTATGCCGTCATTCATACCGAGAGCGGCTTCGACAGCGATGCAGTCTCCAGTCTGGGCGCCTGCGGCCTGATGCAGCTGATGCCCGAGACCTTTGAGTGGCTCCGTTCTAAGGATGAGGAGGAAGCGGAGCATTTCAGCGATGTTTTTGACCCGGAAACCAATATCCGTTACGGGGTATTCTTTTTGTCGCTGCTTATGAGGCAGTTCGGCAGCGAACACCTGAGTATCGCCGCCTACCACGCCGGTATGGGAAGGGTAAGATCGTGGCTCTGTGATTCGGCTTTTTCGAGTGACGGGAAGTCTCTGCACACCATTCCTTTTCCGGATACGGAGCATTATGTGAATAAAGTCAGACGCGCCAAATTGATTTACGAAGCGCTGTATTAGGCTGCATCAGGCTGAACTGGAATATAATTACTCCCGCAACTAAATAATGAAAAAAAAGAAAAAAAGCAAGCGCAGCGCCAATAATGGGAGTCCAGGGGGGCCACTGCCCTCCTG
>CAMHJC010000114.1 GCA_946185345.1 uncultured Clostridia bacterium
TAATAATGCCGTTGCCGAGATTGACATTCTTTTTCTCTTTTGGCTTGGTGGTTGTAGTGGTTTTTTTGTCGGTGGTGGTTGTGGTCTTTTTGTCGGTAGTAGTGGTGGTCTTTTTGTCGGTGGTGGTGGTGGTCTTTTTGTCGGTAGTAGTGGTGGTCTTTTTGTCGGTAGTAGTGGTGGTTTTCTTTTCCGTGGTTGTGGTGGTCTTTTTGTCTGTGGTTGTGGTGGTGGTCTTTTTGCCGGTGGTGGTGGTCTTCTTATCGGTGGTTGTTGTCGGAATCGTCACAGCGGATTCATTGTCCTCTCCGCTGTCACCGCCTATCTTGATATAATCTGCCGAAACCCAGCCGTAGGAGCTTTTGCCGAACTTAATCCTGTGCCATCCGTCCACTGTCTCCAATATGACAACGGATTGACCCTCATCAATGACATCAAGAATGGAATTTTCCAATCCAGGTCCCTTGCGGACATTAAGATAATCAGCCGTAACTATTCCGGATCGTTCACCCGACGCAAACACGTCATAGGGAACTGCCGTTAAGTTAAGTGTAGCAGCGACCAGAATCGCTGCAGAAATGGAAATTGCCTTTCTGATTACCTTGCTTCCGTAAGCCATGGTTGATCATCCTTTCTATAAACAGTCTATATTATTCTCACAATTGCATTACAATTTGTTAATAATACTATACATAATTGTAACAGGTTTGTAATGAGATTTCAAGAAAAAGAACTGCAATTTATCCAAATAAAATAATTTCTATGTTATGCATAAACATTTTTAATATTTGTTCATAACTTTAGTTGTATTATTTACCACCGTATTCTGACGCTCTTTTCACTTTGGCTGCAAACGGACAAACAGAAAACCGACTCACCTGCATCTTCTCCGGTTATTACCAGGTATTGCGTACTGAGCCGGGCGGCCGGATAATGCCGTGATTGGATGATTGGCTTCATGCCGTTTCCGTCGGCTGTTTCAAAGTCAAGTCCCCCGCCGATTCCGGCGCCGTGCAGCTTGAGATAGGCTTCCTTGGCTGTCCAGACGGCAAAGAATCTTTGTGTGTTTTCATCCGTATCCCGGGCGGCATCGAGGTATTCCTTTTCCCCTTCGGTAAAAAATCGCCGAGGAACAAGCGGAGGATACTTTCTGACCTTTTCAATATCCACTCCGACTTCTTCATCGGAAAAGGCCACGGCCGCCACATTTCCACAGTGAGAAATATTGTATTTCATTCCCGAATTCACGGCGAACGGCTTGCCCGAACTCCCTTTTGAGAATATCAGGCGCTCTTGCTCCATGTTTCCTGCCGCCGCAATATGCCGGCGCACAAATTCGTGAGCTTCACGGGAAACATTCTTATTGCGTTCCGCTGGCGACAGACCTTCCGCCAGTTCCACATCCAATATAAACACTTCTATGATTCCTGTCAAACCGACAACTCCTTTTCCGAGGGATTACAATTGATTAAAAGAAACCGTATCCTATGTCCGGTGAAATGTGACTGACAACCGTACAAAACCATCAACAAAAAATTTTACATTGTATTTCCGCATTATACCTTTTCAAATGCCCTCATAACTATTATAATAGTATTGAACGCTTACTTCAATTGAATTCTGACTACATACGAAGGTGAACTGTCTTGAATGAAACGATACAAAAAATCGATTCCGGTGAAAAGGCAAACAAGAAAGAGATCCGATACTCCTTTCCAAGCAGGATCGGAAGAATGTTTGTCGCCGTCATCATGTGCGCCGCTCTGATCATTACCGGCCTGTCTGCCGCCCTGACGGTGTTTGACTCCAGAGGAAAAGAGGATATCGTCATTGTGCTCGACCCGGGTCACGGCGGCGCCGACACCGGCGCTGTCAACCGAAAGCTCGGCCTGTACGAATCCTCTATCAATCTCAAAATCGCCCTCGCCTGCCGGGAACGTCTCCAACAATACAACGGCGTAAGGGTTTATCTGACCCATACCGGCGTCGGCAGCATCTACGGAAAATCCTCGCTCAGCCGACGGGTAAGTGTGGCGGGTGAAGTCGGTGCCGATATTTTCATCAGCCTGCACATTAATTCCGCCAACAACAAATCCGCTAACGGCGTGGAGGTGTATGTTCCGGCAACCAGGCACGATCCTAAATACAACGAACAATGCACGCAGCTTGCCGAAAATATCATCGCCAACTTTACCGCTTTGGGACTCAACAGCCGTGGAATCAAAACACGCAAAAGCGGCGGCGGCAGAGTGTATCATTTTTCCGACGGCACCACCGAAACCGGCGATTATTATTATGTTGTCGGCGAACCGATCAGCCGCCTTGGTATTCCAGGCATCCTGGTGGAGCACGCATTTATCGAAGCGGATTCGGATTTTCTCGACAGCGACGCTGATCTGGAAGCACTTGGCAAAGCCGACGCAGATGCCATTGCCAAGCATTTCGGCCTGCGGCTCAAGGCGGAATACACCCGTCCGTCCCATCAGGAGCCGTCTGTTTCGTCCGCCACCGGCTCGATGCCCGAACCTGCGGTCAGCTCTGAACCGGAAGATGACTTCACATCGGAGGAGGACGCCAATTCCGAATTACGAACGCTCGAGGATATGATCAGGGCATTGCCTGATTCTCCCACGGAAAACGACGCAAACCAGATCAGGGCGGTCAGAACGGCCTATTATGCCCTGAGCCAAAGCAACAGAAGCCAGCTTGATCCGGCGCTTTATCAGAGAATGTGCGCCATTGTGACAGCCTATGAAAACACCGTTAAGCAAGTCCGCATTGACGTGATGGAAGGCTCACAGCTTTCCATTGACCGCTTCAACGGAAAGCTGCTCAATGTCGGAACCACGACCCAGCTTTCGGGAAAAATTACCGTCTTTTCCGTCACTGTGGAACTGACGCTGACCATCAATCCCAACGCTCCGGAACAGTACAAAAACGAAGGCGTGATGACATTCCGTGTGACTTCACCGGACGGCAGAGAGCTTGAAGAAAACGACGAGGTTCCTGACGGCTCGGTTATTTCGGTGCTGTACAACGAAAACGTACTGGATTCGCTCATCATTTCGATCTCTTAATTAACAATTCAACCGTCAAAAAGCGGCCCGCCGAATTGCTCTTTCATGAGCGAATCCAGCGAGCCGCTGTTTTATTGGATTATCATCTATGGCGCCATCGACCGATTACTTGTCCTCGGGAATCAGCAGGCCGTAGTCTCCGTCACGACGGCGGTAAACCACATTGATGGTGCCGTTTTCGACATTGCGGAACATAAAGAACTGATGGCCCAGCATATTCATCTGAAGCACTGCCTCATCAACATCCATGGCAAACACCGGGAATTTCTTGGTGCGGACGATCTGGAACTGTTCATCCTCCACTTCCACTTCCTCATAGTCGCCGCCAAACGGCTCGAACATGTCCACCGTGTTGGTATTCTTGAATCTCTTGGCGAGCTTTTTCTTGTTGCGGCGGATCTGGGCCGAAAGACTGTCCACCACCAGGTCAAGCGCTTCATCCAGATCAAGACCCGATTTCTCCGCACGGTAGATATATCCGTTGCTGCGGACGGTGACTTCTATGGTGTACCTGTTGCGCTCCATGGTAACGGTTACATCCGCATCTGCGTTATCATCAAAGAATTTATCAAATCTGGTAAATTTCTTGTCAACTCTCTCTTTGAATGAATCTCTGAGATTGATTTTTCTTCCTGTAATTGTCAATTTCATAAATGTATGCTCCTTTCTCATTAAGAGAAATAAATGAAAGTGCGGAAATACGGCAATCAATTGATCTCCGTTTTTATTTCCGCTTATATTATAACATAATAAACAAAAATATGCTATATAAATTCGAGAATTTAATAAAAATTAACATTTACAGGGAGTGGATGTTTTATATCTCAGCGCTGGCGTGACGTGTTACGTGACAGCCGACATTGACCGCCACCGGAAGTCCCGCAATATGGGTCGGAGCAGCTTCAATATTGACCGCAAGCGCCGTGATACTTCCTCCGAAGCCCTGAGGGCCTACGCCCGTTGCATTGACAGCTTCGAGGGCGTCGGATTCCATCGCGCGGTAAAATTCATCCGCGTTGGGTGTATCCAGACTGCGGCAGAGCGCTTTTTTGGCGAGCAGCGCACAGCCTTCAAAATCGCTGCCGATTCCCACACCAAGCACCATCGGAGGGCATGGATTGCCGCCCGCAATTCTGGCAGTCTCGGCGATGTAGGCAATGATATCTTCACGGCCGAATGCCGGTGTAAACATCTTCAGCCGGCTCATGTTTTCGCTTCCGAAACCTTTGGGAGCGACGGTGAGCTTGATCTTTTCGCCCGCAACGATTCTGGTGTGAATGACGGCCGGAGTGTTGTCGCCCGTATTGACTCTGCGGAGCGGATCGCTGACCACAGAACAGCGAAGCAGTCCCTCGGTGTATCCTCTGTGAACTCCCTCATTGATGGCCTCCTCCAGCAATCCTCCTTCAATATGAACGTCCTGTCCGACTTCCACAAATACAACCGCCATTCCCGTATCCTGACATACCGGAATATCAAGTTCTTTGGCGGCCACGATGTTGGCCTTCATATCGTCGAAAATTGATCTGCCAAGTGCCGAGCTTTCGCATCCGGCGCATACCTCTATTCTGTCGGTGAGGTCTTTGGGAAGTATCTTATTGGCGCTGATGCAAAGCTCGCGCACCTTATCCGCTATTTCGGAAGCGTTGATTGTTCGCATGTTTTTTTCCTCCGTCTGTATGGTGATCTTATTCCGTTCCCTTTTGATAAACGGCTTTTCCGTCAATGTAAACGGCAAGCGGCTTGGCCGCAAGTGTGAGTGGATCGTCGTCAAATACCGAAAAATCCGCATCCTTGCCCGGTCTGATCGAGCCGATACGTTCGTCGAGTCCCAGTATTCTTGCCGGATTGATGGTAATGGCTTTAAGCGCACTGTCATAATCCATTCCTTCACGGACGGCAAGTCCTGCACAGAGCGGAAGATATTGAATGGGAATAACGGGATGATCGGTGACAATGGCATTCCTTATGCCGGCGGCGGCAATGATTCCGGGAGATCTGGGCGTCAGATTGACCAGCTCCGGCTTGGAACGGTCGCTGAGAAACGGACCGCTGAATACATCGGCTCCGCAGGCGGCCAGTTCATCGGCCACCATATAGCCTTCTGTTGCGTGAACAAGCACGTATTTCAGACCGAATTCCTCCGCAATGCGCACTCCGGTAAAAATATCGTCTCTGCGGTGAGCGTGAATATGCACCGGAAGCTCTCCACGGATAACCGGAAGCAATGCTTCGCAATCCGCATCGTAATCAGGCAGATCATAATCTTCATCCTCCGCAGCTTTCCGGACGTCATCGGCATAACGATGCGCCTTGACAAGCGCTTCACGGATTATTTTGGCGGTTGCCATGCGGGTCATCGGCGATTCGTCACGGTTGTGGTGAGTGGTCTTGGGATTTTCCCCCAGCGCCATTTTCATCGAGACAGGCGCTTTGACGATCATTCTATCCACTCTGCCGCCCGTGGTCTTGACAGCCGCCATTGAACCGCCGATAGGATTGGCGCTTCCGGGGCCGGTTACGACAGTTGTCACGCCTGCTTCATGCGCTTCGGTAAAGCAGCGGTCAAAGCTGTTGATTGCGTCTATGGCTCGCAGCGACGCCGCGGACGTCTGTCCGTCCTCGTTGCCGTCGTCACCTTCAAATCCCAGTCCGTCGTCCCACATACCCAGATGAGTGTGCGCGTCAATAAATCCGGGATAAATTCTTCTGCCCTTCAGATCAATGCAAGGCTCTCCGTCCTTCGCCTTAAAATCAGCCATTTCTCCCACAGAGAGAATCTTGCCGTCACTGACCGTCATGTATCCGTTCTGTATGGCGTCGCCTTCGGCAGTGTAAATATACGCGTTGATCAATGTCAAGTTAACAACCTTCTTTGTTATTGTTTTGTGATAACACAAAGAGCGATCGCCGCCAATCCGTTTTTTCATATCCGAAATATCAGCAAATACGAAAAGCGGATAGTTGCGGTAACCGCCCGATTGATTATTTGATTGAGTATGTAAACAGAGGCTCCACGAAGAACCATTTACCACTGATTGCCTCCGCCGTTTCCGCCCTTGCGGCTGCGACGGTTGTCTTTTTTAAGGCCGGAGATTTTCTCATCGCTGGACGCCATAAACTTTGACAGCATATCGTCAAAATTATCGGAAGAATTCTGCTTGCGGTTCCAGTCATAATTGTCCGAACCGCCCCGGCTGCCCTGAGAACGGCCTCCATAGCTTCCGTTGCGGCGATTACCTCCCTGAGGTCTGGGTTCGGCCTGCTTGATGGACAGACTGATCTTCCCTTTTTCGTCAATGTCAAGAATCTTGACCTTCACAGCCTGTCCGACCGTGAGATGATCCTTGATCTCCCTGACAAAAACAGGCGCAACCTCGGAAATATGCACCATGCCCGACGTATTATCGCCAAGGTCAACAAAAGCTCCGTAATTCATGATGCCTGTGACCTTGCCCTCGACAATTTGTCCTTTCTCAAATGCCATATGTGAAAAATCCTCCTGATAAAAAATGCTTCCATCCATATGCCGCCTCACTGAGGGATTCATACCCTGTCACAGTCTGAATTCAATCCGGCTGCGATTCGGTATGAGTCTATTCGACTGTCAGCCCGCGGTATTGTAAAAAATCTTTTCCCCGGGATAAACCATGTCCAGATTATCCCTCGCCCGTTCTTCATAGAGCTGATCGAGATCCCCTTTAATCTCTTCTTCAATCTTTTTGTTTTCAGCGGTCTGCTCGATGATCTGCTGCTCAATCCGGGCAAGCTCCGCCTCTTTTTCCGAAATGGATTTCAATGAACTTGCCAGGGAAAATGTACCAACCATGATGGTGATCACTACGACAGCTCCCGCAATCAGCTTTGTACCGGTTCCGACGGAACGGAACGCACTGATGAAATCGTCCTTCTGATTTTTGAAGGAATCTGTCGAACGGCGAAACTTTTTTCTGGCCGTCCGCCAATAGCCTCCCTTTTTCACGCCCTTGCCGTGAGTGTTTCTGTTGATTGCCATTATTTCAATACTCCAATTTATATCAAATAAAAAAATTATAATAGACAGAGATAATTCCAGTACTTTAATTATAGCAGGTTTGATTTTGATTGCAAGAGCGAATTTTTAATAAATGGGGAGATTTTTGTATTTTGCCATTTTTTGTATGATTATATAATTACTTTGAACTTTTAATAGCTATTTTTGTATATATTTTGGTTGATTGAG
>CAMHJC010000115.1 GCA_946185345.1 uncultured Clostridia bacterium
CGCGGCATAGCCTTACGATGAGGCGATCGGGATGAAAACGCAAATCATCTTTGAATGTCCAAAAACGGCAGCCGTGCAAAAGGAGTCCGTCAATGAAAACAGGAATACGGAATTTGAAAACGAAATCAAAAAGGCGCTCTTTCTGGCTCTTCTGGAGAAGGGTTTTATTACCCGCGTCCAGTATGAGCTGTGTCTGCAGAAAAATGGGCAAAATGGAAAATAAAAAAACTTTTCCGGACTGACAGCAAAAAGGACTGCCTCACTTTCGCAGTGCGGCAGTCCTCACAGCCTTTTCAATGTGTTGCCAGCCATTCCCTAATAACGGCAGAATCCTGATCCTGATGAAAACCGTGCATATCATCCTCATAGGTGATAAACGTGCAGTCTGTGCTGTCCTTCAGCTTGTCGTAGATGGCTTGCGCCTGTGTTTCAAAATTGGCCCGTTTGTCTCCCTTGCTGTGAATGATGAGAACGGGAATTTTAATTTCATCCGCCCAACAGACAGCGGAGCGCTTTTCATATTCTTCGGGCATTTCTTCGGGCGTGCCGCCGATACATCTGACAAGAACCTCTTTCATCTTGTCTTCGCATTCATTGAAAGTCGCAACCAGGTCGCTGACGCCTGAACAGACGATGATTTTCCTGACCCTTTTGTCCCGACGGGCGGTCATGTAGGTCATGAGTCCTCCTCTGGACTCGCCTTCCACGCACAGATCACTGATATCGGCAAATTCAAACATCGTATCGCAGAAGTCAATCAGCCTGATCACGTCATTCAGATCATCGCCGCCGAACTGGTCGGTTCCCTCGGTGCCGCTGCCACCTCTGTGTTCGCAGCCGATCACTATGCGCCCCGAAACAGCGCATCTCATAGCGGTATCTATTTTATCCAGATAGCCGAAATTGCTGTTTCCTCCATTACAAAATACCATGCATTGGCAGGGCGTGCGGGTTTCTATGCATGACAAAGGAATGGAAACAAATCCCTTGATTTTGTATCCATCAGATAGAAAAATAAATCGGTAGGTTTCGCATATGGAATCAAGCTGCTCGCCGTTATCCACCTTCGTAATCTCAATGATCTCGTTCCCCAGATAATCGGCAAAGTTGAAACTGTCTTTTTCCACAGCAGAGGAAGAAAGGCTGTCCTCAGAAACGGAGGAAGTGTCGGTATTTCCGCACCCTACAAATGACAGTGCCATCACAGCGGAAAGTCCTATTGCCAGTATTCTTTTCATCATTCTCATATTGTTTTTTCTCTCCCTTTTTTCATACGAACTATTTTCGCTTCGATTGTATCATATTGGGTCCGGGAAGTCAATAGTCATTGATGAAGTTTTACCTCATACCAATCTCACACAAATCATTTCTGACAACCAAAAACCCCCTCTGCAAAGATCACTGTGATGTTTGCAAAGAGGATTTGGTTGATAGATAATACTCACTTATCAAACGCCGGGTTGAAGGCGTAGAAATTCCGCTCGTCCAGACGGTCGGTAGTCAGGCGGAGGGCTTCACCGAAACGCTGGTAATGCACAATCTCCCTCGCCCGGAGGAATTTAATCGGGTCGCGGACGTCGGGATCATCGCACATGCGGAGGATGTTGTCGTAGGTGGTGCGGGCTTTTTGTTCGGCGGCAAGGTTTTCGTGAAGGTCGGTGATGGGATCGCCTTTGGACTGCATATACGCCGCTGTCCAAGGCACGCCGCTTGCAGCAGCCGGATAAATGCCGGCCGTGTGATCGACATAATACGGCGCAAAGCCGGAATTCATGATCTGCTCGCGGCTGAGATTGCGCGTCAATTGATGCACGATCGCGCCGATCATCTCCAGATGTCCGAGCTCTTCCGTGCCTATATCGGTCAGAATGGCCTTCAATTCAGCGTAAGGCATGGCGTAGCGCTGGCTGAGATAGCGCATGGAGGCGCCGAGTTCGCCGTCCGGGCCTCCGTACTGGCTGATAATCATCTGAGCGAGTTTGGGATTGGGATTTTTGATATTGACGGGATATTGCAGTTTCTTTTCATAACTCCACATTATCGGCACGCTCCTTTCGATCCTCTTGCGCCCATGGAAGGCGTAAAGCAGCCGCAGCCGCCGTTCGGGGAAATATATTCCCATGGCCACGGGTCGCAGGTCCAGCACCAGTGCTTTCCGTTGGCCTTGGGATTGCTGAGTGGTCCGTACTTACATTCGTATTCGTCCCTGAGCCTGATGGCGTTGGCACGGTGCATATTGAGCGCCTCCATGGCCTCAGCGCAATTCGGGTGCGTGTCCAGGAACAGCACCAGCTCATACTGCGCAAACTGACATGCCGAAAGCTTCATCAGCAGTTTTCTTCTGTCGTCCATAGCGCATGCGTTCATCGGCAATTGCCTCCTCTCCCTGTAAACGGCTTGTCGAGCGCCGGGAACAGTGTCCCACGGCAAAGGCCTTCCGCTTCGTTGTACATTCTTCCGAAGGGCTGCGTTTCAATGAATACCATCACCGGCACATTTTTCTCGCATTTTTCGCAGCACTTTTGTTTCTGCTGTTCGCCTGCGATATTGCCGTATCCGCAGGGAGTTTTCGCCTTGCAGCAGGCATGATTCATATCAGTGTCGTCCATGGTCATTCCGCAGCCGCAGGCATGATTCATGTCCATATCCGGCAGCGTTCCGGCTTCGGAAAAAATATCCTCATAGTTGCATTTCGCCTGCTTCATCGAGCGTCTGATGAAGCGGTTGTAATCGTCCTGCACGTCAATTGCTCCTTTCCTGTTTTCAAATGTTCTGAAAGCCATATTTTCTGGGCAAACAGATAGTATATGCTTTCTTTTACCATAATATTCCGCCGTCCGGCGATTGCCACTGATAAAAAAATCCCTGCGGGTCATTGTGAAAAATGATTGTCCCGCAGGGAATTGACGATGGCAGATTTATTGGAGATTCTTTAAAAATTCCAGCACGTCGGCGGCATTGGCGTCCGGCTTGACCTTGGGCATGATTTTGAGAATGACGCCCTTCTCGTCGATGATGAAGGTCGTGCGCACAACGCCCATGCTCACTTTGCCGTAGAGCTTCTTTTCCTGCCAGACGCCGTAGGCTTCAATCGCCTTGCGCTCCGGGTCGGCCAGCAGCACGAAGGGGAGTGAATTCTTCTCCGCAAAGCGAAGGTGCGAGGCGGCGGAGTCCTTGCTGATGCCGATGACCTCCGCTCCGATTGCCTTGAATTCTTCATACAGGGCAGCGAAGGCCTGCGCCTGACGGGTGCAGCCGGAGGTGTTGTCCTTGGAATAGAAATAGACGACGACTTTTTTGCCCCGGAAGTCGGAGAGTTTTCTTTCATTGCCGTCCTTGTCGGACAGGGTGAATTCGGGTGCGGTTGTATTGATTTCAGGCATAATAAAAAAATACCTCCTGTTTATAATTTGATCCACATAGCAGGGCGGACGCCCACAAAATCAGTATCGACGGGGTACCCCTGCTGAATAATTATACCATTATCACAGACATTTCCTGCTCGGTCGAGCTGAATGATTTGTTCAGAAAATCATTGTTCATCCAATTCCGCAGTTGGCAGGTTTCCCATGTGACAGAGAAAATCCCATTATAATATGGCAAAGAATCCAGCAGCTTTTCAGAAATTACAAGCGCCTTGCCATCCTCCACAGCCAGCACGCGCCATTCGATGAGCTGTACCTCGCCGTTTGCGCCCTGCGGATAGCTGCCGAAGGTAAAATAATCTCCGACTGATACAGTTCCAAGTTCGGATAGTGATTTCACGCTTTCTGTTGAGTCGTTGGTTGAATTACTTATCGCCCATATACCGCCCACGATTGCCAGCACAAGCACAACTGCGACCGTCACAATGATCGGCGTGCGTTTGACGGCGGTCGTTTTGGCTTTGGGCTTTTTCTCCTTCGCGGGCTTTGGAACAGGCTGTGGCTTGCTTTCCTTCGCAGGCTCGGGCTTGCTCTCCTGCACAGGCTGCGGCTCGTCCTTGATGCCGAGCTGGGATTTTACCCTCTGCACCAGCGCCGCCTTCTCCCGGGTGGTGTAGGACTGCCGCTTGTAGAGCATCATGGGAAGATCGGTCACGCTCATTCCGTCGAGGAACGTATAAATATCGCCGTTCGGTTTGAGATTCCCGTTGATCGCCGCTCCGAAGGTGGACCATTCCTCCTTGACCCATCGGGAGCGGATATGCTCCGGCCTGGTTCCGACAACGATCATGATGTCGGCTTCTTCCAATGCGTCATAAATTTCATTGATGTAGTCGCCGGTGGAAAGATCCTTCTCACTGAAGAAGGTCGGAATTCCCGCCTGCGTCAGCGTTTTGTGAAGGTCGGCCGCAATGGCGTAATCCTTCGTCACGCTTTTTCCGTCCATGGAAGTATGTTTGTAGGAAATAAATACACGATAGGCCATCTTTTCAATTTACCTCCTTAAATATTTTTAAATAGGCGATTGTAAATGCTGAAAAAGTGTGGAGTGTGGAGTGAATGAGCGCCTGCGGCGCTGGAATATAAACGCTCACCTGGAAAAAAGACGTTCGCTTTTGTAATGAAACCCAATCAGTCTGATAAAAGCCATTTACGCGAGCTTGCGAGCGTATATTTTTCAAGCCCGCAGGGCTTCCACAACTCCACACTCCAAACTCCACACTCCACACTCAATTTAACTCCACACTCATCTAAATTTCCGTTTATCTCATCATCTTTACAATCGCCTGTATGTTTACAGCCGATTTCATTATAATGGATTCCTGCGCAAAAAGCAATCACTTCTTGCCTTTCAAATAAACTTTCGTTTCGCCCTCGTTGAGGAAGGACTGCATTTTGCGGGCGATTTTCGGGTGCGCCAGTGAATTCTGCACCATGCTCCGCAGAGAATCGCCTCCCCGGTAGCCGTGAATGACATGCAGCTCGGTAATTTCCTGAGGCAGTCTGTCCAGCAGCCGCAGCAATTCCCGTCTTGCCTCCGCCGGCGACATGCCGTGAATATCGGTTTCCATCACATTGCCGTTGCGTCTTGTGATCATTTTCTTCATCATTTCCTTCCTGACATCACATAAAATTTAACATATTTTTCATGCAAAATGAAAAAATCTATTGATTTGTTACTAAAATATCATTATAATATATTTACAGACATATTGCAAATGGTATGTGTGTGTTGATCATCAATCAGCCTACAGGAGGACAATCAGGATAATGGATATAACGGAATTTGTTGATTCTTCGCTCAGAATCTCCCCCGCCAGCGAGTACGCCGTCAGTGAGGACGAATTGCTTGATATCATCGACTGCCTGCAGAACAGCAGCTTCTACGGCGATGAGGGCGCCACCATCGAGGAACGCCTCACCGCTCTCTGCGACGGCCGTCACCCTTACTGGGAAGCATTCCAGAGCCGCAAAGGCCCTATCTACATCAACTGCAAATGCTCCGCCACCGTCGGCGGCAGAGATGTGGAAATTGCGCTGCAATTCGGCATTGGCGACGACCGCCGGAGCTTCGCCCTGCTCGCCATCATGCTCAACAACCGTCCCCAGACGGATGACTACATCGACGAATTCCTCAGCATGATCCGCAAGCTTTAGGCGCAGTTGCACCAAAAAGTGTGGAGTTTGGAGTATGGAGTTTGGAGTTTCGGAGCGCCTGTGGCGCTGGAATATAAACGCTCACCTGGAAAAAAGACGTTCGCTTTTGTAATGAAACCCAATCAGTCTGATAAAAGCCATTTACGCGAGCTTGCGAGCGTATATTTTTCAAGCCCGCAGGGCTTCCACAACTCCACACTCCAAACTCCACACTCCACACTCAATTTAACTCCACACTACTTTGAAAGGTGATGACATAAAAATATGAAAGAAAATATCTGTACCATTCCGGTCAATGAAGTATTTGAACAGAATGACGGTTGCCCGATCTGCCGCATGCGTGACATTATCGAGGCAAAATACATTGACTATATCACAGGCCCGGCCATGATGGAGCCTGATATCCGCATCGAAACCAACCGCGCCGGCTTCTGCGAAAGACACTTCGGCATGATGCTCACCTCCGGACGCGCCCGGCTGCCGGTGGCGCTCACGCTCGAGAGCCATCTCATTGACGTGCGTGAAAAGCTGCTTGACAAAAAGCCGGACAAAAAAACGCTGGAAGCCATGGAAAAGCTCGAGCATAGCTGCTTTGTCTGCGAATACATCGAGCCGCATCTCGCCCGCGCCATCGAAACGGTCTGCCTGAATTACAAAAACGAGGCGGAATTCCGCAAACTCTATGAATCCCAGCCCTTCATCTGCCTGAATCATTACCGCATGATCGTGCAGAACGCCAAAAAGCCGCTCGGCAAGGATTATGATTATTTTGTGGAGGTCACCCGCAGGCTGGTCAGAAAATACGCCGATTCGCTCCAGGAAGGCATTACCCAGTTCCGTGACGCCTTCGATTACCGCAACGCCGGCAAGCCGATGCCTGCCGAGGCACGCACCTCCATCGAAAGCACCATCGAATTTCTCACCTCCCGTCCTGCCGCTACCCGGCAGGCTCCCGAAGCCAAGCCCGATGATCAGAAGCAATGACCGATATTCCTTCTGATCCCGTTGACGAAATACCGCACAGCAGTGCAGACTGCGGTTACTTCGCTATGTGAATGAGGCGAGGGTTCGACTCCCTCTCGTTCTTCGGAACGATAGCTCAACGGCAGAGCGCATGATATTGTACCGCTGTCGCTCATTCTCTGTGTGATGATATGATTTAAAAAAAGTGCCGGATATTTTGCAATCCGGTGCTTTTTTTATCTTTTTATTCTTTTTATAAAGAAATACTTAAGATTCCCGAATAAACTTGCAATTTCCTTTGGACGTGTTATAATGGGAATCAAGGAGAGCGAATCGCTTTCCCCCTCATCATTGCGTACAGCAGCGCAGACAACGGTTACTTCTGTATTTTGGATAATGCATAGTTGGATCTCATTCCGATCCGTTCATCTGAACGTCTGATCTTCCCCGGAAGTCGGTTCGCCCGAACGGTTTTTGAGTCAATAACAATTGAATATTGTTTTTTGTTTTGTACCGCTGTCTCCCATTCTCTGTACGTAATGATTTTTTTATTAATCCGGCAATAAACTATCTATCCATTTTTTTCTTCAGCCGAGGGAAGTTTTTTTTGGTTTTTGCCTTTTGCGTATTCGCCTGACCCCGTTTTACTCTTAGTGC
>CAMHJC010000116.1 GCA_946185345.1 uncultured Clostridia bacterium
GCAAGGAATAGCTGTCGACTCGTCGACAGCAGGACGATGACGCCGCAGGGCGCAATATAGGCCGCAAAGAAAGTCTGATTTTAGCCGAAAATTAGTATAAAGTTCATCGCATCAGCCTTCGGCATAGGATACCTGAATGACGACCTCATTGTCGATAATGGTGACGTTCTTGAACTTCAGGTCGTGAATAATATCACTGACGAGACCGGCAGCCCAGTTCTTGAACCATCCTGTGATGCCGTCCACAAAGTTATTCCACCACTTCTCGATAGCGTTCTTGTCCTGGTCATCCTGGACTTCCCTTTCGTCCACTTCCAGGCCGAGCTGTTTGATGGTGACTTCGGTTATCTTGTCATTGAATTCGGTGGTGTCGTAATAAATCATTCCGTTGTGAACCGAAATATTATCGTTGACAATGTATTTGCCGACAAATTCAATGATCTTTTCCGAAGGGAGATTGAGGCTGCCCAGATAGGCCTTTTCCATTGAAACGATTATGTAAGGATCGTCAAAACTCAGCTTGGCAACAGCTCTGACCGGCCATGTGATGCCTTTATACTTAATACGGCTGTAGATGGTCGCCTTGTCGCTTGCCACCACAGTAAAGAGATCGATAATTTCAACGCCGTGCTCGGCTGTCTTATCGGCGGATTTTTCCTTCACCATATTGAGGAAGAGGTTGAGTTCGTCGGAATTGAGTCTGATCTCCTGATCTTTCAGCGCATCCAAGGCGGAATCCACCGCTATGGTGGTGATATCCGACTTGATTTCAGGAGCCGTCGGCATTTCATCCCTCGTAGCCAGGAACAACAGCACCACTCCGCCGATGACGGATACCACCAGCAGGAAAATCAGCAGCGCACCCAGGGTTTTGAATATTCTTGCCGCAATGCCCGGCTTTTTCGGCTTGCCGTCGCCTTCACCTGCACTGTCCTTTTCGGCAAGTGCCTTGGACTCTTTCTTTTTTACATTTGCCTTTGCGGACTTTTGCAGCTTTTCGTTCCTGCCGGATGACTTGCCGCTCTTCTGCTGGGACGATGAAGCGGCAGCGGAGGTTGGATCAGCGGATGCGGCGGACGGATCGACCCTTTCACCGTCGGATGTGCTTCCTCCCAGAGGGATGGCTAATGTTTTTTCTTCTTCCATTTTTCATTTCTCCTTCTTAAGTAAGATGTTGCAAAATGATGAAATATGGTAATTTGCCGGAGCAAACAACGCACTTATTTTTTCAGTTCCAGTATGGTAACGCCGGTCTCGCCTTCTCCGTAAACGCCCAGCCGGAACGACTGAATGCTCGGGTGCTTGCGGAAGTGCTGATGAAGTCCCGCACGAAGCGCACCCGTTCCCTTACCGTGAATCACCCGGACTTCGCCCAGCTTCATCACAACGGCATGGTCTATCACACGGTCGACCTCAAGAATTCCCTCTTCCACGGTACAGCCTCGCACGTCCACCTCAGTCTGTACTTTTTTCGTGTCGATGCTGTGTGTGGTGCCGCTTTTTTTGCGCTGCTTCTGACCGTTGAGCGTGACCTTGCTTTCCTCCACCAGCCGGAGTTCGCTCAGCTTGACACGGGATTTAATGATTCCCATCTGCACCTCGACATTGCCGGATTTATCAGGCAGGCGAAGCACCGTGCCGCGTTCATTGATGCCGAACACCTCAACCGTATCGCCTATCTTAAGCGCCCGGGGGAGTACGTAGCCTTCGTTGGAACGGATCTCCACGGGATTGACCGAGTCCTCTATCCGGCGCAGTCTCGCTCGAAGGCTCGCCTTGGCGTCACCGTTGAGAGCGGAAATTCTGGCGGATTCGTAATCCTTGCGCAGGCGGTCAATTTCCTTGAGCAGGTCGTCCGCCTCCGATCTGGCCTGAGACACGATGCGGTCTGCTTCCCGGCGTGCGGCCGCTATTTCGTCCCGTTTCTGCTGCTCGAGTCTGCGCTCCTTTTCCAGCATTTCCGTCTTGAGCGCCTCGGATTCCGCACGGATCCGGTCGGCCTCCTCCAGTCTGCGCTCCATCTCCTGACGTGAGCTGTCGAGCTGCGCCACAACGTCCTCCACACGGGTATTGTCGCCCGAAACAAAGGTCTGCGCACGCTCCACCACTTCATGTGGCATGCCGAGATGGGCGCATATCGCAAAGGCGTTGGAACGCCCCGGCAATCCGATAAGCAGCTTGTAGGTGGGACGCAGTGTCTCCACGTCGAATTCGCAGCTGCCGTTTTCCACGCCCGGCGTGGTGAGCGCATAGCTCTTTAATTCGGCATAATGAGTGGTGGCGGCGATTTTTGCCCCTTTTTCCCGAAGCTGCTCAATGATGGATTCCGCCAGAGCCGCACCTTCTATCGGATCGGTGCCTGCTCCCAGCTCGTCCAGCAGCACTAGGGAATGTTCCCCTGCCGAATTCAATATGCGGATAATGTTGGTCATATGCGCCGAGAAGGTCGAAAGCGACTGCTCAATCGACTGCTCGTCTCCTATATCCGCCAGTATGTTGTCAAAGACCGAAATGCGGCTGTTGTCTCCCGCCGGAATCATCAGTCCGCACATGGTCATGGCGGTGAGAAGGCCCAGCGTCTTGAGTGTGACTGTCTTGCCGCCCGTATTCGGGCCTGTAATCATCAATGTGTCGAATTCTCCACCAAGCCGGATATCTGACGGAACCACCTTTTTCCTGTGAATAAGCGGATGACGCGCCTTTTTCAGGTCGATCACTCCCTCAGCCGTCACTACCGGCAGAGAAGCGTCCATATCGTAGGCAAGATTCGCTTTGGCAAAAAGCAGGTCAAGCTCTATCATGTTGTTGTAGCTTGCGATCAGCATATCGGCATTGTCGCCGCATTCGCCCGAAAGCGCTGTAAGTATTCGCTCGATTTCCTCCTGCTCACGGCCTTTGAGAAGCTTGATGTCGTTGTTTGTCTCCACTACCGCCATCGGCTCAATGAATACCGTTGCGCCTGAGGATGACGTATCATGCACTAATCCCGCAACCTGGCCCCGGAATTCCGCCTTGACAGGCACCACGAAGCGTCCGTCCCGCATGGTGACAAGCGCTTCCTGCAAATACTTCTGATAGGTGGCCGAACGGATGAGCTTGTCAAGCTGTTCACGGACACGGCTCTCGGCACTCTTTATTTTGCGGCGGATGTCGAAAAGCTCCGCTGACGCCCGGTCGTTCATCTCGTCCGGGCTGTCGATGGAGGTGACGATTTTATCCTCCAGATGATGGTTGGTGGCAAGTGTCATAAAGAGTCCGTCCAGCGACGTGGATACTCCTTCGCAATGGCTGCGCCAGTCACGCAGCGTGCGGATGGTGCGCATGACCGATGCGATCCGAAGCAGCTCTCCCATCGAGAGAACTGCCCCGGACTGCGCCCTTCTGAGAGGATTGGCGATATTGGGCGCTCCCGCAAATGAAGGCGTGCCGAACCGGCCTGCCAGCATATATGCGTCCGAGGTCTGCTGCAGCATTTCGTGAACCTTATTCAGGTCGGTCTGCGGCTGTATTCTGAGCGCCTGATCGGCTGTGTCGGCGCAGGAGCATTTTGCCGCAAGCATCTCCAGCACCTTGCCGAGTTCCAGCACTCTGTAATCTCTGTTTATTTCCATTTTTTCTCCGTTAATTCAAATTATTTACAAAATCGGTTTTCTTCGCGGTCAATTCGACCCATGCCGGACGAAAGCCGCACCTGACGGCATTCCGTTCGGAGGCGACATTCGACCACGCGGTGCAGTAAAAGGGTACCCTGCCCAATGCCAGAATTTCTTTTGCAAGCCCTGACGTCACGGCCGAAGCCACTGACTGCCTGCGGTATTCCGGCAGCACGTCCACACCTATCTGCCACATGCTTTCGCAGTCGGCGGACGCTCCGGCAAGTCCGACCAGCTTTTCGCCGTCAAACGCGCCTACGGCCAATACGTCACGTTCGCTGTGCCGGGCGCAGACGGCATTGCCGAACTGCGGAAGGTAATATTGTTCAAAATCACGCTTTTCCATCACGCTGAGCCGGAACGGACAATCATGCTCAGTCATCCATTCCGGAACCGGCAGATAATACCTTGCCATAAAGCACACCTTGTGGCCGTACTTCATCAGTTCGTCATTCAAAGCGAGAACGGCAGGCGTTTCAAAGGCTCTCACGGGACCGTAACGGTTGATGTAATTCCCGGCAAACGGAGCAAAATCCTCACTCGTCGAAACAACCGCATTATTCCCGTAAGAAACCATCTGGAAAAAGAAAGGCAGCTCAAGGTATTTGCGCGCCTTTTCATTCCGATGGGAGATAACGACTTTATTCCCGGAGGAACAAAAATCCTCCGGCCGGCAGCTCAGGTCAACGGCTGACTGCTCCATTGCCGTGCGAAGTATTTTTTCGTATGTCATCATAATGATCCTTCGGTTTTATTCTACATCATAGATCGTAAAAATTCAAGGGTAGGCAGCTTCTTTTCTATTTTGGATAATGTAAACGCCTCCGCGGCCCTGTAAAACTGCTTCAGGCCCTCGTCCTGAAGCGTGAAGGCGAAAAGCTTTCTGAGCTCTGCATAGATGGAATGACGCATGGCCGTCATCGCTCCCCGGCCCAGTTGAATTGCGTTTTCCTTCCACCTGACGCCGCAGTCACCGCAGGAAATCTGTCCTCTCTCGGGAAGGAAATACATTATGTCGTGGTCGTAGACGCCGCATTCACGGCACATCACCAGATCCGGCATGTATCCCGCCATACTCAGCATACGCATTTCGGCGGCGGCCTTGACCAGCATCGGAGGACGCCTGTTTTCCGAAAGATACCAAAGCGCCGCCCGCATCAGCTGCAGATATTCCGCCGCGGGCTGCTCCTCCGGGGCAAGCTCCATGGCAAGCTGACAGAGATACTGCGCCACCGACAGCTGCATCAGATCCTCACGAAGTCCCATGTTGAGATCTTCATACTGGGATTCGTCAATCACATAATGATCCTTGCTGAAAAAAAGCTCGTAACTGCCGTAAACAAACTGAGCCGTCGCCGTGCAGTTTTTGTTCTTCATGTTCCTGGCGCCCTTGGCGTAGGCATTGATCACGCCGTGCGTGTCGGTCAGAAGAGTGCAAAATCTGTCGTTGTCACCCGACAGTTTTGCCTTCAGCACTACTCCCGAAACCGTCAGATTCATCCGTTTCACCCCTGTCATTGTCAACCGCGGCGGAATTCAGACTCTGCGGTCGGGTAATGTATCCCTGCGCGTACACGTCGATTCCGCGGCTGAGCAGATAATAATCCACCCTGCCGGTTTCTATGAATTTGATCCATGCTTCATTGCTGTCCATTTTTCATTTCCTCCGATGTTTCTCTATTCAATCCGACTTTTATCAATTCAAAGCGATTTTACGTACCGCTTACTACTATCATTGTCAGATTATTTGAAAACATCAGAGAATGACTGCATTATTTACAAAAAATTATTTTTCCTCCACATATCCGAAGCGTCTGAGACCGCCGGCTTTGTTGCGCCAGTCGGGCGTGACCTTCACCCACAGCTTCAGATTGATTCTGGTCTCGAGGAATTTTTCAAGATCGGCCCGGGCATAGCTGCCTATCTTTTTGAGCATCGCTCCGCCTTTTCCTATGATAATGCCCTTGTGGGATTCCTTCTCACAGTAGATGGTGGCTTCAATATCCATAATCGAGCCGTCCGGACGTTCGCGCATTTTCTCTATCTCGACCGCTGTACCGTGCGGGACCTCGTCTGTAAGCAGCCGCAGCATTTTTTCCCTGATGATCTCGGCCGCTATGACTCTCTCCGGCTGGTCGGTCAGCGTATCGTCATCAAAGAAATGAGGGCCTTCCTCCGCCATTTCGCAAAGCTTGCCGACAAGCTGCTCCACTCCTTCGCCTTCCTGTGCGCTGATCGGGATGATCCCCGCAAAATCGTAGAGATCGGCCAGCTGCGAAATCCGCTCGAGCAGCCGGGTCTTGTCGCTCAGCCTGTCAATTTTATTGATGGCAAGCACTGCCGGCATATCCATTTTTTTGAATTTTTCTATCAGTTCCAGCTCCGCCTCAACAAGCCTGCCGCTTTCTTCCACCACCATAAGGCACATATCGACGTCGCCTATACTGTCCACAATGGTCTTGACCATGTAATCGCCCAGCTTATTCTTGGGCTTGTGCATACCGGGTGTGTCGGTGAAGACAAGCTGTGTCTCCCCATATTCGCCCGCATTCATCACACCCATGATCTTGCTGCGGGTCGTCTGAGGTTTGGCCGATACAATGGCGATCTTCTCTCCCAGCAGGCAGTTGAGCAGAGAAGATTTGCCGACATTCGGCTTACCGACAATGGCGACAAACGCCGATTTTGTTGCTGCTTTTTTTTTCAAATGATTCAACCCCGAATTTTCTATTTGATTTCTGCCAATATTATACCACACCTTTATCACAATGAAAAGATTTTTACAGGAAATTTATCATTTTTTAAGGAATGACTTATTTCATCCAATTCTCAGCATCCTTCCGGAAAACGTCGGTTGACAAACCGGTGCATCTATTGTATAATGAAGCCGGATTTTCGATTAAGTTCAATCATATTTTAGGAAATCGTTTTGTCAGGGCCGTGCGGCGGAGTATTTTCCTTCCGCTGCAACACCCGAAAGCATCGAATCATCAATTTAGGAGCTGTTAGTATGAATTATTCTTATGAACCTCAGGGCGTCTGCCCTATTCAGATTGACTTTGACATCGACGGAGACGTCATCACCAACATCCGATTTACAGGCGGCTGCAACGGCAACCTCAAGGCCGTCTCCAAGCTGGTCAACGGCTGGACAGTTGATCAGATCGAAGCCGCCCTCAAGGGCAACACCTGCGGCAGAAGGCCCACTTCCTGCGCCGATCAGCTCGCAAGAGCCGTTCGTCAGGCTTACAACGACACTCATTCGGCTTAAAACCGGCCATCTTTCCGTTACTGTCTGATACCGCCATCTTCTTCCACTCATCCGGACAGATGATATGAAAAATTCCCCTGTTTTTTACACCATCCGGCAGAAGATGAAGAAATGTCTAATTCCGACTATGACGCACTCAAACTGGAAAATCAGCTTTGCTTTCCTCTCTATGAGGCATCACGCAAAGTGATCAAACAATATCACCCCTATCTGAGCCGGTTGATTATTATTACTCCGGCAACTAAATATTGATAATAAAAAGAAAAAAGCAAGCGCA
>CAMHJC010000117.1 GCA_946185345.1 uncultured Clostridia bacterium
ATCCTTCCCTCGGCTGAAGAAAAAATGGATAGATATATTATTGCCGGATTAATATATCAATATTTGACAGCCGAGAAAAAAGAAACCGTATTATCAAAGCAGATACTACGCAGCGGAACGAGTATTGGCGCCAATATTGCTGAGAGTGATTGTGCGTTAAGTACCAATGATTTTCTTAACAAGCTGTATATTGCGTTAAAGGAATGTTCTGAAACAGGTTATTGGCTTGAATTATTGAAGGAAACGGATTATCTGACTGAATCGGAATTCAATTCACTATATGCGGACTGCATGGAAATCAAACGAATGCTGCAATCCACAACTAAAACAATGAAAGAAAAACAACAATAAAGCGAGCGAATGTGAGCGCCTATATTCCAAGGCGCGAATGCGCCTTCCACAACTCCACACTCCACACTCCAAACTCCACACTTTACAAAAGGCAATATTTTATAGAAAGAGGTAATAAAAATGCAAATCTATGAAGAACTCGTCGCCAGAGGATTGATTGCCCAGGTGACAAACGAAGAAGAAATCAAGGAACTGATCAACAACGGCAAAGCCACCTTCTACATCGGATTTGACCCGACAGCCGATTCGCTGCATGTGGGACACTTCATGGCGCTCTGCCTGATGAAGCGTCTCCAGATGGCAGGCAACAAGCCGATCGCCCTGGTCGGCGGCGGAACCGCCATGATCGGCGATCCGTCCGGCAGAACCGATCTGAGACAGATGCTGACCACCGAAACCATTGAGCACAACGTGGAGTGCTTCAAGAAGCAGATGAGCCGCTTCATCGACTTCGGCGAAGGCAAGGCCGTGCTGGTCAACAACAAGGACTGGCTGCTCGGTCTGAATTACGTTGAAATGCTGCGCGAAGTCGGCGCATGCTTCTCGGTCAACAATATGCTCCGCGCCGAGTGCTACAAGCAGCGCATGGAAAAGGGCCTGAGCTTCCTTGAATTCAACTACATGATCATGCAGAGCTACGACTTCCTGCACCTCTTCAAGGAATACGGCTGCAACCTGCAATTCGGCGGCGACGATCAGTGGTCGAATATGCTGGGCGGCACCGAGCTGATCCGCAAAAAGCTCGGCAAGGACGCACACGCCATGACCATTACGCTGCTGCTCAATTCCGAAGGCAAAAAAATGGGTAAGACCGCCAAGGGGGCCGTCTGGCTCGATCCGGAAAAGACCTCCCCGTACGATTTCTTCCAGTACTGGAGAAATGTGGACGACGCCGACGTGCTCAAATGCATCCGCATGCTGACATTTCTGCCGCTCGAGGAGATTGACAGGATGAAGGACTGGGAAGGCAGCCAGCTCAACAAGGCAAAGGAGATTCTCGCCTACGAGCTGACCTCTCTGGTCCACGGCAAGGAGGAAGCCGAAAAAGCGATGTCCGCCGCCAAGGCCATATTTGTATCGGGCGGCGACAGCGAAAATATGCCTTCCACTCAGCTCGAAGCCTCCGATTTCAATGACGGCGCAATGGGTGTGCTGACGCTCATGGTGCGCTGCGGTCTCTGCAAGTCCAACGGCGAGGCACGCAGACTCATCGAACAGGGCGGCGTCGCCATCAATGACGTCAAGGTGACCGACCCGAAGGCCACTGTCACCGACGCCGATTTCGGAGAGAAGGGCTACCTCGTAATCAAGAAGGGCAAAAAGGTATTCCATAAGGCGGTTAAATGAAACATATGAAGAAATACCATTTCTACGGCTGGCAGAACGCCGATATCAAAGCCCCGAACGGCATGACGCCATATGATTTGTATGACCTGCTCAGCGGCATCTGGTGCGAATACACATGCGCTCCCAGACTTCGGGAAGGCTGGAGCAAAGAGAATCCCACACTGGGTCAATGCTCCGTCACCGCCTTTCTGGCGCAGGATATTTTCGGCGGCAGGGTCTGCGGAATTCTCCGCGACGGCGGCAATTATCACTGCTACAATGTGGTGGGAGACTGTGTTTTCGACCTGACAAGCGAACAGTTCGGAGACGAAAAGCTCTGTTACGAAGGCAATCCCGAGCAGTTCCGTGAGGTGCATTTTGCCAGGGAGGAAAAGCGGCTTCGGTACGAATATCTGAAAAACGAGCTGACAAAGCGTCTTCAAAGTCAATGACCGGCTCCGCTCCGGAACAGCCTGCACCGCATGAATAAAATAAACAATGCCCGGCTTCCAAGTGATTTGACCTGGAAGCCGGGCATGATTTTCATGAATTACTACTCTGATAATAAAAAGAAAAAAGCAAGTGCGCAGCGCCCTCACGAGCGAAGCCTTTGGCTGAGCGAGCAAAACGCACTGGGAAAAGCAATGCAGTCAGGCGAATACGCAAAAGGCAAAAACCAAAAAAATCCTTCCCTCGGCTGAAGAAAAAACCGATAGATATTGTATTGCCGGATTAATATCTGTCCGGTTGGCGGATGCGGGACGGAACGGGAAAGGGTTAATGGTATTCAGCGCCTTCCGGAAGGTTGGCGGTGTAAATGGTTTTGGTAAGCGGCTGATACAGGTCGTAGGAAATCTTCTTTTTTTCCACGAATTTGCCGTCATGATAGACCCTTTTCCACACACGGATTCTCTTGCCCATATCGCCGCCCGATACTTTCCCTTCGGGATTGTCGGCGGACGGACGCTTGTAAACGGTGTCGAAAGAAACCTTATCGGTGACTTCGCTTTCCAGCTTGGCGGTAATGCCGTCTTCCGTGCCGGTGATGGTGGCGGTGAGCTTGCGGTTTTCGTATGTGAGCTTGAGCTTGATGGGATACTCCTTGTTGTTTTTGAACTTGAAATCCAGATGTCCCCAGTCCACCGTTGCGTCGCAGCCTTCGGTCGGCCAGTAATGAATCACGTAGATGTGATTGTGCCGTTCGGTGATCTGAAGATCGGCATACAGCGCGGCGCAGTAGATCGTGGTGGAAACCTGGCAGATTCCGCCGCCGTAATCCTCGGTCGAGCCGGAGGAGATATAGACCGGCGCCTTCATAAAGCCGTTCTTTTCGGTGCGCTGACCCACCATGCCGTTAAACGAGAATTCCTCGCCCGGCTGCAGGATCAGGCCGTCGGTGAAATCTCCGTAGGTATTGATGTTGTCGGCGGCACGTTCCACGTTGTTGGCGCGTTCTTTGGAAGACCCTTTGTAGGAGGTCGTGCAGGTGGACAGTACATCAAGACAATAGGGCGCACGGACCTGCTTCAGATTGATTTCCGGATAGGTGAGGGTGAGATGGATCACCCATTTGGTTTTGTCTGACTGGGTCTGGATGATGCTCCTCGCTTCCTCAAGATCGAAGTCCTTGCCGATGATGTCGGCGGTGAATTTCGGATTGCCGGCGGAGTCCTCGGTCACATAGGCGTTTTCCGGGCCGCACTTGACTTCCCGGTAAATTTTGTCTATATCCACCTCGGGAGCGGTGAGGGTGACGATATTGGTTGAGATGGGACTGTAATCGTCGTTTTTAATGCGCTCGATAATGGTATTCATCAGATCGTTATAGTCAATTCCCACGCCGTCGGTTCCCTTGTAGACGGTCATCTTGTCTCCGCTGATTTTGATCTTCGGCTCGATCATCGGAGTGCCGTATTCCTTGGCAAGGCCGTAAATGAAGCTGTACACGGCGGTTTCGTTATAGCAGAGGCTGCCCTTTGTGGCAATGACCTTGGTGCGTTCTTTGCCCTTTTTGTCCTTATATGTCACTTCTTCCGTGTGACCGTCGGCATACGGTGAGGCCGTAAAGTCGTAATCGCCCAGACGGAAGGAGGCTTCCTTGCCGTCAACCTTCAGGGTGAAGCTCCGGTCGGCAAGGCTCTGCGAAACGGCCGGCTGCATGGAGAGAGCGATTGTCTCGGGCGTCATGTAGGGCATGGAATTATGCACGTCAATCGGCAGCAGCGTAACCCAGAATATATAGTACAACGAACCGAAAAACACCAGCAGGAGGATGGCGATGCCGGAATAAAATCGGGGGCCGAAGCCTTTGAGGTCGTCGATGCGTGTCTTGAAGTCGGTCTTTGCGTATCTGTGTCGGGAACTCATATCAAAAAATCGCCGTCTTCCTTCTCTAGAGTCTGAAAATCCAAATGCCTGATGGTTATCCCGCTGCGCTGTCGTCCAGTGCGCTGAGTTCGCAGTACCAGAAGCCGTGGGCCGCCATGGATTCACTGTCGCAGTCGGTGAGCCTTTGCCGGAGTTCATCAAGCATTCCGTGCGGAATCCTGAAGTCAGAGGCGAATTTCGGATTGCGGCGGTTGACTTCCGTGATGAATTGATCGTACAGTACGATGCTTTCGTAGAGCGACGCAAGGGATGAATTGAGCGCCCAGAGTTCGTCCGGATCGCTGCCGTCAAAAATGACAAGTCTGTCGGTAGGTTTTTCTATGCAGATGAAGCTGCCGTTGGCTAGGCAGCCCACGGGAAACAGCTCCTTCTCCTCAAAAGCAGCGGCCGTGTGCTGATCAACCATGGCGAATTCCATAAAGCTGAGCCACGGCTCGGCGGTCTGCGGCAGTCCGTGGTCACGCAAAGCCGTTGAGGAGGCCTCGCTCAGACCATGGCAGAAATCCGATTTGAGCGGAAACCGGACGACGGGGGAATGTTTCCATTGGTTCACAAATTCATTGGGTGTCATATACCTATCATGTCCTTCAAATAATTAAATGACGCATTAAAATTATTCTATCACTTTCGGCTGTCATAGTCAATAGCGGATTGATGACAATTAAACTCAAAAAGGTAAATTCGTGAATTGCCGCGCATATCACTTGATTTTGCCGTTTCGGTGTGGTATAATATTTTCAATTGCATTAAAAAACATTTGTTCGCAAGGAGATAATAAACATGAGTGATTTCAAAATAGCAACCAAATGCGTACAGTCGGGCTATTCGCCCAAAAACGGCGAGCCCAGAGTGCTTCCGATTGCCCAGAGCACCACATACAAATACGATTCCTCGGTGCAGATGGCGAAGCTCTTTGACCTCGAGGAGGACGGATTCTTTTATACGAGACTGGCCAATCCGACGGTTGACGCGGTGGAAAAGAAAATTGCCGACCTGGAAGGCGGCGTAATGGCGATTCTCACCAGCTCCGGACAGGCGGCCTCGATGTATTCCGTGCTGAATGTCTGCAAGGCAGGCGACCATGTGATCAGCTCCTCCGCCATCTACGGAGGCACCTTCAATTTATTCAACAAGACGCTGCGTGACATGGGTCTGGAAGTGGATTTCATTGATCCGGACGCTTCCGCCGAGGAAATCGACCAGCTCTTCAAGGACAACACAAAGTGCGTATTTACCGAGATGCTTTCCAATCCTGCCCTCACCGTGCTTGACTTGGAAAAATGGGCGAATGCCGCTCACTCCCACGGCGTACCGCTGATCGTGGACAATACATTCCCGACCGCCATCAACTGCCGTCCCATAGAATTCGGCGCCGACGTGGTGGTACATTCCACCAGCAAGTACATGGACGGTCATGCCTGCGCACTCGGCGGCGTGGTGGTCGACAGCGGCAGATTCGACTGGAAAAACGGCAAATTCCCGATGTTCACACAGCCTGACGAAACCTATCACGGCGTCGTGTATGTCGATCATTTCGGCCCGGCGGCCTACGGCGCAAAGATCAGGGTGCATCTCATGAGGGATATGGGCGCCATGATGGCTCCGCAGAATGCGTTTCTGCTTAATCTCGGTCTGGAGACGCTTCATCTGAGAATGCCCAGACACTGCGAGAACGCAATGGCTGTCGCCGAATTCCTTGCCAATGACGAGCGTGTGGCATGGGTCAATTATCCCGGACTCAAGGGTAACAAATACTACGAGATTGCCCGAAAATACATGCCCAACGGCACCTGCGGCGTTGTATCCTTCGGCGTGAAGGGCGGCAGAGAAGCAGCGACAAAGTTTATGGATTCGCTTAAACTGGCAGCCATCGTGACTCACGTGGCCGACGCCCGAACCTGTGTGCTGCATCCGGCCAGCACCACGCACCGTCAGCTCAACGACAGGGAGCTGGAGGAATGCGGCGTGTCGCCCGATCTCATTCGCTTTTCGGTAGGCATTGAGGACGTCAGCGACATCATTGCGGACATAGATCAGGCTCTTGCCGCCGCAACCGCCGAATAATCGCTCTGACTTTTTCTCAGATTTATGCGACAATTGAAAATGCCTGTGCAATAGGCTTTGCGCAGGCATTTTTTTGAAACAACAACCAACCGGAAGGGAAGATGGAAAATATGCGCACAGGACTGGTGCTGGAAGGCGGCGCCATGCGGGGACTTTACACTGCGGGCGTGCTGGATATTTTTCTCGACAACGGCATTAAAGCCGACACTGTCATCGGCACATCGGCCGGCGTGCTGTTCGGGGTGAATTATGCCTCCGGACAGAGAGGCAGAGCGCTGCGATACAACAAAAAATATGCGCCGAAGGGCAGTTATATGGGGATTCGTTCGCTGCTGACCACGGGCAACATCATCAACAAACAATTCGCCTATTACGATCTGCCGTCAAAGCTGGATTTGTTTGACGAGGAAGCCTATGAGAAATCCGGAATGGATTTTTACGCCACCGTCACCAATGTCGAGACAGGCGAGGCGGAATATATCAAAATCACCGACTGTTTCGCTCAGATGGAGGCCATGCGTGCGACTTCGGCCATGCCGTATGTGTCCAGAATCGTGGAATACGAGGGCAAAAAATACCTCGATGGCGGCGTGGCGGACAGTATTCCGGTGGAAAAGTGTAAAGCAATGGGCTGCGACAGGGTGATTGTGGTGCTGACACGGCCGCTTGCCTACCGCAAGAGCAAGACAAATCCCGGACTTGCCAATCTGCGCTACGGCAGGAGATATCCCAGGCTGGCGGAGCGCATCAACAACCGCCCCGATGAATACAACGCCTGCGTGGAGAAGATCATCGAAATGGAAAACCGGGGCGAGATATTTGTCATTCGTCCTTCACGCACAGTAAAGGTCAGGCATATCGAGCGAGATCCAGAAAAGCTACAGGCCATCTACGACCTGGGAGCAGCCGATTGCGCAGCGAAAATGGACGAGTTAAAGGCCTATCTGAAGGATTACTCCGGCAACAAATATTGATAATAAAAAGAAAAAAAGCAAGCGCACAGCGCCAATAATGGGAGTCCAGGGGGGCCACTGCCCTCCTGGCCCGTCCAGGGC
>CAMHJC010000118.1 GCA_946185345.1 uncultured Clostridia bacterium
CAAAACCGCAGGCAATACTTTGTGTATTAACGAGGATTTTGGCAAAATATGGCGAAAAAGATGCAAGCCAGACGTGCGTGGAGAGATACTGAACAGGCTCTGAAGAAAAAGGGATGGATTACTTGATGATGATTGATGGCGCGTTGTAGGTTGTGCTGTTTCCTTTGTTGTCGGTGACAATACAGCAGACACGCATGCCGTTCCATGTGGAATTGGCTTGCGCCGTGGTAGAAGAAGTTGTGTGACCCTTCCAGAGATTCCATGAAGTCTGTCCGGATTTCCTGTAATACCATTGGTAAGTCGTATCGCCTTCCGCCTTTACGGAAAATGTCACGACAGCGCCGGAACTGACGGCCAATGTCTCGGGCATAAGTTTCACGGTGACTTTTTCAACCAACGTAATTCTGATGATGTTGGAATTGACCGAATGTCCGGATTTGTCTGTGATTGCGCAATACAGCTGAATACCGTCCCAGGTGGCGTTGGGAGTGACAGTTTCAGATGCGTGAGTACGTCCATTCCAGACGTTCCAGGAGGTCTGACCTGACTTTAAATAATACCACTGGTATGTCAGACCGGCTCCTTCCGCCTGGAGTGAAACAGTGAGTGGATTTCCCGGATCGACCGTCATGTCCTTGGGCTGCCTTGTGATGGAAATGAGACCTGAAAGGGTGATTTTCACTGTGTCGGAATCAATGGTTTTGCCTGAACCGTCTTTTACCTTGCAATACAATTGAATGCCGTTCCAAGTGTTGTTGGGAGTGACGGTTTCGGAAGCGTGCGTGCGTCCGTTCCAGATCGACCATAAATCTGCGCCGGATTTTTTATAGTACCATTGATAGGTGACGGAGTTGCCTTGGGCCTTCAGGGAAATTGTCACGGCGGTTCCTGGATTGACGGTCTGACTGACAGGCTGCCGGGTTATTGTCAGATCCTGCATGACGGTGATACTGACTGTGTCGGACTGAACCGTTTTGCCCGAATAATCTTTAACCACGCAGTACAGCTGAATTCCGTCCCATGAGACATTGGGTGTCACGGTCTCAGAGGCTCTTGTGCGGCCGGTCCATTGACTGAAGGAAGCCGCTCCTGCTTTTTTGAAATACCACTGATAATTCAGTCCCACGCCGGAGGCTTTCAGAGAGAGTGTCACGGAATCGCCCAGTCTGACGGTCTGGCCGGATGGCTGGGACGTGATTTTACATTCAATATCGGACAGATCCGTATTTAAATGAATGATCGCACCGACGGGCAAACCGGCGTTATTGCCGTTGATGTCTGTCCACTGCTGCTGCGTTCCCTCAAAGTAAATATTCTGTAGCTTATTGCAGTTGCTGAAAGCCTGCCAGCCAATCACAGTGACCGTTTTGGGAACAGTGGCGCAGAGCAGTCCTGTGCAATGGCTGAATGCGCTTCCTCCGATATTGGTGAGATTTCTAGGAAGTACCAGGTCTGTCAGCTTCACGCAATACTCAAAGGCGTTGCTTTCGATGGAAGTGAGGGAGTCGGGCAGTCTGAGGTTTTTCAGCTTCGGACAGCCGTAAAAAGCATACGGGCCGATCGACTCAAGCGAATCGGGCAATGTCACTTCCTCCAGAACAGGGTTGTTGGAAAAAGTACGGCTCAATATCTTTTTAACCGAATGGGATATTTTCACTTTGGAGAGCGAATCGCAATACCGAAAAGCGTCTACGCCGATACTGGTTACCGAATCGGGAATCTCGACACTTTCCAGGCTCGTGCATGAGGTAAAGGCATAGTCGCCGATTTTGGTGACCGAGTCAGGTATTTTAATTCTTTTCATGCCTTTACAAAACCAGAACGCATAATCGTTAATGGCAGTCAGGGAATCCGGCAGTACGACATTGGTCAGACCATTGCAGCCGTCAAAAGCGTAACGGTTGATTTTGGTGACCGTGTCGGGCAGGGATAATCCTCCGGTTTTTCCTTCCGGACATCTCAACAGGGTAGTCATACCCGCATCGTAAAGCACTCCCTCATGGCTTTTATAGGCTTTGTTTCCGTCCGAGACAGTGATGCTTGCTAACTGTTTGCAGCCGCTGAAGGCATTGGATTCAACGGTTTCTACGAAATCGGGAATTTTCACTGCCGTCAGGCCGCATCCGCTGAACGACCTAACTCCCAGGCTGATCAGTACTTCAGGCAATGCAACGGAAGTGAGGCTTTTACATCCGGAAAATGCGGCTGTATCGATTGTCTTAACCGATTGGCCCATTGTCACGCTTTGCAAACTGACGCAACCCTCAAAAGCCGATTCTCCTATGGACAATACAGAGTCGGGAACGGTGACAGAAGTGACGTTTTTGTTTCCGTAAAAAGCTTTTGCGCCAATAGAGGTCACACTGACAGGAATCACTATCCTGCCGCCGCTTCCGGTGTATTTGGTAAGCATTCCGGAGGTGCTGATTTCGAAGTCACTTTCCGCGGCGTAGGCCACGAATGATCCACCGGATGAATGAAGTATTCCCGTGCCGACGGACAGGAACACTACAGCCGCGGCAGACAGCGAAACTATTTTTTTGAACAACTTGCTTTTAATGAACATTGACTGTCGTCCTTTCTTGTTTTGATCAATGGTTGGCAGAGGAAATGAAAGATTTTCTCGGGTTATATTATACACCCTGCTTGCAAAGTGCGCAATAGGATTAGCAATAGTTTCCCTGCCGTGTGACTTTGTGTGCCGCTTTGAAATGGAAATTTTCATGATAACCTTGACAAGTGATTTTGAAGTTACTACAATATAAAGTAAAAGAAAGATCACTGGATTCTTCGGAGATGGAAATGGCAATAGAATTCAGTGTGAAGCTGATCATTGGCCGCATCATCATTATCAAAAGGGAGGAAGCGTTATGGCTTTTGATTACAAGAAGGAATACAGGGAATTTTATATGCCAAAGAACAAGCCAGGCATTGTGACTCTTCCGCCGATGAATTATCTTGCGGTGCGGGTGCAGGGTGATCCCAACCGGGAAAACAGCGAATACAAGCAGTCCATCGGACTGCTTTACGGCATCGCTTTCACCATCAAGATGAGCAAAAAGGGAGACCGCCAGATCGAGGGATATTTTGATTATGTCGTTCCGCCGCTGGAAGGCTTCTGGTGGCAGGAAGGCGTCGCGGGAATTGATTACAATCAAAAAGCGTTGTTAAGAGGGATTTCCGTCATTCGTCTGCCGGACTTTGTCACCAGAGAAGATTTTGAATGGGCGGTCGGGGAAGCGACAAGAAAAAAGAAAACCGATTTTTCCAAGGTTGAATTTTTATCCTATGATGAGGGAGAATGTGTGCAGTGTATGCATATAGGCTCCTATGACGATGAGCCTGCCACCGTTGCGCTGATGCACGATTATATGGAGCGCCAAGGGTATGCCCTTGATATCACCGATAAGCGTATGCACCATGAAATCTATCTCAGCGACGCCAGAAAGGTGGCACCTGAAAAGCTGAAAACCGTTTTGCGGCATCCTGTCAAAAAAGTCAATTCATGATTCTCCGCTTCGATTTGAAACGGACTTGAGATTAACAGACAAAGGAAAAAAACAAAGATATCCCTTGCTCTGATCGGAGAAAACGCCGATTGATCCGAATCTGCCGATTCCCCGAATGACGATGTGTTGACAGTTTTACAGCCGCCTGATTATTTTGCTACAGGAGGAAAATACATGAGCAGGATTGTTGTACTGGTCGGGAGCGTCCGAAAAGGAGGCAATACAGAGCTGCTTGCCAAAGCATTTGCGGACGGCGCCGGAAAAGATCATGAGGTGGAATTGGTGTCGATGGCGGATTATGACATTCATCCCTGCCGCGGATGTAATTACTGCTATTCAAGTGAAGGCCACAAGTGTGTTCAGCAGGATGACATGGGTAAAATCTACGCAATGCTCAAGCGGGCGGATGTGGTTATTGTGGCCTCTCCGGTCTATTTTTACGGAATCAGCGCACAGCTAAAGGCTCTGATTGACAGACTTCATACGCCTATGAGAAATGAATTCACTATCAAAAGCCTCGGTCTGCTATTGGTTGGAGCGGCGGCGCTGCCTGATCTCTTTGATTCCATTCTCACACAGTATCATATGATTCTCAGATTTTTCGGTCTGAAGGACGTTGGTACGGTTCTTGTCAGAGGCGCCAGGGAAAAAGGAGACGTTCTTTCCGGTGACGGTCTGAAATCGGCGTATGAGTTGGGAAGAAATCTGCCTCCGTCATCATTATAAGAACGGAGGTTACCAGCAGGGAAGAGAATCATCTTTGAACGGTGAATGATCCAAAAAAGCGACTCGCATTTTCGTGCGGGTCGCTTTTTGTCTTGATCAATCATATGCAGTGAAGGGCGTCATACGACTCAATAGCAACAAATAACAGTATTATCGCTCGTGTCATGCGATCAGTCTGAAACTTTCACAAACATACCCTCTTCACTGTTTTTGGAATCCTGCCAGCGGAGTTTGTCGCCGTTAATGGTAAATGAGCCTTTGGTTGTTTCTTCATCGGATACGGTTTCCGTGCCGTTTTCATCATAATAGTGGACAGAGTATTTTCCGTCGTTGTAGGAAAGAACACCTGTTTCGGCATCAAAGGATCCGCTGATTTCCCATGTGGATGTTTCAAATGCGCTTGATCCCCATAAAACAACAATTTTGTAGCTGCCGTCCTGGTTTTGGGAGATTTCCATGGAGGCACGGCGACTGACCTCGTCCTGCCACGATCCGGCAAGCTCCGTCTCTTTGGAATTTTCTTCCGGGTCTTCAGGCTGCTCCGCCACGATGTCTGTTGGGCTTTCAGCCTGTTTTAACGTATTGACATCATTTTCCTGCGTATGCCTGCATGCCGTCAGTACAGAAACGCTCATCATGAGCGCGATAATCATTGCGAGTGTTTTTTTCATGATAGTATCCTCCTGAAATAATGGGTTACCATTAGTAGGGTTGGTTGGATGTGACTGAATCATTCAGCGATGCAAAAATTGTCAATTCACGCAGCTTTCTCTTAAAGCTGCGTGAATTGACATCAGTGATGGAATGAGAATGCAATGACATTCTTCAAGTGATTTGAGGGATGACATCATTCATGATTAATCATCGGTTGTCCCCATGGACATGTAAGCGGATTTGAAGGTGTCATAGCTTTCACGGAGACCGGGAGCTTTCAAAAGAATATCGAATCCGTCTGCCGCGCCTGCATCCTCAAACTGACCCTTTATGCTGTCGTAATCGCCTTCAACGATAGCCTGATCAAGCAATCCGAAGGCCGCCTGGAAGCTGCTGTCAACATTCTGCTGTCCCTGTTCGTCGAGTGCGGCGTACTTATCGAGCATTTCCTCTTTAAGCTCTTGGGTCGCTTCAGCGGTATAGCCGATAACGGCTGCGTAGGATGCTATTCTGGCGGCAAGCTGCGCCTCCTTCAGAGAAACACCGGCGGTGCCTTGTCCGATTTCGGAAGCCTCTTGGAAAATTTCACCCAGAGTGTCATCGACCAATTTTTCGGTTTCGGAATTATCCTGACTTGATGTCTGTTGATCATCCGAGCCGCAGCCGGCCATCATAGTTGCTGCCAATGCCATAGCGATTAATAATGCGAGTAATTTTTTCATAAGATCAATCTCCTTGTTTTTTTTATTTCAGTGATGTTAAAACGCTGCCATGCTTCAAACCGGCTGTCATGGAATGCTTCTTTGCCATGGACGGTCGGATCGGAAATAATGGATCGCACTACGGCGGCTGGAAAAGGTGCTTCCTCCCTTCTGACCGCAACATAACAGACACCTCCATTGATTGGTTTTTGTCAAGAGAATCATCAACTCTGACATGATCCCATCATTTTAAATCAATTATACTATATTATCCAAAAAATATCCAATATAATTAGTTAATAGCTGGTTACAATAGTGTCATTATTATTACAACTTTGTATTAAACTCAGGGTTTCTTATGACTGCATTCAACTCAGAACAACGCTTGACGCCATTTTTCAGATAAAATCGTGGATTAGTAGAAAAATATTATAAAAATCATTAAAAAAAGTAGGAAAAAATCTTGGAAAAAATCTTAAGTCAGATAGAGCTTTCAGATTTATCGGGACTGGATGTGACCATGACAGGCAATCATTTCACCTTCACCTTTGGCCGTTACAGACAAGGTGTAGAAGGGAAGACCGAACCGATCCAATGGCGTGTGCTGGCAGTCAAGGACGGAAAAGCGCTTGTCATATCCGAAAAACTGCTGGATTATATGCTGTATCATCAGACGTATGAAGATGTGACATGGGAAACCTGCACACTGCGCCAATGGATGAATGATGATTTTCTGAATGAAGCGTTCAGCAGCAGTGAAAAGGAAAAAATAGTGATTGTCATCAATGATAATCCGGATAATCCGTATTATGGTTCGGAAGGCGGCAATGCCACAGAGGACAGAATTTTTGCGCTTAGCACCTATGAAGCGGAAGAATTATTTTCTTCCGACGCTGACCGGGTAGCCTTCACAACAGATTATGCCCACAAAAAGGGATATGACGACGAAAACAGAGGCAGTTACTGGTGGCTGCGTTCACCCGGTATGGACAGTTCATGTGCTGCGCTGGTATTCAACGGTGATGTCCCAACGCTGGGTCACAGCGGTCAGGTATTAATGGTGGGTAACAGCGTCCTTTTCAATGAAGTCGCTGTCCGTCCGGCGTTCTGGCTGAGTCTTGAATAAATCCTGCCGTTTTGGTACATTTCCTTTTTAATGACTTCAGAGCTGTATCATAATACTTCGGCAACTAAATATTGATAATAAAAAGAAAAAAGCAAGCGCAGCGCCCTAACTAGCGAGTTTTTTACCCAGGCGAGCGTGGGAATCCAAGGGGGCCACTGCCCTCTTGGCAGGGGTCCGGGGGCAGCGCCACCGGCGGAGCGTGAGGCAGAGCCTCACGAGCGAAGCCTTTGGCTGAGCGAGCAAAACGCACTGGGAAAAGCAATGCAATCAGGCGAATACTCAAAAGGCAAAAACCAAAAAAATCCTTCCCTCGGCTGAAGAAAAAATTGATAGATATTTTATTGCCGGATTAATACTATACCACAGGATAAGGTTTAATTCAA
>CAMHJC010000119.1 GCA_946185345.1 uncultured Clostridia bacterium
GCGCTGCGCGCTTGCTTTTTTCTTTTTTTATCAATATTTTGTTGCCGGAGTAATATTTGCGAGGATATTTTGTGTCCTGCAAGGAATAGCTGTCGACTCGTCGACAGCAGGACGACGGCAGGCTGGCGCCTGCCTAGGACGATGACGCCGCAGGGCGCAAAATAGGCCGCAAAGAATGTCTGATTTTAACCGAAAATTAGTATAATACATAAATAATCATAAAAACTCTCCTGTAATAATTATTTGATTGTCTTTTCTTTTGAAATTACCTCAGACGACTGTCTGTTTCCCCGTCGTCCGGTTCTTCGTCGATGCCCAGCTCCTTCAGGCGATTTCTGGCAATATTCGCCCCGAAATTGTTGAAAAAACGGGTTGTCACTCCCACAATCAATCCCAGCATAACGACTATGAACAACAGTATCAATCCGTAACCGCCCAATTTCACTCACCCCTTTTTAAATAAATAAGAAAGAGGAGCATGACACACCCTTGGTGTCAAACTCCTCTCATACACAATATTAAACAATGGCTGTATTGACGCAAATGGTTCCGTAAAATCACACAGAGGAAAAACTACCTCGGTTTGAACAGGGACAAAATCAATCAGTTGTCCAGATCAAATTCGAGTTTTTCTCCGCAGTTCGGGCATTCCATCTCGCCGACATTGATGAGGTCCTCATCAAGGCAAATTGTGTCGCCGCAGGTCGGGCATGTCACTTCGTAATAAAGCTCATCCTTTGTCTTTTTGGTGGACTTCTTCTCAGGCTTCTCGTGAGTGCAGCCGCAATTGTCTGTCTCATAGAGATCCTTCTCGATGGCGCCGAGATCTTCATCCACCTCGTCAAGCTGCTGCTGGAACTCTTCAAAACCGTCCTCGAGGTTTTCCATGTCGAGCACGATATCTTCCAGAAGCTCCATGAGGTACTTGATGACCTTGGTGTCTTTCTTATCGTCGTTCAGGTTGAGACCTTCAACCAAGCCTTTCAGATAAGCGAGTTTCTCCAACTTATTCATAGCAATTATCCTCTCTGTAAAATAATATTTTTAAAACCAAATGCAGGTAAAATCACAAAATTATGCGCGTTCCATGTAAAGACCGGTTCTGGTGTCGATGCGGATCATGTCGCCCTCCTCGATAAAGAGCGGAACCTTGATCTCAGCGCCTGTTTCAAGCACTGCGGGCTTGGTTGCGTTGGTGGCGGTATCGCCCTTGAAGCCGGGATCGGTCTTTGTGACCTTAAGCTCGACAAAGTTGGGCGGCTCTACGCCGAACACATTGCCCTTGTAGGAAAGAACCTTGCAGGTCATGTTTTCGGTGACGAACTTGAAGTTGTCACCAAGGGTGCTCTCGTTGATCGGGAGCTGCTCATATGTCTCGGGATCCATAAAGTAGTACAGACCGCCGTCCTCGTAAAGATACTGCATATCCTTGCGCTCAACAAACGCTGTCGGGAACTTGGCCGAAGGATTGAATGTGGTTTCGGTCACAGCGCCGGTAATCACGTTGCGGAGCTTGGTGCGGACAAACGCAGCACCTTTGCCGGGTTTAACATGCTGAAATTCGATTATAGAATAAACGGCACCGTCCATCTCAAATGTAACGCCGTTTCTGAAATCTCCTGCTACTATCATTAAATAAACCTCCATGAAATAACTTACCGATTCGTATTATAATACAAAATTATAATAATTGCAAGTGATTTTTACATTCTTTTTTGAAATTTCAAAAATTTTTGTACAAAAAATCATTGAAATCGCTTTTTGAACCGTCAAAAAGCGTTGATTGCGCAGGTCTAATTAGCTGTATTGCACAAAAAATTAAGCGTATTTACTTTCTTTACAGCCTATATTTTGTAGACTTCTACAAAATTTTCAGTATTTCAAGCTATTATGCAAAATGACCGCCTGATCAGCCCAGAATGATCAGTTCCCGGTCCATTCCGGTCAGATTGACGGCGCTGTCAGCCGTCTTGAAAAGCATGTTTTCAATGCGGACGCCGTATTTGCCCGGAATGTAAATGCCCGGTTCAACGGTAATGACGGAATTGACCGGTATGCTGCCTCCTCTGAACGAAACGGACGGAAATTCGTGTATTTCCAGTCCAACGCCGTGGCCGGTGGAGTGTCCGAAGTATTCGCCGTAGCCTTCCGCCTTGATGAGATCACGTGCGGCGGCGTCACATTCCGCCAGATCACTGCCGCCGGCAAAGAGGTAGTCCATTGCGGCCTGCTGTGCGCGAAGCACCGTATCGTATATTCTGCGCTGCTCGCCGCTGACTTCGCCGTAAGCGACCGTGCGTGTCATGTCGGAATGGTATCCGCCCACCACACATCCCACGTCAAATGTAATCAGGTCGCCTCTTCTGATTTTGCGCTGACCGGGAACGGCATGCGGCATGGAGCCGTTTTCGCCTGAAGCCACAATGGAATCAAACGCAAGGCGTTCGGCGCCAAGTCTGCGTGCGTAGAATTCAAACTCAAAGGCAAGGTCGGCTTCGGTGACGCTTTCCCTGATCAGGCCGTAAACATGCTGAAGCGTCTGCTCGGCAATGGTCTGGGCAGCCTTCATGCAGGCGATTTCATCGCTGTCCTTGTGGACACGGAGCGATTCGATCAGGCCGTCAAGTCCGCCTTCTTCGCTCAGGAAGGCCGGCGCCAGCACTTCGGCCATCATGGTGTACTGCGAAAGTGTCATGCGGTCGGACTCCACCAGCAGGCTTTTCAGGCCGAGTCTTTCGGAAATTCCGCCGAATACCTGCTTCATTTGGCCGCTGCCGTATTCCACTACTTCGCACCAGTCAATGGCCTTCTGAGCCGCCTCGGTATAACGGGAATCGGTGACGTAAATGCAGTCCTTCCGTGTGACAATGAAGTACCCGTTGTCGCAGTTGAAACCGGTGAAATATTGTCCGTTGATTTGGGAAATTATCAGCGCACCGTCGTATTGCTCCGGAATAATTGAAATGAGCTGATGGGTACGCCAGGAATATTTGTTAGCCATGGTAAAAAACTTCCTTTTATTGATTGATAATATCGGCCAGCGCCTGCACGCCCAAAATGTAGCTGTAAGAGCCGAAGCCGCAAATCTGTCCGACACACACAGGCGAAATGACCGAGTGGTGTCTGAATTCCTCCCGCACGTGGATATTGGACATATGCACCTCCACAAACGGCAGCGGTTTCACGGCGGCAATGGCGTCACGCAGTGCGTAGCTGTAATGCGTCCAGGCGCCGGCATTGATGACAACGCCGGCATATTCGCCCTTGGCGGCGTGTATTTGATCCAGAATAACGCCCTCGTGGTTGCTCTGGATGAATTCGGCCGCCAGTCCCAGAGAAGCGGCGTACTCCTTCACCCTGCCGCAGATGGTTTCCAGCGTCTCGGTGCCGTACACACCCGGTTCACGCACGCCTACCATATTGAGATTCGGACCGTTGATGATCAGGATTTTTTTCATTTTTTCATTCATCTTCTTTTCTGTTAAAACGATTTATCTTCTATAAGAAACTTCGCCCAGTTCCACCGGGTCGGTATTTTGGAGAATCCACTCCACGACGGCCTTCGCGATGAGGCTGAAGGTATCTTCACCGGTATCGGGAGAGATTTTTCCGACCGCCTGGACAATGCCTTCCTCCGCAGACCTGCCGCCCGACAGAATGTCCGCCAGACCATCACGCATGGCCCGGAAATCTTCGTCCCAGTTGCAGCCGCCGTTGTCAAGAATCTCATGACTCAGCCGTCCGATTATCCGAATGGCCTCGCCCTGCACAAATTTCGCCTTGCCGCTGCCGGGAACCAGCTGATTCCACAGCTCGTTGTACTGCTGTGTCCACGTCCTGCCGTTGACGGAAATCGGAACGCTTCCGTCGTATTTTACCTTTGGCTGCACCGGCGGCACATCGAAAATCCGGTACAATTGCATGAGCCCGGCATCGCAGACAGGAAGGTAATCCGGGTCAAAGCTGTCACGGTAAAATTCAAAATTTTCCCCGATTTTCCTGACCTGCTCTTTCATGCCGTCGGTTATCTCAATGCCTGCGTCAATGAGAATCGACGCTATTTCCGCCATTTGCGGAAGATTGGCGTTCTGGCAGCGTGAAAGAGCTTCTTCCAGGGCGTTGTAATGCGAATAGCCTCCCGTCATATGTACGTCCGCGCCCAGACGCAGCAGCTCCTTCACACTCTCGATGCGGTAATACATCGCAGCGTAAATCAGCGCCGTGGGAGAAGTATCCTTTTGAAAATTGACCTCCGCCCCGAGCGACACCAGCAGTCTGATATTTTCGGGCTTGCTCATAGCGGCTTCGCTGAGTGCGGTGCGTCCGTAAAGATTGGCGTAATTGATGTCCGCGCCGTATTCGGTGACAAGCCACCTGATAACGTCTTCCGGCAGATTCGGATTCATCAGTGCGGATTCTTTGTAGTAGTTATTGCGGCAGGCGTTCGGTTCGCATTTTTTGAGTGCCGCCTTGATTTCCTCTACATCGCCTCTCCCGACAATTTCATCAAAGTCCTTCGGCAATGTTTTTCTGAGTTTCGCCATATAATCACCGCCATTCTATTTTCCGGCGCCGAATGGCGCTCCGATAGTATTCATTTTTCATGTCTTCCAGCTGACGCAGGCGTCAGCGGCTTCAGTATTAAATTAGCGAAGCGCATGTGAGCGCTCTATGTAGTACTTCATCATCGTAACGGAGTCGTCCGTCTGTGTTCCTGCCGATTCGCATATGACGGTAGGACTCATGTCCCGCCTGATGATTTCCTCAAGAAGCGGCTCGAAGTCGGGGCCGTATATGTCATCGGCAAAGGTGAGATGGCGCTTCTCGCCGCCCGTGGTGTATTCGATTTTGCTGAAATGAATATGCATCCGGCGCAGGCGGTCAATGCCGAGTTTGTTTTCTATTTCGTCAAGCGCCTTGCCATAGTCCATCGTCCCCTGCATGCGGCTGTTGAGATGTCCGAAATCAACGCAGGGAATCATTCTCTCGTCCAGCGTGCAGAATTCCAGCACCTCGCTCAGATCTCCGAGCTGATTGATCTTGCCCATGACCTCCGGACAGATGTGAATATGTCCGAGTCCCTGCTCGTCAAGGAAGTTCTGCGCGGCGGCTAAGGTCTCCCCGGCAAGGGCGGCGGCCTCCTCCCTGCTTTTCTTGCCGAGCCCGCCGGGATGCACCACGATCCTCTCCGCTCCCATCCAGTCGGCGGCCTGCGCACTCTGGAATATGTAGTTGATGGAATTGAGCCGCTTTTCTTCCTCAGGCGAAGCAAGCGAAATGTAGTAAGGAGCGTGAATGGAAAGCCTGACGCCGCATTCCTTCGCCTTCTGTCCGAGAAGGACGCCCTTCGGCTCCTTGATCATCACGCCTCGTCCGCACTGATATTCAAAGGCGTTGAGTCCCTGAGCGGCTATCCATTCAATCAGCTTTTCGGTTGTTTTAATTTTTTCGGCGGCGGAGCGTTCACAGCTGCCGGCAGGCCCGAATCTTGCGTTTCCCATAGCTTTCAATCCCTCCAGAATTTCATGATGAAGCGCTCGCATGCACGCTTGAATTTAAAAAAAGCCCTGCTCTCCGGCTCATACACTTCGGTCATGACGGTGTAAGCTCCCAGCAGGTTTCCTCCCATGATGTCGGTGAATATCTGGTCGCCAACCACGGCAGCCTGCTTCGGCGTGACGCCCAGCCTTTTGCAGGCGCGTCTGAATCCCACCGGAAGCGGCTTTTTGGCCGAGCCTTCAAATTCCAGTCCCACGAGCTGCGAAAACAGGCGCACACGCCGGCCGTTGTTGTTGGAAACAACGATGAGCTTATATCCCAGCGACTTCATGCGGTCGATCCACTCCTGCACGCCTTCGGCCGGAAGAGGATTGTTGTGGGTTGTCATGGTATTGTCAATATCGAGCAGCAGCGCCCTGATTCCGACCGAATCCAGCATTTCCGGAGTGATGTCGATCATTTTTCCTATCCGCATTTTGGGTTTGAACAAAGCCATATCTTTCAGACCTCCAACGATGAAAAAATGCAGGCAACGCCGATGGATCCGGCATTACCTGCACTTGATTCTCAGAAATGTCAAAGCAAATCCGAACCCGTAGTAACAAACGTCGGATTACTTATACTTGCGCTTTCTGGCTGCTTCGGACTTCTTCTTGCGGCGTACAGAGGGCTTCTCATAAGCTTCTCTCTTGCGAACCTCCTGAATGATACCCGAACGGGCGCAAGACTTCTTGAAACGTCTGAGTGCGCTGTCAAGAGATTCCTTGTCCTTGACTCTGATTTCAGATGACATGTAATTTTCCCTCCTTCCGCACATTCACAGAGTCACTCTGCTTATTGTGACTCTTGCACATTATACAACATGTTCAACAAAATGTCAAGAGTATTATCGGAAAAAAGTGAAAAGAATTTGATATTTTTGCCGATGAATTGGCCCGGGTCATTATTTCGCAACAATATTCACCAGTCTGCCGGGTACATAAATCTCCTTGACGATGTTCTTGCCTTCAATCAGTCCGGCAATCGTCGGGTCGGCTTTGGCCGCCGCAATGGCCTGCTCCGATGTCGCATCGGCAGGAATGTTGATACGAGCGCGAACCTTGCCGGTGATCTGAACGGCGATTTCAACGGTTTCGTCAACGCACTTGGCTTCGTCGTACTTCGGCCATGTCTGCTCCACGATCATACCGCCGAAGCCCAGATTCTCCCATATTTCCTCGCAGATGTGAGGTGCGAAGGGATCGAGCAGCATGAGGTATACCTTGTACTCCTCTTTGGTGATGGAGCCACATTTTTCGACATCGTTCAGCCATGTCATGAGCTGGGCGATGGCGGTGTTGAATTTCAGTGTTTCGATATCCTCTGTGACCTTTCTGATGGTCTTGTGGATCATTGACTCGAATTCGGGGCGGATGCCGCCGTCGATGACCTTCTCCTGGAGGTTGAAGGTTCTGTCGAGGAAGCGCTTGCAGCCCTTGATGG
>CAMHJC010000120.1 GCA_946185345.1 uncultured Clostridia bacterium
GCTTCGCTCGTGAGGGCGCTGCCCTCACGCTCCCGCCAAGGCTCCGCCCTGGACTCCCACGCTCGCCTGGGTAAAAAACTCGCTTGTTCAGCGCTGCGCTTGCTTTTTTCTTTTTATTTTCAATATTTAGTTGCCGGAGTAATATATAATAATGTAGAGTTTCTCACGGAATTCTTCAACGATATATAAAGCATATTATTCAGGCTCTAAAGGTATCTTCCGCTTCTTCAGTGACAGATTCACGCAGAGAGAGAGGCCCCACGGCCAATGAATTCCTCCCCTCCAAAAATAATTCCCCGAAGCATGCTGCGGAACGCCGCAGCACACTTCGGGGATTTTGACTGATTCCGGCCGGACTAGCAGAAGCGGTTGAGCGACTGGTCGTAGCGGTAGCCGATTGACTCCAGCGCCCGGATAATGTCCTCCCTGTCCGCTCCCATGTCCTCGCACAGCTCGTCAAGGCTGGCATACTGATCACGCAGCTTGGTGTTGATCACACTCAGGAGCATGAATTTGTCCTGCGGCAACGGATGATTCATCACGGCAAACTCCTTCCGGATATGAATTGTCTTTTGAATATTTTGAATATTTCATAAATAACATGCCCTGCGGAATTACTCATCGTCATCCTCGTCGTCGTCAATGTCCGCATAGCCGTATTCGTACTTGTAATTGTAGGCGCCGAAGGTGTTTCCGTAAACCGGACTGTCCCCCAGTCCGTCGTCCTCGTCATCGTCGTCATCGTTGTCCTCGTCGCTTCCGTGGTAATCGTCATAATCCAGCACATCGTCGAATTCGTCCGATACGCCGTCCTCATAACTTTCCTCCAATTCGGCGTGATAAAGCACTTTATCCTCGTTGTAGCTTTCGCTTTCGTCGTCGTCCTCGTCGTAATCGTAGTCGATGAGCGTCTCCTGGGCGTTGACGTCCTCTCCCTGAAGTCTGTGATAGGCGCCGTCGCTGCCGAGTCTGCGTGCCTTGACGGTATCGCTCCAGTATACGTCGATGTCGCTCTTGATCTGAGCGAATACCTCTTCGTCCTCAATCGGGAAAAGAAGCTCCACACGGTGATCGAGATTGCGCGTCATCCAGTCGGCGGAGCTGAGATAAAGCTTCTGCTCGGTGCCTTCCGCTCCGAAGAGATAGACACGGCTGTGTTCCAGGAAGCGTCCCACCACCGAACGCACCTCGATGTTTTCGCTCAGTCCGGGTATTCCGGGACGCAGGCAGCAGATGCCTCTCACAAAGAGCCTGATCTTGACGCCTGCCGCGGCGGCCTTGAAAAGCTCCCGCACGATATCCGGATCGGCAAGCGAATTCATCTTGGCAAAGATGGCGGCCGGCTGACCGGCGCGCGCCTTTTTCTTTTCGGCGCGGATCAGATTGGTAAAGGAAAGCCTCAGGGCGTGCGGCGCCATGATCAGCTTCTGCATGACGGGAGCACGGAAATATCCCGTGATGGAGTTAAAGAATACCGTTGCGTCCTCGCCGAGCTGACGGTCGGCTGTGAGCAGCGAATAATCGGTGTAAATGCGTGCGGTGACGTCGTTGTAATTGCCTGTGCCGAGGTGCAGATAGCGCTTGATGCCGTCCGCCTCACGCCGCACGATCAGGGTGATCTTGGAATGGGTCTTGAGTCCGGCGACGCCGTAAATGACGTGCGCTCCCATACGGGAGAGCTGCTCGCCGAATTCGATGTTGTTTTCCTCGTCAAATCTCGCCTTGACCTCCACCAGAGCGGTGACCTGCTTGCCCTTGTCGGCGGCTCTTTCCAGTGCGGCGACAATGGGACTGTTGCTGGACACACGGTAAAGCGTCTGCTTGATGGCGAGAACGTCGGGATCATCGGCCGCCTCGTCCAGCAGTCTGACCACCGGATCAAAGCTGTCGTAAGGATGATACATCAGAATATCCCTGCGTGCTATGACATTGAATATGCTCTCGTTGGTGCGAAGATCGTGGCAGATTTTCGGGGTGTAATTCCTGTACTTGAGATGATCGAAGCCCGGCAGCGAATAAAGCTGCTTCATGAGGAAGGAGAGATTGATCGGGCCGTTGATTTCGTAAATGTCTCTTTTTTCGATTTCCAGCTTTTTCTGGAGGAATTTGAGCATTTTGGGATTGGCTCCCCGTGCTATTTCGAGACGGATAACCGAGCCTCTCTTGCGGGCCTTGAGGGAATTTTTGATCTCGCTGAGCAGGTCGATGGCTTCCTCCTCGTCAAAGGAAAGGTCGCCGTTGCGGGTAATGCGGTAGGGTACGCAGTCGATGACATTGTAACCCGAAAAGAGCTTGGCGATATTCATCCGGATGATTTCCTCGATGGGAATGAATATGTATCCCTGCTCCGAGGGCAGCTTGATCAGCCGCTGAAGATTATCCGGCACCTGCACGGTGGCAAAGACCGGCTTTTCCGCGCCGCAGTCGAGCAGCACGCCGATATTCAGACTCTTGTTGAGAATGAGCGGAAACGGATGGCTGCGGTCGACGGCAAGCGGCGTCAGCACGGGATAAATGGCGTTGTCAAAGAGACTCTTGCAGAACCGGACCTGGTCATCCATCAGCGAATCGGCGTGAATGATGGAGATGCCGTTGGAACGCAGCTCGGGAAGAATCGACTTGTGATAGATGGAATACTCCATTTCGCAAAGCTCGTGTGTCCGTTCGCTGATGGCGATGAGCTGCTGCTTGGGAGTCATTCCGGCAGGATCGACCGCATCGTATTTGGCACGGAGCTGGTCGCGTATGGAGGCAACTCGCACCATGAAAAACTCATCCAGATTGGAGGTGACGATAGAGAGGAATTTAATTCTTTCAAAAACGGGATTTTCATCCGCCACGGCCTGCATCATCACACGGTGATTGAATTCCAGCCAGCTGAGTTCACGGTTGATGTAATGCTCGGGCAGAATGGTTACGGACGCCATAAAAAAAGCAGCTCCTTCTGATGGTAAGAGATTTTTTGCAGTATTTCCGATGGAAATCCGGCATATTGCATACATCCATTATTATAACACCCGTACCATGCAAATGCAACAAATTTCGCTCCGGAATTAACGTGTTTTGCTCAGAATTTTCGGTTTTTTTCTATTGTCAGGGGCCGGCTCATCCGGGAAGCTCCGCTTTTGCCTTGTTCGGGTCAAAACGCTCAAAGGTCTTTTTCGCTTCGTCCCACAAAACGTCTCTCCCGGCGCCGGCGAGCTTCAGGAGCGACGAGAAAATCTCCCCGTAGACCTCGGGAGCGATTTTGGTGACCGCCTTGAGAATGGCGTTGTAGTAGAGCCATTTGTTGGCGTTGATTTCGGTCAGGGTCGTGGCGCCCGACGCCTGGAGCGAATCGAATACCGCCGAGACGACCGCCTTCTTCTGCTCGTCGTCGAGCGAAACCAGCCAGCGCCTGCTGGTTTCGTCCATAAAGACGCTCGTCGGCGAAAGTCCTTCCGCTTCGTAGAAACGGTCCCGCCTTACTCGCCATGTGTAAAAATTGTGCTGATTGATTCCCTTGGCGCTGCTCCTGATCACCTTTGTGTTCACCTTGCCGGAGAGCAGAATGCCTACCAGCGACGATTCGGGAAGAAATTTCCGCACCCGGCCGATGATTGCGGCGTATTCCTCCGATTCGGCAATCGCCCGGTTGAATCCCGGCCCGTCATTGGAATACACCTCGATGACGCGGCCGTCACGCAGCCTCGGATGACAGAAGGCCGCCCCGTATTCGGCAAAATTGCCCCCTTTGGAATGGCCGCCTATCCGCAGCGGACAGGCGGTGTATTCGCCCAGTCTGTCGAGATAGGCCGCCGCCTCCGACTGTCCGGGAGTGCTGTTCATGTAGCTGATGTTGAAATCCTCATGCCAGCCGGCAAGGGTGTCGTCGGTGCCGCTGAATCCCACATACGCAGTGCCGTCTCCCAGCAGGAAGGTGGCGCAGGAAAACTGCACTTCCTTATCCTGTGACACGTATTTGAGATAAGCGCCGACCCGTACCCGGGCAAACCGTCTGCATGAGGCCGCTTTTCTGAGCAGGGCCTTGGGATCGTTGATGAGGAAGGACTGATCGTAGCCCAGCTCAAGATATTTTTTGCAAAGCGTACGGAGCGACACGGTGAATTCAAATCTCTCCGACACGATGTCCTTCATGTCGAGATAAGCCAGTCCCGCAAAGATAAGATTGTCCACCTCGTTGAACGGCCTTTCCGCAAAGGTCAGATCGCCCCGCATTTCCAGATAATCCATGATGTTCATTTGTCAGAACCTCCCTTTTGATCCGTATTACAGCCGTTGATCCGCTTTTACCTTATTATACCACTGCGCCTCCTCCAAAGATTAAAGAAACAGTTAATAATAAAAATCCGCTCTCCCGCCGGGATAACGGTTGATCCGGAACCCCGAGGAAGAGCGGTGCTGACGATTGTGCCGCCGGATGAAGGACGGCTTATTTCTTTTGCATGTCGATGGTTTTTTCGAGAGCGTTGGCCAGCGCCCGGGCAATCTTTTCGGGATTGTCGATAATCCATCGCGCGGAGTCGGCATTGTCGTGGAATTCCACTTCGGCGAGCACGCTGATCATGCCGAAGTAGGACGGGTCGCGCACCTCGCCGTAGCCGATATTGTCAAAAGCGGTCATGCCATTGACCGTCTTGCTGCCCACGGTCGAAGGCTTCATCGCAATTTTGCCCATCTCATCGGTCATATTCTGAGCAAGCAGCTTGCTCTGGGCGCATCCCGGGAAGTAGTAGCCTACCGCTCCGTATGCCGTGTTGGAGGAGTATGAGGTGGCGTTGCTGTGAATGGCGAGATACACATCGGCCTCCTTGGTGTAGGCGTCGTAAGGACGCTTCATCAGACTGATCGGCATGCTGACCTCCGGCATGTAGACCATGCACACATATTCCTCCTCGAGGATTTTTTTCAGCTCGTTCCCCACACGGTACATCTGAATCTGCTCGGTGGTGGAGCCTGTGGCGTATGCGTTGTGAATCTGGCGTGAGGGAGAAAGATAAATCACCGGAATACCGCCGTCTTTGAAGCTGCGGTTGTGAATGTTGACGAACTGATCGCTGACCGTGGTGCTTTTTCTGGATATCCATGCGTCCTTGCCGTTCCATTTGAAGCGGAACCATGTGACGTCATTGGAATCGCTGCCCCATTCGAGTGCGGTGAATTTCTGACCTGCGTTGACCGTGCCGAGCTGGGTGTTGTTGGTGCCGGGGCCGTTGTATATTTTGGTCTTATCGCTTTTTACCGTGAAGGAGCGGATAATATAGCGCTTGTCGCTTATTTTGGTGATCATGGCGAATACCGACTTGCTGTCCGCCGTCTGGCCGGCCTCGTCCGTCACACGGCAGAATACTTCCATTCCGTGCCAGGTGCAGTCCGCAACGGCGGAAACCGAACCGGCGGTTTTTCCGCTCCAGAGTGTCCAGTCGGTCCTGCCGGCTTTTTTGTAGTACCACTGGTAGCTGATTTCTCCCATACCCTGCGCCGCCACGGAGAAAGTCGCCGTATCGCCCGAATGTAACGTCACGGGTGCCGGCTGGGACGTTATGACTAGATCGGGAATGACGGTGACGGCGGCGGAATTGGAATTGACCTTTGAGCCGGATTCGTCCACAACTCGGCAGTAGACCTGCATGCCGTCCATCGTGTCGTCGAGCGTCTCGGAAATTTCGGCGGTAGTGCGTCCGCTCCACGCCGTCCATGTCCTGTCTCCCTGCCGGCGGATGTACCACTGATAGGTGAATTCGCCGAAGCCCTGGGCGGTTACAGAAAAGGGGACTTTCTTGCCCGATTTGACCGAAACGTCCTGCGGATGTGTCAGAACGGTGAGCGGCTGAAGGACTTTGAGCGTGGCGGCATCGGATCTGACCGAGCTGCCGGAGTCGTCCGTCACCTTGCAATAGACCTGCATCATATTCCATGTGGCATTGACGGTGGCGGCGGTCACGGCGGTGGTGTGCGACTTCCAGACCGACCACGAGCCTGCGCCCTGCTTACGGTAGTACCACTGATATTTCAGCGTTCCGCTGCCCTGAGCGCTTACGGAGAATTTCACCAGATCACCCACCTTGACGGTGGCGTCCGACGGCTGCGAAAGCAGACGGAGCGGCTGGCTGACCCTGATCACTGCCGGTTCGGAATCCGCCGAATGGCCGGCTGAATCGGTCACCCTGCAATAGACCTGCATCATATTCCATGTGGCATTGGCGGTGGCGGTGGTCACGGCGGTGGTGTGCGATTTCCAGACCGACCATGCGCCCGCACCGGATTTTTTGTAGTACCACTGATAGCTCAGTCCGTCTCCCTGCGCTTCCACCGAGAAGGTCACCGTGTCGCCCGGCTTTGCCGTTACGTCGGCCGGCTGCGTGACGATGGCGAGCGGTGATTCTTTGGCCGCGTAAACGCTGAAGATTTCCGCCGCCGGATCCGCTACGTACACGGCCGTAAAGGCCAGCGTCAGAAGCAGCGCCACATTCCTTTTGAGCGCCAACGGCGCCGATGCCTGTGATTTACGTGAAATACGTGAAATACGTGAAATACGTGTAATACGTAAAATATGCGAAAAAAGAGAGATTCTCATACATTTGGCCTCCTTAATGAGTGAGATTATTTCCCGATGGAATCATCCAAAGAAAGTCCTCTCATTTCTATTACAATCACCTGAATTATTATTATATCACATTATTTGAAAATGTTTTTGAACGGTTAATGAAGAAATAACTTGACCCGAACAAAATGTGCTGTTAAACACGTCCGAATATTCCGGTCAAAATAGATTTTTACGGTGAATCAAGTCATATTTCAATGTTTTTTGCAGCTATATTGTTCCGGATTGCGCAAATCAAGTCCCGTTTTTGGTACCGGATAAACAGATTGGAAATTTTTATGCGTCAGCACAGTTGAATTAAACCTTATCCTGTGGTATAGTATTAATCCGGCAATAAAATATCTATC
>CAMHJC010000121.1 GCA_946185345.1 uncultured Clostridia bacterium
CGCTAAAGATTTCCTCATCCTCAAGTCCTTTACATCCACCGCTGTCAAAAATGGGGTCACTGCTTTTGAAGCGCTCCGTTCTCTTCTTTATGGGCGTTTTTCGCTGGTCACTGAATAATTACGGGTGTTGAATTGATTACATTTTCAGAATGTAGTGCTGATAAAATTACCACAAATAATTGGAATGGTGGCTACAGATATGATAAAGCAAGCAGAAAAATCGGACAGTGTTGTTCTTGCAACGTTGGCGTCACAATTATGGAAAGGACATTCCCGGTTTGAACTTGAGAGTGAATTAGAGCAGTTGACTGAAAATCCGGATGCCGTCTGTTTCATAATATATGCGGACAACCGGCCGGCAGGCTTCGCGCAATGTCAACTGCGGCGGGACTATGTCGAGGGGACGAATTCTTCTCCCGTGGGTTATCTGGAAGGAATATTTATAGCCGAAGAATACAGGCACAAAGGGTATGCTGCGGAACTGCTGGCTTGCTGTGAGAAATGGGCTTTGAGCAAAAACTGCGCAGAATTTGCCAGCGACTGTGAATGGGAGAATGAGAGCAGTTTGCTGTTTCACCTATCGGTAGGTTTTGAAGTGGCCAATCGTATCATCTGTTATAGAAAACAGCTCAATTCTGACGAATCGTAAACAATGTTGCAATACGTTTTATCAGTTACCGTTCGGGCCATCATTGACAAGTACGGTGAGCCTGACAGTAAAAAGTCAGTGCGTTTATCGACCGCTATTGACTGTTTCACAAGCTGATCAGAAAATTCATAAAAAGCGGCAACTGTTCTGCTGATTCGGAAAAAAGATTGCATTTTGCTGTCCGGTTTGTTATAATAAAATTAATAGCTATGTGAGAGAAGGTTTTTGCAATGATTCTGGACGTCAGACAGGTCACCTCTGCCGGAAGCAATCAATTTGAAGTATTCGGCAACGGAACTTTGTTTTTCAAGGGAAATGCCACGTGGTTTCCCATGGGGGTCGATAAGAACAACAAGGTGATATTGACCGATCCTAATGGCAATATTGTATTTCAGACAAAATACAGCATGATTGATAATCTGGCGGAATCATCTGTCCCGTTTAAGTATTTGATTGACGGTGAGCAGAAATTCAGCCAGTATCAGGTGGTTGATGCCTCAGGCAATGAAGTCGGAGCATTTTATGACGTCAAAAAGAGTTTTCTTGATTCGAGACTGTGCATTTCATTCGGCGACAGAATCATTTACGGATACGATAGAGAGCTGGGATACCGTGAAGTGGTCTCTCTCTACGAAAACGATGTGCAGATAGGACAGATTACCCGCAGTCAGAAGGTGGTTGACAATCTGGATAGGTATATTGTGCATATTCTGCCGCAATATGACGCATTGCTGCCGTTGTTTGCCATGTTTACCATATTTTATGATTATTCCTATCACAACAACAGCGGTCAGTTTGTCAAGGGTACTTATATCAGCAAAACCTACACCTACGATTATAACAGCAAGAAGTACAACAAGAATTTTATCCGTAACAACTTCGGTGAGCAGGAGCATGAGCGTCTGGAAGCGTTTATTAACCGCAAGGTGGAGATGAAGGTCGGTAATCTGACCATGAAGCAGTTTTGGATTATTTTCGGCGTATGCTGGGGAGTGGCAATCGTCGTTGCCATTATGGTTCTGATGTTTGTTGCGGTGCTGAGCGGCGGCTTCGGATTTTGATCGGAAGAAATACATTACATACGCGGGGATGGATGGATTATGGCGGATACCGCTGAAGAAAGTCGCAGAAAGCTGCTGATGAAAGAGCTTTCCGAAGGCAGATCAGGCGACATGACGACACAGCAGCTTGTGGAACTGCTCCTGCTTTATTCCGTGCCGATGAAGGACACAGAAGAAATTGCCGCCAGGCTGTTTGACTACTTTGGATCAATGAGCGAATTGATGGACGCCGAAATTATTGAACTCACCCACATGGAAGGCATCAGCCGGAACAGTGCAGTGCTTTTGTCCATGATTCCGCAGATCAGCCGGAGAATTCGGCTGGATCGCCACCTCAAGAAAAAAGTCGTGGGTATGGATGAAATCAGAGCCTTTGTGCCGGATTGCTTTATCGGCAGGACGGTCGAATATTTCTTGCTTCTCTGTCTGGACAAGCATCAAAGAATGATAAGGTACGATTTTGTCTCCAAAGGGACGGTCAATTCGTCAACCGTCGATCTCAGAAAAATGGTGCATCTTCTGCTGGCAACCGATGCGGCCTATGCGGTGGTCGCCCATAATCACCCGAGAGGACTGGCTTATCCCTCCAACGATGATCTGAAGACGACGCAGGTGATACTCAATGCGTTCCATACCATTGATGTCAGACTGCTTGATCATTTGATTGTGGATGCAAGGGATTGTTATTCCATCGCCAATGCGCCGCCATCCATAAGCAGCTGCATGAAATTAAAGTGATGTCATAGAAAGATCCGGAGGTGTTGAACATTTGAGCCGGGAAAAGCTTTGCCTGATCATAACGGGTGTGATATGTCTGTTCGGCTGCGTCTTTCTGTCGATTTTTGACATGATGGAAGCCAATTATCTCAAGGCCGACATCATTTACAAATGGGATTACAATGAGGGGATAAGTCTTGATGATCAGACGGAGAAACCGGAAGACTCACCGGTTTCAGATGAGGCAAAATCCTCTGAAACGGAATCCGACAGCACCGTCACCATCAATATTAACACGGCATCAGCCGAGGAACTGGCCGAATTTCTGCCCGGCATAGGCAAGGTAAAGGCGCAGAAAATCATCGAATACCGAGAAATGTCAGGTGGCTTTGTCTCGGTCAATGAATTGATCAAGGTGGACGGCATCGGTGAAAAGACACTGGAAAACATCAGACCGTATTGCAGAATTAGCGATTAAAATCAATGAGGTGTTGGAATGAGCATACAAAACGAAGAAACAAACGAGATGATCGAAACAGAAAAGGAGCCTGCCGTGGAGGATTCAAATGCGGAGCAGCCTTCCGGGTCAGATGCGCAGGAGGAATTCAAAGAGCAGTATCAGAATCTTCCGGTGTGGAAGCAGGTGATTTTTCTGGTGCTGTGTCTCGGCGGAATGACGGCGGTGATTATGCTGATCAACTTTGTGGTTGATTTCGGCGCCGAGCTTATCAAGTCAATGTTTCGTTAAACATTCAAAAACAGACATCGGATCAGGCCTCAGGACGGCCGCCGATGTCTGTTTTTAGAAGATGAGTCTTATACTAATTTACAGCTAAAATCAGACATTCTTTGCGGCCTATTTTGCGCCCTGCGGCGTCATTGTCCTAGGCAGGCGCCAGCCTGCCGTCGTCCTGCTGTCGACGAGTCGACAGCTATTCCTTGCAGAACACAAAATATTCTCGCAAATAATTGTCTACTTTCAACCGAAAATTAGTATTATAGCAGTAGAGAGAGCTGTTCGGCAATCTCCCTGAATACAGGCCCTGCCGAACCGCCGCCAGAAGTGCCGTCCTCCGCCAGCACGACGCACGCGTATTTCGGATTTTCATAGGGGAAGTATCCTGCGTACCAGGCCTGATTGACCTTTCTGCCGTTTTTGATAATGCCCGTTTCAGCCGTTCCGGTTTTGGCGGCGGAAGTAATCCTGTCCGTACCTCCTGCCTTTGCGGTGCCTTCTGTCACAGCGGTTCGCATGGACTGACCGATGATTTCCGCGGTGGATGCGCTCATTGCACGATGCGATTCGGGTTGAAATGGCAGGGAGATCAGATTCATGCGGTCGTCGGTCAGTCCTTTGACGACGTAAGGTTCAATGTATTCGCCTCCTCTTGCGATGGCAGTCACCATTCCGGCAACCTGAACCGGCGTGACAGTGAGGGTACCCTGTCCGAATGAAAAATTGGCAAGCTCGGCCGGACGGTTAAGCATTCGGGCGTCAGGAAGGTGACCGCTTGAAGAACTGTAATGTGTTCCCAGTCGTGTTGCCTGACCAAAGCCGAGCTTTTCCGCCATTGAAAGAATGGCGTCGCTGCTGATCTGCTGGGACAAATGAATAAAATAAGTGTTGCAGGAATGGGAGACGGCTTGACAGAGATCGACTTCACCGTGGGCCGTGTGCCTGATGCAGCCCATTGTCACGTCGCCGATCTGAACGCTTCCCTCGCAGAGGTAAAGCTCATACGGGTTAATTCCGCTCTCCAGCGCGGCGGCGGCGACAACCGGCTTGAATACCGAACCGGCGTTGTAGGAAGCGACAGCGCGGTTGACAAGCGGCGAATTTTCATCGCTGAGCACCGATGCGATATCATTCCGGTTGTAGGAAGGAAGGCTCGCCATCGCCAGAATTTCACCCGTCTCAATGTCAGTAATTACTACCGCACCGCACTTCAGATGCCGTGCGGCTGACTGTTCGGCGATGTTCTGTATGTGGCTGTCAATAGTCAGCATGACTCCGCGGTTGGAATCGGATGTGGTATCGGTGATCAATCTGTCGGCACCGTCAAGACTTCTTCCCGAGGCGCTGATGCGGCAGGTAACCGAAAGTTCTCCCCTGGCTTCGGAAAGCCATTGATCATACGCCCTTTCAATGCCGCTTTCACCGCCGTTTTGTCCGCACCAGCCCACCAGATGAACTGCCAAAGCGTTGTCGGAGTATCTTCTGGGAGCACGGTAAACCGTCACGCCTTCGCACTCGCAGCTGCCGTCAGGCACGTCGGTAAGAAAGGGAAGAGTGCCTTTCAGACTGCTTTGGATGGACCTGTATTTCTCCGGAGAGAGCCGGCTGAGCAGCCGGGCGGAGGTGTCGGCGGAAGGAATAATCAGCGCTTTGCAGCTGAATGATCCTCCTGCCAGAGCAACGCCGTTTCTGTCGTAAATTCGTCCCCTTGTAGTGGCAAGCGTCAGTTTGTATTCGCTGTGGTTCCGGGCGGCGGAAACATAACCGTCGTGCGTTTCTATGATAACTATTCGTCCGATTAAAACGGCACATAACAGGATAATCAATCCGAACAGAGCAGTAACCCTTTTTTCCGTGATGAATCGTCCTTTCCAACAATATCAGAAGTATTATTTGAAAAAAACGGCGGGATATTCAGCTTTTTGTCTGAATATCCCGCCGGAACGCAGGTTTTCATCGGTTCTCAGGAGATGGGTGAATATTTCCAGATTTTCTTTATGCCGGTGTTCAGCTCTGAAAAAGAATAAGAAGTATTGGATCGTTTTTTGCTTGAGGGATCGTTTATCAGAAAATTGCCGTTTTCGTCAACGCCTCTGACGACAATGACGGGAGAAAATTCCTGACTTTTCATCATACAGATGACGGCGCTGCCTTCTTCTGTAACAGCCTGTTTCAGACGATTGTTGTTGCGTATCACCTCGGTGACGTTCATTCCCATATTGCGTGCGCCGTCGGAGAGCAGCTTTTCAGGGCGTGACTCGCAGTTGCTTCCGATGGAGTACTCAGCGATATGAACGGGAGTCATCGACATGTTGTGCAGCACATAGACGGCCACCATTGAGAGCGCTGTGGGTGCGCTGCCGGTCAATCCCATTACGTTGCCGTTGTATTGCATATATCCCCAGCGCATATCCCATTGCATCAGGATAGGCGGCTCTTTGCAGTCGGCGTATTGTGAAAAATCAATCTTGTCGGGCTTGAAATTGACGGATTTATAGGGGTAATTCACCACGAATTTCTCTGTTTCATCGTTAAGCACCAGCATTTCAACGATGTCATCGGGGTAATCACTCAGAGAAAAGCCGTTCTGGCCGGCAAATTCCAAGATGGTTTTTTCGGCGGAATTATTTTTTCCCAGACCGCTCGAGTACTTCAATACAGCGTTGAATAAAAACAAAGCAACCACGATGGCAAGTACGGTCCAGAAAGAAGGATACATTTTTTTCTTTTTTGTTTTCAATTTGTTTTTTCTCCCTATCGGTTTAGTAGTTTGCTGACTGTATTCTATTTTATCATAAACCGACAGAAATTGCACTACTTTTTTGCGAAAAAAATAATAATCCGTCAATCCGTTTTTTCAATCCGAAATGGGGCATTATCGGCGGCTGTCAGACATATAATGGATATGCAAAGCTGTTGCGCGCTGCATGAAAAAAAAAACGGAGGCTGAAGATATGAACGATGACAAAAGAACGGTTCAGATGCCGCACAATCTGACATTGAACGACCGCAGGAAGCTATCGCTGACAGGGGTGGAGGAAGTGATCGGCTGCGATGAAGAAGTGCTGACCGTCAAAACAGTCATGGGAGAAATGATTGTAAGCGGCTCTATGCTTCACATAGGAAGCTTCAACCGCTCGACCGGAGAACTGAAAATCGACGGTCAGATCAAGGAGCTGATATATGCCGATGCCCAGCCGAAGCAACGCGGATTTTTCTCGAGGATATTTAAATAATGATGGAATACACACATTATACCGATCTTGTTTCAATGCTTCAGGCGCTTGCGGCAGGCGTGATAATGGGCATCTATTATGATGTATTCCGGCTTTTGCGCAGAATCATCCGTTTTGAAAAACTGTCAGTGGCTTTTCAGGACATGATTTTCTGGATTACATCTGCGATTTTTATTTTTTTTGTTTGCGTAAGGCTCAACAACGGCTATATAAGGATCTATTTTGTCTTTTTTTCTCTTGTCGGCTGGGGGATTTATTTTGCGACTTTCGGAAGAGTGATTTTTGCGATTCTGGACGGTATTATCCGATTGATGCGTCGCATTTTTGAGAAGTG
>CAMHJC010000122.1 GCA_946185345.1 uncultured Clostridia bacterium
CATTATTGGCGCTGCGCACTTGCTTTTTTCTTTTTATTATCAATATTTAGTTGCCGGAGTAATAATCAGCTTCAAAGCGAAAAACCGCAGGGCAGAAGTTCCGCCAGTGTGTGTGATTGATAACCTTCCGGCTCGACAAGAATGATCTCCAATTCCGGCCCGCAAAATTCCTTCATTACCTGCCTGCACACTCCGCAAGGCGGAAAAATGCCCGACACGATTCCGTCCTTGCCTCCGGCAACGGCTATCATACGGAACTCCCTCTCCGCTTCGCTCACCGCCTTGGCAAATGCCGTGCGCTCGGCGCAGATTGTGGGAGAATAGGCGGAATTCTCTATATTGCAGCCCGAATAAATCCTTCCGCTTGCCGCAAGAAGCGCCGCGCCGACCTTATAGCCCGAATACGGACTGTAGGAATTTTCCATCGCACGGACGGCGGAAGCCACCAGGTGCTGCCGCAGGTCGGTCAATTCACCCAGCATGCTGTTTCCGCAGCAGGTGTATTCCACGCCGAAGATTTCGGCAATTGTCGCTGCAATATCCGCAAATGTTGGCCGGATTCCCAGATTCACAGGAAGGATGGATTTGCCATACATCATCAGCGGTATGTATTCCCTTGTGTGATCGGTGCTGTCGTCGGAAGGATCACAGCCGTGGTCGGCCGTTATCATCAACAGATCATCTTCACGCAGCTTCGGGAGAAATTCACTCAGCCATTTATCAAATTCCGTCAGCGCATTGGCATAGCCGTCAGCGTCCTGCCTGTGACCGTAAAGCATGTCGAAATCCACCAGATTGACAAAGCAAAGTCCGTTGAAATCGGATTCCACAAGCTCGGCGGTTGTCTTCATTCCCTCGGCATTCCCCGAAGTGGCATGCGATGCGGTGAGTCCCCGTCCGGCAAACAAATCCTTTATCTTGCCGACTGAAATCACATCCAGACCAGCTTCTTTGAGCGCGTCAAGCATCGTCTCTCCGGGCGGCTCGATTGAATAATCGTGGCGGTGAGGCGTTCGGACAAAGCTGCCCGGACTGCCCTCAAAAGGTCGGGCGATGACTCTGCCGACGCCGTACCTGCCGACAAGCATTTTGCGTGTTGCTTCACAAATACGGTACAGCTCGCTGAGCGGAACAACCTCCTCATGGGCGGCTATCTGAAACACGCTGTCGGCCGATGTGTACACAATCAGATCGCCTGTGCACATATGCTGTTCTCCGAAATCGGCAATTACCTGCGTGCCGGAGTACGGCTTATTGCAAAGCACGCCTCTGCCAGTGATGCGGCTGAATTCCTTGAGTACTTCATCGGGAAAGCCTTCCGGAAAGGTCGGGAGAGGATTGGGCGAAATCACACCAGCCATTTCCCAGTGACCTATCGTGGAATCCTTGCCGTTGGATTTTTCCGCAAGCTTGCAGACAGCGGCTTCGGGTGAATCATTCGTGCCGAGAAATCCAAGCCCTTCCGTATTGCCTATGCCCAGCCGGCGGAGAGTAGGAATAAACAGCTTTTCCGAACGTGACAGGGATCGGAGTGTGAATGCTCCGGCATCACCGAATTCCGCCGCATCGGGCAAGGCTCCTGCGCCCAGGCTGTCGAGAACAATGAGGAATACTCTCTTGAATCTGCTTTTATTATCCTTTTGACGGTTAACAATGCTCACGGCGATCCCTCCTCTTTTCAGCCGAGTGAAACGGCGGTTTCAAGCGCTATTTCCATCATCTGGGTAAAGGAAGTCTGGCGTTCCTCCGCCGAGGTGGCTTCTCCTGTGATAATATGATCCGATACGGTAAAGAGTCCCAGTGCGTTTCGGCCGCTTCTCGCCGCATTCATGTAGAGTGCTGCCGCCTCCATCTCGACGCAGAGCACGCCCATTTTGGCCCATTTTTCTGTGGCAGTCGTGTCGTCACTGTAAAACGTATCGCTTGACAGGCAATTGCCCACATGATAGCTTGCGCCGAGCTTCCCGGCACTTTCAATGGCCGACTTCATCAGTCCGTAGCTCGCTATGGGCGCAAAGGTTCCCGGCAGTCCGTATTGCGCCGCAAAATTGGAATTGGAACACGCTCCCATCGCAATGACGATATCACGCACCTTCACGTCCGTGCTGATTCCTCCGGCCGTTCCGACGCGGATGATATTCTCCACACCGAAGAAATTGAAAAGCTCGTAGCTGTAAATGCCGATGGATGGCATGCCCATTCCGCTGGCCATTACCGAAACCCGTGTTCCCTTGTAGCTTCCTGTATAGCCTTGAATACCGCGCACATTGTTGACCAGCACCGCATTGTCAAGATATGTCTCTGCGATGAATTTTGCCCTCAAAGGATCGCCCGGCATCAGCACGGTTCTGGCAAAATCTTCGGGAACCGCAGCAATGTGCGGCGTAGGATAATTCTTTTGTGACATAATTAATTCCTCCTCGCATGATAAGAATTGCGGTGAATTGATTATTAATCCGGCAATAAAATATCTATCCATTTTTTCTTCAGCCGAGGGAAGCTTTTTTTTGGTTTTTGCCTTTTGAGTATTCGCCTGACTGCATTGCTTTTCCCAGTGCGTTTTGCTCGCTCAGCCAAAGGCTTCGCTCGTGAGGCTCTGCCTCACGCTCCGCCGGTGGCGCTGCCCCCGGACCCCTGCCAAGAGGGCAGTGGCCCCCTTGGATTCCCACGCTCGCCTGGGTAAAAAACTCGCTAGTTAGGGCGCTGCGCTTGCTTTTTTCTTTTCTTATCTATATTTATTTGCCGGAGTAATAGTACGAAAATCAGGTTTTTTCTCCGCTTGCGGAATGGCGGATTGGTTACTTCACTGTGTGTATTCGCTCATTTTACATTAATCTCACCAGTCGGCTCGTGCCGATTCTGGAAGCGCCTGCTTCGATGAATTCTCGGGCGTCCTCAAAGCTTTGCACACCTCCTGCCGCCTTGATTCTCACATCAGGCGAAACATGAGCCGCAAACAGCCTGATATCCGCCAGAGTTGCGCCGCCTTTGGAAAATCCCGTCGATGTCTTGATGAAATCCGCCCCGGATTCCGAGACGATCTCACACATTCTGATCTTTTCTTCATCGGTCAGCAGGCATGTCTCGATAATCACCTTCAGGATTTTCTCACCGCATGCCGCTTTAACGGATTGAATCTCCTCCCGAATATCATCGTACCTTCTATCCTTCAGCCAGCCGATATTAATCACCATGTCTATTTCATCCGCACCGTTGGCAATCGCATCACTCGTCTCAAATACCTTGGCCGCCGTTGTGCTGTAGCCGTTCGGGAAACCGATCACGGTACAAACCGGAAGTCTCCCGGCAAGGTATTCGGAAGCCTGCTTCACAAACGACGGCGGAATACATACCGAAGCCGTACCGCAGTCAACGCCCTCATCGCAAAGACACCTGATCTCTTCCCACGTGGATTCAGGTTTGAGCAGCGTGTGATCGACCATTTTCAGAATCTGTCTTTTCTCATATTCGTTCATATCATCATTTCTCCTGTTCCCTGATTTTTCTGCGCCAGCAGGAATGGCACATCGCTCGGTAGCTCTCATTGCCGCCGACCATGACCTGTTCTCCGCTTGTGAGAATTTTTCCATCGGGAGCAATTCTCGCATTGACGGTTGCCTTGGCGCCGCATTCGCAAATGGTCTTGATTTCGTTGATGGAGTCGGCGATCTCAAATAGACGAGCGCTGCCTTCAAAAAGTCTGGTGCGGAAATCCGTCCGCAATCCGAAACAAAGCACCGGAATATGGCACTCGTCCACAATTCTGCGCAAATCGTCGATCTGCGAAGATGAGAAAAACTGGCACTCGTCTGCTATGATGACGTCCGCACCGCTGTTTTCATGATAAATGTCCCATATGCTTTCATTGCGATCAACCGTGCGGCACGGCTGATGAAGTCCTATGCGTGAAGTTACCTCATTCACGCCGTCACGGTCGTCCACCGAGGGTTTAATCAGAAGCACCGTCATGCCTCTTTCCTCGTAATTGAATTTTGTTATCAGCGCCTGGGCTGTCTTTGAACTTCCCATGGCGCCGTATTTGAAATAAAGCTTTGCCATTGCCTGCCTCCGTTTGATAAAAATGACTTGCCTGCGTATTCATTATATCACATCTGACACGGCGGATTAAGTGATATTTTATTAATTAATTAATTCTCCGGCATAAAAAAATCTCTCCGTGTCAATAATAACGGAGAGATTGCTATTGGAAAGGTGATTTGACTTCAGGATGACGAAATACACGGAATGTCGATGCGATTGCTTTTACCAGACAGAGGGAAGGTGCCGACTTAAAAAGATTCCTCAGCCAGCTGTCCAGGCCGAATTCGGCACATGCCGCTACTACATTCCACGCAGCCAGGGTCTTTATCTGCCCGGCTGCCTGAACGAGTTGGATCAGTGGGTCAGGTTCCGATGAATCATCCATTACAATTCAATATTTCGCAAAACAGTCACATGTTCTGATCGTCAAGCGTCAGCTCAAACGGCGGAATGAATTTTTCCAGAAATTCGATTCCTTCCGGAAGATTCATCTCTCTGATGGCGGCTATGGTGGAAGCCTTCGCCGCGGAAAATTCCTTGTTGCAGGCCTTTTCCTCTTCGATGCATTTGATCAGGGCGCTGATTTTGTCGGCACATTTGACTAATTTCAGAAGCGCCTGATCTTCGCCTTCATGGGTAATAAGCGGCAGATACTCCTCACGCATGTCCTCCGGCAGAAGCGAAAGAAGCCGGTTCTCCGCTGCGCTTTCGACGCCTGCGTAGGCGCTGCGGATCTCGCTGCTGAAATATTTGACAGGAGTCGGCATATCGCCCGTTATTACCTCCGGTACATCGTGGAACACCGCCAGCAGTGCCGCCCGTTCGGGATTAATGCTGCCGCCAAAGCGTTTGTTTCTGATCACTGCCAGCGCATGCGCAATGATCGCCGTATCAAGGGAATGCTCGCTCAGGTTTTCGCTGTGTGTGTTCCGCATCAGTGCCCATCGGTCAATGTACTTCATACGGGAAATGATGGCAAAAAATGACGAGCAGTCCGGTTTTTTTTGAGTGTTGTTGTTTGAATGATCCGTAATTCTCACTCTCCTGTTTTTTCGTTTTTGTCTCTGTCGTCCTCTGCGGAGTTCATTTCATCATAATGCTGCCTCGCCCGTTCAAAGAGATTGATCTGAGGCTCTTCCTGCTTCTCCTGCCTGGTCTGGGCGTTCTGCGAGGCTTCCCTGAGCGCCTTTTTCCATGCGGAGGAAAGTTTGACTCTTACGCCCGAAAAGCTGCTGACAAGCTTGATTTCGTTGAGCCTGAATGTACCCATATTTCCTTTGCAGGAGAATACGGCGGCAGTGACGGATGTGATCGGTACTGACATCAGCAGTCCGAAGCAGCCGGCCAGCGCACGCAGCAATTCAACTGCGATCATTTCGTTGTTGATAATTTCCTGCAGCGTGATGTGGTAGGCGCTGAACAGCATGAGCAGCTGGAAGGAGCTTCCGACATACGCCAGAATCATGGTGTTGAGAGATGCTCCCATTATGCTGCATCCTATGGACATGCCGGAACGTGCCAGCTCCCAGCCGGTAATGTTTTCGCCCATTTTTTCTTTCAGTTCCTCCAGAGAGGAAGCAATCGAAACGCTGACGTCGATCGTGCCGCCCAGACTTCCGATGACAATGGCGGCAAAGAGAATCGACGCAACATCGAGGTTCAATCCGTTGTCGGTGTAAAGCAGGCTGATGGATTCTTCATCTACCGTTCCGGTTATCCAGATCACGCTCTTCAATATGTAGGCAATCAGCGCCGATGTGAGAACTCCGCCCACGGCACCCATGCCGGCCGCCAGTGAAGAAACCGACGGCCCGTGAACCATCAGCAGCGTGACAACAATCGTGGCAAATCCGAATATCGCCACCGCCAGCACAGGATCCATACCGTTGTAAACAAGCGGTATCATCACGAATATCAGCATCAGACAGGTAATAATCAGAGCCGAAAAGGATTTCACGCCTCCCCGTCCGAAAAAGAGAATCAGCAGCAGAATGAAACCCAGCGCCAGCCACATCAGAGGAATATCCCTCTGAAATCCCGTGCAGGTGCCGTAAAGGGTATAGGTGGTGTAATCCATCACAAAATAGCCCAGGAGCCTGTCCCCTTCTTTGGCGATAATCACGCCCTTGCCGGTGCCTGTAATGTCGGTCAGATCAAGTGACATCTGGGCCTCGACACCCTTGTACGGGCCAGTCAGAATCTTTACCATAAAGGTCTGCGTACGCTGAACAATCGCTTCGCCACCCCAGTCGCCGCCTGTTTCGGTTATGTCAAGCAGCTTTGTCACTCTGACGCGCTCGATTTTCATTTCGTCAATTGACATGTTATCCGACTCGGAGACGTCCGGAAGATAATAATCGCTTTGTGAGGAACTCTGCTCCGTGTTATGACTTTTATTCTTTCCTAAGCCGCCCATTGTCAGCCATAATATTCCTACCAGCATCAGGACAGCCGCCACTCCGCAAAAACTGATGATCGTCTTTTGTTTTTTTGCAATAAAATCCTTCACAGAAATAACCTCGCAGCATAATTTTTATTGAAGTTCAAGGGTAATATTTACAATTACATAATACTTTACTATAAAAATATGTATATAATATGAATATATGTATAAAATAAATAAAATATTACGAATTCGAATCATAATATCTACATAATTTTA
>CAMHJC010000123.1 GCA_946185345.1 uncultured Clostridia bacterium
CCTTCCCTCGGCTGAAGAAAAAATGGATAGATATTTTATTGCCGGATTAATAGTACAATAGTACGATAGTACAAAATACATAAAGACAGGGATTGATAGTGATTGAAAAAAACAAAAATCTTCATTGACGGCAGCGAAGGCACCACCGGCCTGCGCATTTACGAGCGTTTCGAAGGGCGGGATGACATTGAGCTGCTCCGCATTTCAAGCGAACTGCGCAAGGACGCCGCCGAGAGAAAGCGCCTGATCAACGAGTCGGACATCACCTTCCTCTGTCTGCCGGACGCCGCCGCAAGGGAATCGGTGTCGCTGGTGGAGAATGAGCGTGTCCGCATCATTGACACCTCCACGGCGCACCGCACCGAAAGCGGCTGGGCTTACGGTTTTCCGGAGCTTTCCAAGGCACACAGGGAGGCCATTCAGAAAGGCAGTCGCATTGCCGTTCCCGGCTGCCACGCAAGCGGCTTCATCGGGGTGGTCTATCCGCTGATTGCGGGCGGCATCCTGCCGAAGGATTATCCGGTTTCGGCCTTTTCGCTCACCGGCTACAGCGGCGGCGGCAAAAAGATGATCGCCGAGTACGAGGCGGAAGGCAGACACAGCGACATTGACGCACCCAGAGAATACGCCCTCACCCAGCAGCACAAGCACCTGAAAGAGATGAAGGCGGTCACGGGTCTGGCAAGACTGCCGCTCTTTTCGCCCATTGTGGCGGATTATTACAGCGGCATGGTGGTGTCGGTGCCGCTCTACACCGAATATTTCACCAGGTGTAAAAAACCGGAGGAACTGACCGCCTTTTACGCCGACTATTACAGGGGCGAAAAATTCATCAAGGTGGACGAAACATCCGGCTCCGAACTCTACGGCGGCATGCTGGCAGGCAATTCACTTTCCGGCTGGGACGGCATGAAAATCTACGTCACCGGCAACGAGGAAAGAATTGTCGTGTCGGCGCAGTTCGACAATCTCGGCAAAGGCGCATCCGGCGCGGCGATTCAATGCCTGAACATCATGCTGGGCTGCGACGAAGCCAAGGGCCTGCAAATATGACGCTGATTTCCGTTGACGATATGTCGGAGGAAGTGGTGCTGCTGAAATTCCTCCGTGCCGACCGGTACATTGATTATCATGCGGAGAACATTCAGGCGAAGGCGGCGGAGCTGTTCGGTCAGAATATGACGCCTGTTGCAAAAATCCGTGTGGCCTACGAATTTGTGCGGGATGAAATCACCCATTCCTTTGACGCCGACGCGGATGTGATCACCGCAAAGGCTTCCGACGTGCTGCGGTACGGCACGGGCATCTGTCACGCCAAGGCCAATCTCCTGGCGGCGCTGCTGCGTTCACAGGGAATACCGACGGGATTCCGCTTCCAGCGGCTGACGCTTGCGGACGACGATTCGGAAGGCTACTGCATCCACGCTTACAACGCCGTGTGGCTCGGCGGCAGGTGGATTGAACTGGATGCGAGGGGAAACTGCGACGGCATCAACGCGCAGTTTTCGCTTGATGAGCCGAAGCTGGCATTTCAGGCGCGTCCGGAATACGAGGAATGTTTTTACGAGGGAATCTACGCCTCTCCGCACCCTGCTTCCATGCAAATGCTGGAAACCGCCAAGACAATTTCCGAAATCAGGGCGACCATTCCCGACCGTGTGATGGAATTCCCTGATTTGATACTGGATCAATAAACAATTCAAAGAAAGAAGGATTTTCAAAATGAAAAAGACAGTTATTTTCCGGACAATAGCGGCAGCGATGGCTGTTGCGTTGGCATTTTCGCTCTGCGCCTGCGGCAAAGCAAAGAAGGATGAGGTTTCATCTGCCGCAGCTTCACAATCCGAACTCACACCGGAGCAGCAGGTCGAAAAACTGCTGCGTGAAGAATTCGCCACAAACTACGGCGATAATATGGAAACATGTGAATTCAAAAACATCAAAATCTATACCGCCGAAGAAATCGCCGAAGACGATACATTATTCTATGACTGTCACTTTAAGGACACCGATATCGTTTTTGCGGCCACCTATGATCTCAAGGCTCCCGACGGAAAGGGCATCGAGCCGCTTCTTCCCGCCAACGGAGAAGAGGACGGCCAGTGGGTCAGGAACAAGTATATCTGCGGATATCTGTCACTGACTTTCGAAGGAACTTATAAGCTGGCAAGCGCCGGAACGGCGTTTTAAATTCCTGCTGTCACAGAGGAGGCGCTTTTCGGCTTCGAGCTGACGCAGAGCTGTCCTCCGGAATATGCGATGTATAGCGTTCGGAATATTCCCGATTTAAAACAGGCTGCCATCGGCCGGGACGTGATCTGCACCGATTCGCTCAGTGCCGACAAGCTGCATGATTTTGCCGGCTATCAGATCACGCCGGAAATCATGCGGAATGCGAAACTGCTCAATCCCTGTCCGCCTTTCTACCGTGGCGAGGAAGTCTCCGCCGAGGTGGTGCGGGACGACCGGTACGGATTTGTGGGCTATGATTTTAAATCGTGCCTGATGGAGGTGCAGCAGGCGGTTCTGTATTATTTATTGTTGGAAACAAAGTCCTGATTTTACAAGAAGAAAAGAAGGACACACACAGAATGAGACAATCATCTTATTTCAGAGCCATCATTTTGGCCTTATCAATTGCGCTGACTGTTTCGCTCTGCGCCTGCGGCGAGAAGCTCACGCCGGAGGAAAACGTCATGGAAATACTCACCTCACAATTCTGGATGGAGTACGGCTGGGATATGAAAGAATGTGTATTTACAGAAGTTGACACGGTGGTGGTGACCCGGGAAACGCTGAAAAAGAATCCCAAGCTGGTTCGTGACGGAGTGGATGAAAACGACATCATATTCAGAGTCACCTATGACATCAAGGCAGGTTCCAACCCGGAAAAACTGACGATAGAGAACGGTGAAATCAAGGGACAGTGGATCAGGGACGCATATGTCTGCGGTTATCTCAAATACATTTCCGAAGGAAAATACAGGCTGTACAGTATAGGCACAGGTTTTTAATATACACCCTTTAACTTTTACGCTTTTACCTAAACCAAAAAGGCGGTGTAACAAAAAAATGGCAGATAACAGAATCATGACCAATCTCAATCCGAAGATCATCAAATTCCAGGCGCTGGTTGAGGAGAGTCCGAATATCGTATTCTTCGGCGGAGCGGGCGTTTCCACCGAGAGCGGAATTCCGGATTTCCGCAGCAAGGACGGACTTTACAATCAGAAGTACGACTATCCGCCGGAGGAGATTCTCAGCAGAACCTTCTTTGACCGCAAGACGGAGGAATTTTACCGCTTCTACCGCGACAAGCTCAATTCCCTTCGGTTTGAGCCGAATGTCACCCATTACAAGCTCGCCGAGCTGGAGCGGAAAGGCAAGCTGCGCGCGGTGGTCACCCAGAATATTGACGGACTTCATCAGAAGGCAGGCTCCAAAAAGGTGCTGGAGCTTCATGGCAGCGTGCTGCGCAATTACTGCATGAAGTGCGGCCAATTCCACAGCGCCGAGGAGGTATTCGGCGGCAAAGGAATTCCGAGGTGCCGATGCGGCGGCATCATCAAGCCTGACGTGGTGCTGTATGAGGAATCGCTGGACAACCGGGTGCTGGAGCTTTCGGTGGCGGCCATTTCACAGGCGGATATGCTGATCGTTGCGGGAACATCGCTGACGGTCTATCCTGCCAGCGGACTCATCAATTATTTCCGGGGAGAAAGCCTGGTGCTGATCAACCGTGACGCCACTCCGTATGACGGTAAGGCCGATCTGGTGATCAAAGAAAACCTCGGCAAAGTCTTTTCGTGCATCTGAGTCCGGCGGCGGAGACTCCTGAGGACAAGGAAACAGGCGGTTTCACCGCACGGAATTTCGTATTTTTCATATAATATTCAATCATTTTTCCGCAGGGTATGGTATAATATCATTCACGGATTGAAAATCTAATAAACTGGAGGTATTTCAATGAATCATTTGCTCAAAATGCTTGATCTGACTCCGGCTCAGATCAACGATATACTCAATCTCGCCGATCAGCTCAAATATGAGCAGAAGCACGGCATCAGCCACCGTCTGCTGGAAGGCAAGACGCTCGGCATGATTTTCCAGAAGTCGTCCACCCGTACCAGAGTTTCGTTTGAAGTCGGCATGTATCAGCTCGGCGGTCAGGCGCTCTTCCTTTCGTCCCACGATCTTCAGATCGGCAGAGGCGAACCTGTGGAGGATACGGCCCGTGTGCTTTCACGCTATCTTGACGGCATCATGATCCGCACGTTCGAGCAGCGTGAGGTGGAGGATCTCGCCAAGTACGGCTCGGTTCCGGTCATCAACGGCCTGACTGATTTCGCGCATCCCTGTCAGGTGCTGGCAGACCTCATGACCATCCGTGAAGTCAAGGGCAGACTTGACGGCCTGAAGCTCTGTTTTATCGGCGACGGCAACAACATGATGAATTCCCTCATCGTCGGCGCTCTCAAGTGCGGCATGAAGGTGGCCGTGGCATGTCCCGAAGGCTATGAACCCGACAGATCGGTCATCGAATTTGCGGCCCAGGTCGGCGGCTTTGAGATGTACCGTGATCCGAGAGGCGCGGCACGCGCGGCGGATGTCGTTATCACCGACGTATGGGCCTCCATGGGTCAGGAGGAGGAAGCCGCACAGCGCAGAGCGATATTCGCCGGTTTCCAGATCAACGACGAGGTGATGAAGTACGCCAAGAGCGACGCAATGGTGCTGCACTGTCTGCCGGCTCACAGAGGCGAGGAAATCACCGCCGCCATGCTCGAAGCGCACGCCAACGAGATATTTGAGGAAGCCGAGAACCGTCTGCACGCTCAGAAGGCCGTGCTGGTAAAGCTGCTGGGCGAAAGAAAGTAATTGATTTTTGGTTTTTCAGTTATTCAATTATTCAGTTATTCAGTTATTCAGTTATTCAGTTATTCAGTTATTCAGCGTTAAAAAAACAAAAAAATAATCAGGTGAGAATCTGACATCGTTCTCACCTGATTTTATTTTTTTATCGGAATTGTATCAAAAACGGACGGCGGCTCTGTCAGGCGATCATTGATCGGAGGGAGTCACATCGCTTGCGGAGACCTTATCGCCGCTGTCAGACGAAAAATCAATCGGCAGCCATGAGAAATCCAGCTTGTCCAGATCTATGTATTTCGGGTACTGATTTTCGATGTGTATCACTGCGTCGGAATGAAGCCCTGAATCCTTCAGTTTGGAGTAATCCGAGTAAATGGTGAGGCCGTCAATGGAATACTTGTAGACATTCTCGCCTTTTTCCGGTGCGGGATAACAGTTGGCCGCAACGAACGTGTAGGCCAGCACAAAGGCCGTGTCGCTGTCGGGGATTCCTTCCAGCGCTCCCGAAAGAGCGTTTCCGACAAGCAGCAGGTAATAGCCTGGGACGTTATTCATCTCATCGAGTTTCTTGTCAAATGTAATATCCATGGTGACGATTTTGCCGAAACGGGTCTCCGCCTTGATATTGACAAGATCGTTGAATTTCTTTACGGTTTTTCCGCTGCTGAGTGCTTTGACATCCTCGGCGCTGAAGGTGTAGTCTTCGTCGGTCATGGAAACAAGATCCACGCCGATCATTGTGCCGACCGAGAATGATTTGGTATCGCAGGCGTTAAAGCGGTCGGTGTATGATACGACGGTAACGCCGATGTCCTTCTTCATGGTAACGCCGAGCCAGAATGCGCCTGCTATCAGGGCAATGGTGACAAAGCAGGTCACCAGCATGGTGATGACGGCGGTTTTGCCCGACACAATGATTTTCTTGCGCGGCTCGTCGTCGTAATCGAGATAATCGTCATCATCGACTTCTTCTGTGATTTCTTCTTCGGAGGCCTCTTCGGCTTCCTCGGTTGATTCTTCCTCAGCGGCTTCCTCAACGATTTCCTCCGTCTCGGCGTCGTCACCGTTGGCGGCAAAATAAGCTGCCGCAAAGACCGCATTGCTGTCCGCTTCGTCAGATTCTTCGGTGGCTTCTTCCGCTATTTCTTCTATTTCTTCTATTTCTTCAAGTTCTTCGGTTTCGTCGGCTGCTGCTTCAAGTTCTTCGGTTTCGTCGGCTGCTGCATCGAGTTCTTCGGTTTCGTCGGTGATTTCTTCGACTTCATCCTCGGATGCTTCTTCCTCGGCAGCTTCTTCCTCGGCAGCTTCTTCTTCGGATGCTTCTTCTTCGGATGCTTCTTCCTCGGATGCTTCTTCTTCGGATGCTTCTTCCTCGGCTATTTCTTCCTCGGTCGCTTCTTCTTCGGATGCTTCTTCTTCGGATGCTTCTTCTTCGGATGCTTCTTCTT
>CAMHJC010000124.1 GCA_946185345.1 uncultured Clostridia bacterium
CCTGAGCATCATCAGCTCGATTTTATCCTCCACGCCTTCGGCGATGACAGGAATCTTCATTTCCTTGGCGAGGTCCAGAATCAGCTTGACCATCTGCACGGCGGTTTCGCTCTTGTGCATATTGATGATAAACGATCTGTCCATCTTCAGAACGTCGATCGGCATGGCCGAGAGCATTCCGAGCGAGGAATAGCCCGTGCCGAAATCGTCCAGTTCAATTTCAAAGCCCTTGGAGCGGAGCCTTTCAATGATATGGATAACCTGATCGGCGTTTTCGGTGTAGGCCGATTCGGTCACTTCCAGCTTGAGTGCGCTGTAATCGAGCCTGTTTTCCCTGATCAGACCATCAAGGGTTCTTTCCAGATTGGGATCGAAGATATCCACACGTGAGAGATTGACCGAGACAGGAATGACCTTGCCGTATTTGCTCTTCCAGAGAGCGACCTGCTTGGCGGCCTTTTTCCACACGCATTTGTCGACTTCACCGATCAGACCGTGTTCCTCAAAGAGCGGAATGAAGTCTCCCGGGAAGATCATGCCCAGTTCAGGATGACGCCAGCGGACAAGGGCCTCGGCGCTCTTGAGCACCGGAGGTTCCGACTGGATGTCATACTGAGGCTGAAAATAGACCTCGAACTCCTGATTTTTAACCGCGCGCTTCAGGTCGTTGATGAGCCGGTGTTCATACTCTCTCTTTTCCCTGACCGAGTCGTCGTACACGACCAGCGGAATCTTGTTGTACTGACCGCGGGCCATATTGCAGGCATTCCGCGCCTTGTCGTACATTTCCTCGGGCGCCATTTTGGTCTGATCCGGCAGAACGCCCATACGCAGGCGGATCTTGACATTGGGCAGCTGCTCATCCATTCTGTGCTGCAGTTTGCCTAGAAGCTCCTTGTAGTCATTGTTTTTCCATCTGAAGACACAGAAGTGATCCGCCTCGATGCGGCCGGCAAGGGTGTCTTTTTCGTTGAATACTTCCCGTATCTGTTCACCCATCGTGGCCAGCACCTTATCACCGAATTCCATTCCGTTGAGGGCGTTAATGGAGTGGAAGCGCTCGATATCCAGCACAATGGTGTCCATAGGCTTATTGGAATTTTTCGCTCTCATGCGGTCGGCGTACTCAAAGAGGAAGTTTTTGCTGTAAACGCCGGTGAGCTTGTCGATTTCAGCGGAAGCGATCAGCTTTTCGCTCCTTTTCGCACGCTTCATCGCGCGGATGCTTCTCATGGCCAGCAGCAGAATGATCAGCAGCACTCCGGCGAGAATTCCCAGTACCACTTCCAGATGCTGCATGATAAACGCCCAGAAGGTGACCGGTTCTTCCTTTTCGGAGATGTACTGCGTCATAACCGAATTGATTTTGGAAGAAGGCACCATGCCGACGGTTTTGTTCAGTATGGAATAAAGCTCGGTGTCACCCTTGGCGGCGGCGAAGGAATATTCCATGCTGATGCCGGTGACGATGGGGGTGAGTTCCAGCTTGTCACATTGTTTTGAAAGATTGTTGAAACGGAAGTTGCTGGTCAGAACGGTGTCGACCTTTCTGTCCGCCACCGCCTGAAGGCAGTCATCCAGCGTGGGATATATTACCTTTTCCCACTGGGGGAATTTTTCATCCAGCACCATCTCATAATTGACGTTGCCCTCGTCAACCGCTACTTTTACCTTGTTTTTTTGCCGAACTGTTCCCTGTCGCTCAGGCGCACGATTTCGTATATTTCCGAGCTCATGATGGACGGAGTCAGCACCAGACCCAGATCCTCCGCGTCGGAATCGCTGAAATTGGCCGGGAAGACGCAGTGGACATATCCTTTTTTCTGAGCGTCCAGCGCCTCCTGGAGAGAGGAAAAATACACCGGGTCAAATCTCAGATCGGCGTTTTTGATTACGCCCGACGCATACTCCAGATATTCCTTCAGAGCGCCGGTAAGCATTTTGGTTTCCTCGTCTCTGGAGCAGAAGGGCAGGTAATTGTCCACATAACCCACCTTGATGGTGCCGTGGGAAGCCATCCACAGCTTTTCCGCCTCATTCAGGTAAAGGCTGGCGCCGGTGGTTTTGATGTATTTCTCATGCATCTGCTGGTTGAAATACCTGTTTTCCTCATTGATTTTGTTGAGGCCGTACTCCAGCTCTTCAAATATGTCGGTACGGGATTTGGTAACCGCAAAATAATAATCCGAAGAACCGACTTTGCAGACCGGCACGATTTTTTCGGGATCACCGAAACCGTCTATTGTCACAAGGGCATCCAGATCTTTTTTCTCGAGCATCTCAAAGGCATCCGCCTCGGAAACCGTCAGTTCGACAACCTCCGCCTCGATTGCGTTTTTCTCGGCCCATTCCTGAAAGAATACCGACTGAATGGAATCCTTGTTGACGCCGATTGTCTTTCCGTTAAAGGAGGCGTAGCTGCCATATGTCAGCTCCGTATTGTCCGGCGTGACGAAGAGGTAGTAATCCTCGGTGCCCATCGGCAGAGAAGGGTAAAGCAGAAACTCTGAGCGCTCCTCGGTATAGGAGATATCGCCCATCATGTCGATTTCGCCGTCTTTGAGCATCTGCAAAAGGTCAGACCAGCTTCCTTCCACATACTCATATGTCCAGCCGGTATAGGCGGCGAGCTTCTGCTCATAGACATAGTCGTAACCGGAGCGCCGGCCGCTTTCGTCCTTCATGCTGACCGGTGATTCATACCAGCCAATGCGCACCACTCTGCCTTTGCCGGCGGCATGAACCCCGAACGGCAGCGTGATGACCGCCAGAAAGGCCAGGCACAGCACGACGGCTGTCAGGCGCCTGACACAGAAGATGGATAATTTCTGTTTTTTCATCCGGATCTCTCGCTTTCTTTGAAATAATCGTATAATCTGCATAATTATAGCATATTTATTTGTTTTTTTACTACCCCCTGTAAAGTTCACAAATTATTTACATTTTGCAGAAACTGCGGTAAAAGTTGATAAAAAATACGTTAAAAAGACGAATTGACTTTGTGTAAGTGGCTGCTTGCATTATTGATTGCGGTATAGTACAATAATAAAGTAACAAAAGGAATATGTTTAATACAACCGGATTAAATTTTATCTCCGAATATTCCAAGGAGGCTTATGCACGAAAAGAATAATAGCACTCATCCTTTCGGCAGCCATGATTGCGGCAATGACCTTCGCACTGACCTCATGCGACAGCGAAGAAGCGGAATCCGTGCAGGTAGGCATCATTCTTCCCACCAAAAACGAACCGCGCTGGCTCCAGGACGAAGCGTCATTCAAAGACGCGCTGGAAGACGCGGGTTTTACATCTGAAGTAATGTTTTCGGAGAGTTCCTCAAGCGTTGAACTTTCCAACGTCGAGGCGCTTCTGGAGAAGAACATTCAGGTGCTGGTCATCTGCCCGCAGGACAGCATCGCATCCGCTGCCGCTGTTCAGAAGGCCAAGGACGCCGGCGTTACGGTCATCAGCTACGACCGTCTGATTACCGGCACCGACGCAGTAGATTATTACGTAACCTTCCGCAACTATGCCGTAGGTGTTGCGCAGGGTCAGTGTCTCATCGACGCCTACAAGGGTCAGACGGAAGTTCCGCTCTTCCTCTATGCCGGCGCCGTGACGGACAACAATCCGTTCTATTTCTTTGCCGGCGCATGGTCGGTGCTGGGCAAGGCCGTTGCGGAAGGACAGTTCGTTGTACAGAACTGCCCTGCCCTTGACGAATATATCGGCAAGGATCTTGATCCCAATGTCGACCGCAGCACACTTGCCGCCATTCTCGGCACCATCACCACCAGCTGGGACACCGGCATTGCCGCAAGCATCGCAAAGTCGAACCTCGCCTCTATCAGCGGGGACATGAAAGGCGACGTCGCCATTCTCGCCCCCAATGATCCCACCGCAAGAGCGATCGCGGATGTTTTTTACGCTCATCCTGCTGTCAGCAGTTACGTCATCACCGGACAGGACGCCGAATTGGCTTCCCTCAAGTACATACAGGAAGGCAGACAGACCATGACCGTCTGGAAGGATACTTCCGTCCTTTGCCCTGCCACCTGCAAAATGGTTGACGACATTCTGAACGACCAGGAGCCGGAAACCGACACAAACTACAACAACATGGTCAAGTAGATTCCCACTGTCCAGTGTCCCATCACGGTGGTTGACAAGGACAATCTTGCCAAGCTCATTGCGGACGGCAGCTTCAGCCAGGCCGAGATCGACGCCGCCAATTAACGGACGGATGGATCACATACAATTAATACCTGAATAACAGATACAGCCGATTCACGGAATTTGCCTTTGACGGGTTCATTCCGGGAATCGGCTGTTTTGTTTTTTGATGCGTTCTCCCTGCGGGAAAACATTTGGGACGGACGGATTCTCCTGCCCTGCCGTTTTTTGGCGTCATGCACTGTATTGACAATTCCGGGAACATCGGGTACAATACACACAACCGAACGGGTGAAGCCTATCCGCTCTGCGAAGCGGACGGCGCTATCTCATCAAAGAATTCCGAGGAAGAAACAGATTATGGACAATTATTTGCAAATCATCGTCAGTCCCCTGCTGAAGTGGTACGGAACCCATCGCAGAGAACTGCCGTGGCGGCTGGACAAAGACCCTTATCATGTATGGGTGTCGGAAATCATGCTCCAGCAAACCCGTGTGGAAGCGGTTATCAGATATTACGAGCGCTTTATCGAAGCGCTGCCCGATGTCAAAAGTCTCAGCCGGGTGCCGGAGGACAGGCTTCTCAAGCTGTGGGAAGGACTGGGCTACTACAGCCGGGCAAGAAATCTCAAAAAGGCGGCGGAAATAATTATGTGCGACTGCGGCGGCGTATTTCCCGACACATTCGCCGCTCTGATGAAGCTGCCCGGCGTGGGAGAATATACTGCCGGGGCGGTTGCTTCGATCTGCTTCGGCGAAAAAGTGACCGCTGTGGACGGCAACGTGCTGCGGGTGGCGGCACGGGTGACAGGCAGCCGGGAAAACGTGCTGCTGCCGGCGGTCAAAAAGAAGACAGAGGCGCAGCTTCTGGAAGTATTGCCGGACGATGCGGGCGCCTTTAACGAAGCCATCATGGAACTGGGAGAAACGGTGTGTTTGCCGGGCGGCGCCGCCAAATGCGGTGAATGTCCTCTGCGAGGCGTATGTTCGGCCTACAGAGAAGGACTGACCGGCGAACTTCCCGTGCGAGTCAAGCGGATCAAACGCCGACAGGAACAGCGCACGGTGTTCCTTTTCACCTCGGACAACGGCAGGGTGGCCGTCGAAAAACGTCCCGACAAGGGTCTTCTGGCGGGAATGTACCAGCTCCCGAATGTGGAGGGATTTCTCACGGAACAGGAGATCTGTGCCGCTGCGGAAGACTGGGGACTGCAAGTACGGGAAATCCTCTTTCTCAGGGAGGCCAAGCACGTTTTTACCCATCTCGACTGGCTCATGAAGGGCTATCAGGTAAAAGTCGCCCGTCCCGACGGGCATTTTCTGTGGGTAACGCCGGATGAATGTCAGGAAAAGTACGCCCTTCCCACTGCGCTAAAGCACTTTGCGTCCTTCCCGACCGGTCTGTGAAAGGCCATTCCGTCATCCGGAGTGCTATCGAATGGATGAAAGAAAATACTCCCGCCTTCAGCTGCGTCACATCCGAAAGGTTAAAATCCGAAAATGCCTTTCAGGAAATCCCACGCTCCCGATATAGTGTTCATAAATCTCTCGAGAATTTTCAGGAAACGAAGGATAGAGCTTAATAGTCCGCCGATGAAGAATATGGTTCTCACAATAGGCACCACTATGCTTATTATCAGGCCAAATAACGAACTGAAAAATCCCCAGGTCGCAATGACAGAATCCTCATGCTCCTTCGGAATCACCTTTCTGGATTGCTGACCAAGCACAATGCCTACAATCGACATAACGATACCCAAAAGTGACAGATCAAAGTAATTGATGCCGATGGCCAACAATCCCAAGATAAGTGCCGCTATCGCTTTCACCTTTGCTTTATTTTGGAACAAGCCGGGACGGTTTTCCGTTGAAACTCGATCAGACCATGGTGCGGGGAATGATGGCGGGTACGGAACCATTTGCTGCTGATTGGATCGCTGATAGGGCTGCATTTGTTGAGCCTGCCGCGGAATATTCCCCTGCCGTCCA
>CAMHJC010000125.1 GCA_946185345.1 uncultured Clostridia bacterium
CAGGACACAAAATATCCTCGCAAATAATTGTCTACTTTCAACCGAAAATTAGTATCAGTTGGTTGGATCAATCACCTGATAAGCTCGTAGAATTCCCGCATGGCCGTGTCGTTGAAGCCCTGTGCGTCAAATGGCCTGAGAGAATCCAGCCGCCCGTCGTAATATGTCTTCATACCGTCGAGCACGCCTTCGGTGGAGCTTTCCACAAGCAGTCCGCAGCCGTTGGAGCGCAGGAATTCGCCCGGGCCGGGAATGTCGGTGGAAACGACCGGCTTGCCGAGAATCAGCGCCTCCATGATAGTCATGGGCAGACCTTCGTATCTGGAGGAGAGAATGAACACATCGCAGGCTTTGAGAATGGGATAGGGATTGCTCAGCGAGCGGATTATGACGATATTATCAAGGCCGGATGCCTTGGCCTGTGCGCATATAGCGTCAAACTGATCGCCGTGGCCGCCTATGATAAAAAGGCAGGCGTTGTCATGACTGGCCGAAAGCTCGGCGAAGGCATTGACGAGACGGTCAAGTCCCTTTTCCACGCAATATCTGGCTATGTCGATGAATTTGACGATGCTGTCGTCAGCGAGTATCTCCCTGACTCTTTCAAGGGGAATATTGCAGTAGGTGTCCCCGTCAAAGGTAACAGGCTCGTCTGAACGCTGGAGAATATATCCGATGTTGTTGAGATTGTGGGCGGCGCGGATTCTGCTCTCGGGAGCGGTAGGAATATAGCTCTTGATTTCGGGCAGCATGCTTTCACGCACCACGGCGATTTTGTCGAAGCTGTTGTAGGCCGCCATGATGGAATTCCGGTGGACGAAAGTGCGGTTGCGGTTGTGACCTTCCTGCATCATGTCGTTGTGAACGTAGATGATCCGGACGGCGTCGGCCGCCTTCAACAGATGAATGGCGAATTTCTCGTAGCCAGTGTAATGGATGACGGCGTGAAAATGGATGCCGCAGAAGCATCGCAGCAGGTCACGGCGTGACAGTCGTTCCACCGCCTTGGTGATGAAACGGAAATTCAGATTCAGGTGGAAGTAGAGATACTGGCAGATTGCCTCGTAATAGGTGATAGGCTTGCCATCAGGCATCGGCAGATAGCCTATGTCCCGGCCGAAGCGGTTGACGGTATTTCGGTTGCCTTCCACAAGTCTCTGATAAAAGGTCAGCAGATAATTGCAGCGTGAAGTGTCGACGTTTTCGAGAATTCCCATAAGGGCGGTCGTAATGCCGTTCTTGTTGAGATTTCCGGCGAATATCAGCAGATTCGGCCTGCCGTTGTGGTATTCGGAGCCGTCAATCACTTCCATGCCGTCGGATTTCCTGCCGAAGAACACAAGGTCGATGAGCTTTTTGGAGGAGTCGGGACTGTCGTAGCATGTGAATTTTTCCATAGCGTCGCCGTAAGGATTGAACTCGGCGGAATTGACTTCCCGTACAAGCGCCTCCGGCTCGGTGACAATCGGAAAAGGCAGTTCCTCCACCGGAAAATAGAAGCTGCGTGTATTCTGGTATTGCTCGCTGTCATAGGCGTAGAGAACGATCTTGCGGCCTGTGTCGGCAAAGTCAAATAGCACGCTGGAATAATCCGTGATAAGGCAGTCGGCCGCCGCGAGAACCTCGTAGGTTTCGCAGTCGGCAGGGAACGGAATCACCCTTTTATAGAGGGAAAAATCAATGCTTCCGGCCGCCAGATGGTGCAGTTTCGCAATGACCGTAACGTTTTCGTCGGCGGAATGGTCGAGCGCTTCAAGCGCATCGGTGAGCATTTTGGAGTGGTACTGCTTTTCTTCCTCGTCCGTGCAGTCTCTCCATGTCGGCATATAGACGGCTATGCGCCTGCCGCTGAGACCAAGCTTTTCTCTGAGGCTGTCTGCGGCTTCGGCATTAAAAAGAATGTCGTTGCGTGGATAACCCGACAGCACATACTTGCCCTTGAAGTAGGGCGCAATCATGTAATCCTCACGCATTTTGTTGAAGGTGAAGCGGTTGGGATAAAGCAGATAATCGGCCATCAGGAAGATTCTCTGCACATTGCCGATGGTGTGAGGATTGTCTCTGATAGAACGTCCCAGTCCTTTAAGAGGAGTTCCGTGCCATGTGTCGAGCAATACCTGTCCCGGCTTCTTGATGAAGAATATGGGGAACGACACGTCCGTGATGAGATATTTTGCGCTTGCCAGCAGTTTTAAATAGAGCCTGTCGTATTTGGCGACCGCTTTTGCCTGCGTGAGTCCGTGTACGGCAAGAGCCTTGCGAACGGAATAAAAATATTTCGGATTGGCCGCAACGTATATTTTGTATTTTGCAAATCTCCCGTCCCGGCAGATTTCCCTGAGCAGCCAGAAGGGATTGCCCGTAATGCCGTCACCGTTGAAGCACTCTATGAGAATCGTATCCTCCGACACCGGCAGCTTCTCGTAATAAGCCGTGTAGCGGAATTTCGCCAGCTTGGGAGAATTCTTATATAAACTTATCGCCTTTTTAAAAGGATTCAAATTAAACACTCCTTGTGGGGTATGGTTTCATTGTTTCACAGGATTCATGCGTTCCGTTCGGACTTCACACTTCCCGCTGAATGAATCAGTCCCATGTTTTCCAGACGTCCGGGCAGTAGCCGACAGTCGCCTTTTTGCCGTTGCGGACGATAGGCGTGCGGAACATGGTCGGATTTTCCAGCAGCTTCTCCTCCACGGCGGATTCGTCCGCAAGGTATGCGCAGTAGCACTGCTCGTAGGCTTTGGATTTTTCGTCAATGAGCTGTTTCATGCCGCCGACGGCGTTTTTGACGCTGTTGTATTCGCCGCTGCTCATGCCGTAGCGGACTATGTCGATGAACTGGTATCTGATGCCGCGTTCCTTGAAGTACCGCTCCGCCTTTTTGGTGTCGAAGCATTTGCTTTTGCCGAATATCTGAATGTTCATTGTTTACAATCTCCTTTTTTCTGACCGGAAGGGCGTCTTTATTTATTTTTTATCCGAAACCGAGCGTTCCGCATTCTTTTTCTCTGCGGCTTTTTTTGAAAAAATACATCCGCAGTAGTTCTGCCGGTAAAGTCCGTATTGTGCCGAAAGCTCAATCGAACGGCGGTAGCCGTTTTTCTTCTTGAAGTCGGAGCAGAGGTACTTCACGCCGTATTTTTCCGCCAATTCCATGCCGATGGTGTTGAGCTTCCCGGCGTTTTTGTAGGGACTGACGCTGAGTGTGGTGGTGAAGTATTCAAAGCCGCCGTCGGCCGCCGCCTTTGCCGATTCCTCCAGCCGCAGCCGGTAACATTTAAAGCATCGCTCGCCGCCTTCGGGCAGGTCTTCCAGACCGCGGGCAATCTCAAAGAATTCGCTGCTGTCGTAACGTCCTTCCGTGACGGTCACAGGATTGGGATAGGGCGCTTCGGAAACCAGTCTGCGCAGTTCCGCCGCACGTTTGTCATATTCCTCGGCAGGAGTGATATTCGGGTTGTAATAGAACAGGGTGATGTCAAAGTAATGGGATAAATATTCCAGCACCGAACTGCTGCAGGGAGCGCAGCAGCTGTGAAGCAGAAGTCTGGGAAGCCGTCCCACGTTGCGTTTGATTTCCTTTTCACACTCGAGATGATAGTTGATTTTCTGTGTGTTTTTCCGATTGCCGTTCAAGTTAACGCCGCCTTTTGGTTTCTCTGTGATTATCATTATATCAAATGTGTGAGGCATATTGCAATAGCAGTTTAATCTCAGCAAAAAAATTGACAAAAAATTCACCTATTATGGGTGGAGCGGTTTGCAATTCCTGAAAAAATATGTTATAATGAAAAGTACTCAGAATTTTTAAACAGGCGGGTGTATGTGAGAAATGGGAGAAATGTCGCCCATGATGAAGCAATATCTTGAAATAAAGGCGCAGAATCCCGATGCGCTGCTGTTCTTTCGGCTCGGAGATTTTTACGAGCTGTTTTTTGACGACGCAAAGCTTGTGTCAAAGGAACTTGATTTAACCCTGACCGGCAAAATCTGCGGCATGGAGGAACGTGCGCCGATGTGCGGCGTGCCTTTTCACGCCTATGAATCCTACGCCGCAAGGCTTGTGGAAAAGGGCTACAAGGTGGCCATCTGCGAACAGCTGGAGGATCCTGCCACGGCGAAAGGTCTTGTCAAAAGGGGCATTATCAGGATCATCACGGCCGGAACCATCATTGAAAATTCCATGCTGGACGAAGGCCGCAACAACTACATCGCTTCGGTGTGCTGCTCGGAGGGATTGATCGGCCTGTGTGTGGCGGATATTTCCACCGGCGAGCTGAATGTCACCCAGATCAGCGGAGCGGCTTCCTTTCAGAAGCTATGCAGCGAACTCGGCAAATTCGATCCCCACGAGATACTCCTCAATTCCTCGGCGCTGAGTCTGGGCGGACTGGACAAATTTATCAAAAGCCGTCTGAAAGCCTCGGTGGAGCTGCTTGACGATGAAAAATTCGATTACGACAACGCTCTTGCCATTGTCAACATCCAATTTGCAGCGGATGAAATCGAGCGTTCCGGGCTGATTAATTATCCGGCGACGGTAATGGCTCTGGGTGCGCTGATAGATTATATTTATTCCACACAGATGGCGGGAGAAGCGGCGGAAGCGCCGGAAAGAGCCGCGAAAACGGAGTGCTTCGACCGCATCAATTACTATGTGGGCGATATTTTTATGAATATCGACACCTCCACACGCCGCAATCTGGAGCTGACCGAAACCATGCGCTCCAAGGAGAAAAAAGGTTCTCTGCTCTGGGTGCTTGACAAGACAAAGACTCCCATGGGCAAGCGGATGATCCGTGGAATCATCGAGCGTCCGCTGGTCAATCCGGTAAGCATACAGGCACGGCAGAACGCTGTGGACGAGCTTTGCGCCGATTCGATACTGCGTGACGACATCATGCAGGCCTTGCGTGGAATAAGCGACATTGAGCGTCTGATCACCCGAATTGTCTACGGATCGGCCAATGCCCGGGAAATCCGTGCGCTTGCCTTTGCGGCCGAAGCGCTGCCCAATGTGAGGGAGTCCATCCGCAGCATGAAGTCGGGCGAACTGAAGGACATTTACAAATCCATCGACACGCTCAGGGACATTCGTGAGCTGGTGGAGAAGGCCATTGTGGATGAGCCTCCTTTGACCGTGCGTGAAGGCGGAATGATCAAACCGGGCTACTGCAAGGATCTCGACAGTCTCAACGGAGACATGAGCGGCGGCAAGGATTTTATCGCCTCTATCGAAGAAAAAGAACGTCAGCGTACAGGAATACAGCGGCTTAAGGTCGGCTACAACCGTGTATTCGGCTATTACATAGAAGTGTCCAACGCCTCCAAGGACTTAGTTCCGAAGGAATATATCCGCAAGCAGACGCTTGCCAACTGCGAACGCTATATCACCGAGGAACTCAAAGAGATGGAAGGCAGAGTCCTCGGCGCAAGGGACAGAATCGTCAAGCTGGAATACGAACTGTTTGAAGAAATCCGCAAGAAGGTGGCCGCTTGTCAGAGCCGTATTCAGGTCACTGCGGACGCTGTCGCAAGGCTTGATGTGTGGTGCTCCTTTGCCGATGTGGCCGTGCGCAACAATTACACACGTCCCCTCGTCAACACTTCGGGCAGGATCATTCTTAAGGACAGCCGTCACCCGGTGGTGGAAGCCGTTTCGGACGAGCAGTTCGTGCCGAATGACGTTTATCTCGACAACGGCGACAACCGTGTCGCCATTATCACCGGCCCGAATATGGCGGGCAAATCCACCTATATGCGTCAGGTGGCCATTATTACCCTGATGGCCCAGTGCGGCTGTTTCGTGCCGGCTTCCAGTGCGGAAATCGGCGTGGTTGACAGCATATTTACCCGTGTGGGAGCTTCCGACGATCTTGCTTCCGGACAGTCCACCTTCATGGTGGAGATGAACGAGGTCGCCTATATCCTCGAGAATGCCACGGCCGACAGCCTTCTGGTGCTGGATGAAATCGGCAGGGGAACCTCCACCTTTGACGGCATGAGCATTGCCCGTGCCGTGCTGGAGCATGTTGCCGACAAGAAGAAACTCGGCGCAAAGGCACTCTTTGCCACCCATTACCACGAGCTGACCGAGCTGGAAAATTCCCTCAAAGGGG
>CAMHJC010000126.1 GCA_946185345.1 uncultured Clostridia bacterium
AGCTTGAAATTGTAAAGGAATTAGGCGGAAAAGAATTATATACCTTTATTTCTTCCAACAATCCTTCTGTTGTACGCACGTACAGTCAATTCGGATATATTTTTGAGGATTTCAAATATGTATTTGTCAAGCATTTAAAATAAATTCAATATTGAGAAGGTGTATCATGAACAAAAATGTTATTGTTACAGGTGCCAACAGAGGAATCGGAAAAGCTGTTGTTGAAGCATTTATTCATAATGGTGATAATGTCTGGGCTTGCTGCAGAAAAAAAACTGAAGATATACAAAAGTGGGCGGATTCAATCTCCACTGAACAAAACTGGGTAAAGATCGTTGACTTTGATCTTTGCGACGAAACGGCCATTGTCAATGGATTCAAAGCCATCGTGAAGGAGCATCTGCCAATAGACGTCCTTGTGAATGTGGCCGGGATCGGACATCTGGGTCTGTTTCAAATGACGTCATTTACAGAAATCAGAAAAATATACGAAGTAAATCTTTTTGCGACAATGAAAATGTGCCAGTTGGCCATTCGTCCAATGAGCCGTCAGAAATCAGGTTTAATTATCAATATATCTTCTACCGCCGCACATGAGGTTTATGTGGGAAACAGTATCTATGGCGCATCAAAAGCCGCGGTTTCTGCTTTTACTTCTTCACTGGCGGCCGAACTTGCCCCCCTTGGTATTCGTGTTAATGCCGTTGCGCCCGGACTGACTGATACGGATATGAGCGCAGTGTTTGAAGGCGACAATCCTCAGCTTCCGCTTGAACGAAGCGCACTTGGCAGAAAATTAACACCCTCTGAAATTGCGGACGTAGTGGTTGAATTGACATCGGACAAGCTTCGTATGATTAACGGTCACGTGGTATGCGTAAACGGAGGCGCTAAATAATGAATGAGCAGATTTTAAAAGATAAAAATATCATCATTACAGGCGCAAGACGAGGCATCGGCAGAGTGATTCTTGAGCTGTTTGCCAGGAACGGCGCCAACATATGGGCTTGTGTAAGAACGGAAGATGAGGATTTTTTAAGTGAAATGAATCAACTGGCCGATGAATGTCATGTATGGATCAAACCGATTTACTTTGATCTGGCGGATGAGGAATCTGTCAAAAAGGGAATCCAGGAAATTATCAAGGAAAAGAAGCCCATTGATGTGCTGGTTAACAATGCGGGCGTCTCTTATGGCGGATTAGCAACCATGACACCGCTCAAGGTATTAAAAGATACCTTTCAAATCAATTATTTTGCTCAGATTCAGATTATTCAGATGGTTCTTCGTGTCATGATGCGCCAAAAAAGCGGCGCTATCGTCAATATGTCGTCGATCGGCGGCATTGAAACCGCACCGGGGTATCTTGCGTACGGATCCAGCAAGGCGGCTTTGATTCACGCAACCAAAACAATCTCCCATGAGGTCGGACAGTACGGAATCAGAGTGAACGCTATTGCGCCCGGACTGACCGAAACGGATATGGGAAACTATAAATCGGAAGAAGAAATACAAAAGGTACTTGAAAGAAGCAGCCTGCACAGAAAGGCTGATCCGATAGAAATTGCCAACTGTGCCTTGTTCCTTGCTTCGGACAAATCATCTTTTATTACCGGTCAGGTTCTTATTGCTGATGGAGGTAGAATATGTGTATAAATACTTCGCTTGAAAATGTTTCCCGTCTAAAAGAAATGTCGATCAGAATGAGAAAAATGGCGCTTGATATGGCGCTCTCAGCAGGTGCCAAAGGCGCTCATATCGGCGGCGGATTTTCCTGCATGGAAATCATGGCCGTATTATACGGTGAAGTGCTGAGAGTGGATCCAAAGGATCCTGTCAGGCCTGAAAGAGACCGTCTCCTTATCAGCAAAAATCACTGCACCATCGCTCATTTTCCTGCGCTTGTGGAAAAAGGCTATATTAAAGAAAGCGATTTAAGTTCATATACCGTCAACGGAAGCAGGTTAATCGGATATCCGTACGATCCGGAAATTGGCCTTGAGTATTCCGGAGGCAGTCTGGGAATGGCCATTTCTGTCGGTGTCGGACAGGCCATCAGCGCCAAAAAGAAAGGCATGGACTACAAGGTCTACGTTCTGATGGGCGACGGAGAACTTAACGAGGGGTCTATCTGGGAAGCTTTTATGTCGGCCAGACAATTCCGGCTCGGTAACCTTGTCGTTATAATAGACAGAAATCATCTGTGTTATGACGGAACAACCGAGGATGTTATGCAGCTTGGAGATTTATGCGCCAAGATGTCCTCCTTCGGGTTCAACACAATCAACTGCAACGGACATGATATTGCTGATTTGTTAAGGGCATTTGATATGACGGCAGACGATGTGCCTAATGTCATCATATGTGATACTGTAAAGGGCAAGGGTCTGTCATTTGCGGAAAACAGACCCGAGTGGCATCAGAAGGCAATTACTCAGGAACAATATGATACGGCACTTGCCGATCTTATGGGAGGAAAAGTCTTATGACAATAACAAAGGGACAGATAAGATCGTGGTCTCGACTGGGACAAAGGGCCACCTTTTTTGCCAATGCAATGCCGGAGATTGCTAAGCAAAATGATAACCTGATGGTTTTGACTGCGGATCTGGCTCAGCTTTCAAATCTGGATCGTTTTTCTAATAATTTCCCCGATAAGTTTCTCAATGTCGGCATTGCGGAACAGAATATGATTGGTATTGCCGCAGGTCTGGCAATGGAAGGCTATCTTGTGTATGCTACGACGTATGCGTCATTTATCGCTGTCAGAGATCTTGAACATGTAAGACAGCATCTGTCCAATCTCCATCTGAATGTGAAGCTGATCGGTACAGCGGCCGGTGTAGTTGCTGCCCGTTCCGGCGTTGCTCACTGGGCAAGTGAAGACATTACATTTATGAGAGCGCTTCCCGGCATGACGGTAATGAGTGCCGCCGACAGTGTGGAAGCATACGCGATGGCTCAGTATTCAGCAAAATATGTCGGTCCGATGTATATTCGTTTAAACGGTGTCCCCAACTGCCCGATGGTTTATGATGAAAACTATGTGTTTGAACCGGAAAAAATCAGCATTCTTCAGCGAGGCAGTGACGTCGCTCTGATCGGCACCGGTCTGATGGTTCATGAAGCGTTGGAAACAGCTAAGATTCTGAGCGAATGCGGTATTTCCTGTACAGTGGCCAATATGCATACCATAAAGCCTATTGATAAAGAAACCCTCAAGGAGCTTTTTGACAATCATAAGCTTATCGTAACGATGGAAGAGCATAACATCATCGGAGGTATGGGAAGTGCCGTGGCAGAGTACAAAGCTACTTTAAATAACACTCCCAGGCAGATTTTTATCGGATTCCCTGATTCATTTACGAAAGCCGGTACAACTCAGTACATCTGGGAACAGTTTGGCATAACCGCTCCTCAGGTTGCCGAGACAGTAAAGAAGAATATGGGAGGAGAATCATATGATAGATGATTTTTACGCTCTTGACACATACGGTCTGTGCAAAGAAGACAAGGACAGGCTTTTGACAAAAGAACTGCTTGCCCTTACGGAACATCACAGAAAAGAATGCAATCTTTACGCCAATATTCTTAAAGCTATGAACTATGACCCATTAAAGGTCGCGCACGCATCGGATATTCCTTTTTTTCCGGTGAGGCTTTTCAAAGAGATGGATTTGCTGAGTATTCCGAGGGAAGATATATTTAAAATCATGACTTCTTCCGGAACAACCGGTCAGGCAGTATCAAAGATATTTGTCGACAAGGAAACAGCTATGATGCAGCAGAAGGTGATGATCAAAATTCTCAGTGAGTACCTTGGAAAACAGAGAATTCCCATCATGGTCATTGATACCCCGTCTGTTATGAAAGACCGCAAACAGTTCACCGCCAGAGGCGCCGCTATCATCGGACTTCAGGTGATGGCCCGGAGAATTTCGTATGTTTTGAATGATGATATGAGTCTTAACATGGAGGCGTTAAACGAGTTCCTCGAAAAGAACGGCAACAGTAAATTTCTTATTTTCGGGTTCACCTTTATGGTCTGGCAGCATTTATTTGAAGCATTAAAGAACAGCGAAACCAAGGTTGACCTTTCAAACGGATGGCTGATGACAGGCGGAGGATGGAAAAAACTGATATCCAGTTCCGTTACGCAGGAGGAATTTCACAAGCGTATGAATGAAACATTTGGTATTGTTCACTTCCTGGATCATTACGGAATGGTGGAACAAACGGGATGCATTTACGCGGAATGTGAATGTCATCATCTTCATGCCAGTATTTATTCTGATGTTTTTGTCAGAAGACCGGAGGATTTTTCTTTGTGTGATATCGGTGAGGAAGGCATTATTCAGACCGTTTCCGTTCTGCCTCATTCCTATCCCGGTCACTCACTCCTGACAGAAGACAAGGGAATTATCTTAGGCGAGGATGACTGCCCTTGCGGCAGAAAGGGAAAATATATCAAGATATTGGGAAGAATCCAGAGTGCTGAGCTGAGGGGATGCAGTGACACATATGCTACAAAATATTGATAAAATAACATTCTTAACCGGCAATAAGGATATGTTGCTTAACATACCCCATACGCCTGCCATGCCGACTTGGGCAGAGCATACCATTGAGTTTATGGGTGCATTTTCGAGAAATCTTCTAAAGGATCCACGAACCAGAGGTTTCGTCGATGTCACCTCATATGCGTTTTGGATTCGCAACGCTTCGTTAAGGCAGATCAAGGATCATTACTATCCGCACGTTGACAGTAAGGTTGGCAGAGGAATGGCCTTTCACATTGCCCCTTCCAATGTTCCTGTGAATTTTGCCGTTTCTTTTACATCTTCGCTTTTAGCGGGTAATATCAATGTTGTCCGAGTATCCAATAAGCCTTTTGAACAGGTTACCATCATTACGGATGCGTTACGCAAAACTTTTTCTCAGGGATTTCAGGATATGGAGCAATATCTTATTCTGATCCGTTACGATCATGATGAAGAAATCACCCAGTTTATTTCCTCCATGTGCGATGTCCGCATTATCTGGGGCGGCAACAGAACAATCAATATGGTTCGGGCCGCCAAACTGCCTCCCAGAGCGATAGAGATGGCCTTTGCGGACAGACACAGCATAGCGCTGCTTGATTCGGACGCAGTGATGACTGCTGATATTGATAAGCTTGCGGCTGGATTTTATACGGATACTTACTATATTGATCAAAACGCATGTTCATCACCCAGAATCATAATCTGGTTTGGAAGTCAGATACCGCAGGCGAAGGAGAAATTCTGGGGTGCTGTCAAACAACTGGTTAAAAGAGATTATGAATTCAAAGAAATACAGGCCATTGATAAACTGGATCAGTTCTGCCGGCTTGCCGCTGTCAATACAAGCGTCAGCATAGTGGATTCTGATAATCTGGTAACGCGAATCAATGTTGATGAATTAAGCCCTGAGTTAATGGATTATAAATTAGGCGGAGGCTATTTCTTTGAGTATAATGCAAGCCAACTTGATGATATTATTCCGATCATTGATAAGCCCTGTCAGACTTTATCCTATTATGGCATTGACGGCCATCTGATTCAAGGATTTGTGATTGAGCATGGACTCCGCGGAGGCGACAGAGTAGTCCCGGTAGGAAAGACAATGGACCTGACCTTTAAATGGGATGGCTTTGATATGATAGAAAATATGTCACGGTATGTTTATTGTCCGGATTATTTATAGGATGATTCGCTGTAGCAGCGTGCCGTGACAGCGTATAATACGATATGGCAGCCAAACAACAGCCGCAGTCAATCCTCTGGGATTGCTCTGCGGCTGTTGTTTTTTCCGACCAGGCAAATTGAAGAGTATCCTATGGACTTTGCCTTGAGAAGGCTTTTTTTATTATCAATATTTAGTTGCCGGAGTAATAACATATCCGTGCATAAAATGCAATAAAACCATGTCATTTTATATAAGCAAATGTACATATTAATCCGGCAATAAAATATCTATCCATTTTTTCTTCAGCCGAGGGAAGGAT
>CAMHJC010000127.1 GCA_946185345.1 uncultured Clostridia bacterium
GGACACAAAATATCCTCGCAAATAATTGTCTACTTTCAACCGAAAATTAGTATGAACCGCATTATTGCGGTGTTCTTGCCTAAATACTACTATAAATTAATATAAAAGTCAAGCATTTTTATTATTTTATTAATATTTTTCATCTGCCGTATGAATTCACAAAAAAATCCGCCGCACGGCTGTATTCAAAGCGAATAAGCCGGCGGCGAATGCTGTCAAAGGTTCACAAAATCCGAATAATTCATGATTCGGCGGATTCCATCGGAAGTCTGCCGATGTGTCTCTTTTCAAAGAACATATCCCTGTTGGTGGTCACGACCACAACGGCGGCGATCACAACAACCAGCGTTTCCACGCATTTGGTGACAGGCGTCATGGCGATGCGCTCCTGCGTGAAGTTGACAAAGAGGTGGAAGATGATGCTCGCCAGCATGCTTCTGCCGTTTTTGACATAGACCCATGTGGTGATAAATCCCATCGGCGCCACCGAAACAAGGAAATTGAGCATATATCCGATGCCGAGTTCCCTCAGTCCGAAGTGATAGGTGCCGGGGATCCAGAAAAGCGGCAGGTGCCATAAGGCCCAGATGCAGCCGAAGAGGACGGATTCCCTGAACCAGCTGCAATATTGGGCGATGGAGTCCTCGCCGTAGCCTCTCCAGCCGACTTCCTCAATCACAGAGGCAAGCAGTATGGTGAGAAGCGCAGAACCGACACCGGCTCCGGTGAAGGAAAAATCCTCCGTGAAGGCGAATTGCCCAAGAGACTGACCGAACAGCGTCGAGAGCAGAATACTGGCGCAGACGATCAAAGCGAAAACAACCATCGCAAGGAGAAGATTGAGCGGCCTGAGCTTGTAAAATCCGAGAATTTTTCTCTTGAAATCGGCCTTGAGTTCCTTGCTGCGTGACGTGAATACTGTGATAATGGCGGTTACGGCAGGAGAAATCAAGCCAAGAAGCATGGCAACGGTACATATTGTAGCGTTGCCTATAAAAACAGCGGCAATCCAGAAGAACCATGTCGCCGCAAAAGCGGTAAGATAAAAACAGATCGGGCGGTATTGGTAACTGCTCATGTTATCTCACCGTTCCTTTTACGCTCTCAATGACAAGCTCGCTTTTGAGTCCGTTGAGTTCGATGAGATTGTCTGCGGCGGCGTCCGAAAAATCCTCGCAGACAGCGCCGTTCCGTTTGTAATGAACCGAATTGCCGATGCCCTTCACCAGCGTCCTGAAGCAGGCGCCTTCCGGCAGGGTTATCACAGATGTGGCGGACAGCTGATTGATATGGATGGAACCGTTGACGTTGTTGGCGGCAATGCGCATATCCAGATTGCAATTGATCTCAAACTGTCCTGTCAGATCATTCAATGCGACATCGTTCGCTCTGCCGTCAAATTCAAAACTGCCGCAGCTGACGCCGTTCAGCGAAAGCATGGAGCAGTTGGCCTCTGCTTCCAGATCGCGCAGGTACTGCGAGGGAAGGATAATGCGGATAGAGACAGCTTCCTTTGCGTCGGCTTCGGTAAGGCTTTTGTTTCGGTTTACATCAACGTCGATGCGGCCTTTGTTGTCGTCCAGCCTGACCTTGATGAGGGAAGCGACTTCGGAGAGCGTGTCGCTGCCGACAATGATCCTGAGCTTTTCGCTCTCAGCCGGGCAGAATTCTATGGTATGGGCGCCGCCCAGCTTCATGTCAAAATTCTTTTTGCCGTCAATGTCGTACTCGGTTACGCTTGCATAAAGATAGCCGGGTTTCTTGGCGGTATTGATTTCCTGCGAGAGAAATTCATCGACGCTGATGCCGAACAGATTGGATATGATCATCATGTTTTCAATATCCGGCAAGCCCCGGTCTGTTTCCCATTTTGTGATGGCCTGTCTGGAAACGCCCAGCTTTTCGGCCAGGGCTTCCTGTGTCATTTTCGCTTCTTTGCGAGCGGATTTCAGTTTTTCTGCAAATGTCATTGTTGATGACCTCCCTTGTGTTTCTGCGTTGATTGTACCGCAGAATGAAGGAAATTCCAAGCAAATGCAGTTGTCATTTGCCGATTTTTTTGCTACTTTCGGTAGCAAAAAAATCGGCAAATGATTTTATTTTACAGAATGTCTTATTATTATACGTTAAAGAGGAAGTGTACCACGTCGCCGTCCTTCATCACATAATCCTTGCCTTCGGAGCGGAGAAGGCCTTTTTCACGGGCGGCTGCCAGCGAGCCAAGCTCGATAAGGCTGTCGTAGTCGATCACTTCGGCGCGGATGAATCCTCGCTCGATGTCGGAATGAATCTTGCCGGCGGCCTGAGGCGCTTTGGTTCCCTGGGTGATGGTCCACGCCCTGACTTCGGGCTGGCCTGCGGTGAGGAAGCTGATGAGGCCCAGCAGATGATAGCCGGCGCGGATCAGGCGGTCAAGGCCGGATTCCTCCAGGCCCATTTCGCTGAGGAACATAAGTTTTTCCTCCGGCTCCATGCCGCTGATTTCGGCTTCGATCTCTGCGCAGATGGGCAGCACCTCGCTGTTTTCCTCGGCAGCGATTTTTTTGACAACCTCCAGATGAGGATTCACGGTGTCGCCGGAGAAATCCTCCTCGCTGAGGTTGGCGGCGTAAATGACCTTCTTGCTGGTGAGCAGGGCGACGGTTGCGAGCATTTCCTGCTCCTCCTCGGTGAGAGACATCGTGCGCACCGACTTGCCGGATTCCAGCACTTCCTTCACTCGCTCGAAGAATTCTACCTCGGCGGCGAATTTCTTATCGCCCTTCATGGCCTTTTTGGAGCGGTCGATTTTGCGTTCCACCAGTTCCAGGTCGGAGAGAATCAGCTCCAGGTTGATGGTTTCGATATCGCGCGCCGGATCAATGCTTCCCTCGACGTGAATGATGTCGTCGTTTTCAAAGCAGCGCACCACATGCACGATGGCGTCACATTCCCTGATGTTGGAGAGGAATTTGTTGCCCAGACCTTCGCCCTTGCTGGCGCCCTTGACAAGGCCTGCTATGTCGACGAATTCCAGCGGAGCATGCGTGATTTTTTCGGGATTGTAAATTTCCGCCAGCTTGTCAAGCCGTTTGTCCGGAACGTCCACCACGCCGACATTCGGCTCGATCGTGCAGAAAGGGTAATTGGCCGACTGCGCTCCGGCGCTGGTAATGGCGTTGAAGAGTGTGCTTTTGCCGACATTCGGCAGACCTACGATACCTAATTTCATATTGAATAAAACTCCTTTTTCCCGCATGGCGGAACGGATGACCTGTCCTTGCCCGCGGGAGATTAATTGATGAATAACGGAACCATTATATCACATTCGGCTCATAATCTCAATAGCGACCGTAAAGAATCAGCGCTGTCACAGCGATCTCAGCACCGTAACGGTGGACAGCAGCACGAAAACCAGCTGCATGATGATGATCTGCACCGAATCAATGGCATAAGGACTGATGCAGCTGAGTCCGGCCACAAAAAGGAATCCCATACCGAAGCAGATGCTCTGAATCATCAGACCCATGCTTTCCACGTCCTTGAGCAGAACCGCCACCCGTATGCCCTCGGAAAGCGACTTGAGTCCGCCGTCGGTGGCGATGAGCGCTTCCTGGGACTCGGTCACCTTGAATGTCACCGAATCGTAGACGCTGCTGCCTTCATTGTCCATGATGGAGATGAATCTGGGCGGAATATCGAAAACCGACTTGATGAGCTGAATGGTAATATTGGCGTCGCAGGTGTAGATCATGATGTTGGTGCCGTCGTCGATGAGATGCAGAAGGGCTTGTCTGGCCGACATGGCCGCCTTGTATTCCAGCATGTAGACACCCATGAGCCTGTTGTTGACCGCCACGTAGAGCATCTGGAAACAGTCATTTCTGCGCATGGCCTCAAATTCGTCCAGGCGGGCGAGACCTCCGCCGGGAATCAGCACACGGTGCAGCTCCATCATGTCCCTGTTGCCGATCAGCACCTTTTTGTCCTTGACCCAGGCGGAAATGCCCAGGCCGCTTTCGTAGGTAATGCTGTCCACACGCTGTCTGATCCTCGCTTCGTCACGGATCAGTTCGCTGAATACTTCCGCAAGCGCTCCGCCCGAATCAATCAGCACCGAAGCGGCGACGGAAGTGATTTCCTCTATCTCCATGTCGCTGATGGCCAGGCTTTTGCGCACCCGGATGCTTCCTCTGGGGAAAAGATCGGTCGTGTTGATGGCGAAGGCGTCGGTTTTGCCGAATTTATCGACCGAATTCCAGCCGGTGAGCAGTGTGCCGTTGTGGCGAAGGTACCTGGTGAGCCGGCTCAGGGGAATTTCCAGGCTGAGCAGACCGGTGATGGGAATTCCGATGACCATTGCCGCGCAGAATGCCGAGAAGGCCACATCCACCGGGTCGCTTCCGGTGAAGAAGCCCCTGACGGCCGCGATGCAGGCGGCGACCAGCGAAATAATGAAGATGGCGGGATAGATGCGGGACATCATGATGCTGCATCTGTCCTCACGGCATGCGTTGGTGAAGTAATTGGACAGATGCCTTGTGCGGACGACATAGGCGATTCTTGCGCCGCTGCTGCCGGAGGCGTGACGGAGATCGGCGGCCATGGGGCTGTCGTCCGCCGCCATGACTTCGCAGTGAATGCCGCTCTTGGAGGCGACGGCAAATCCTCTGGCGACTCTCGATGTATGCAAAAGCCGGTTGATAATGTAGATCAGCACCGCAAAGCAGAGCGGCGCCGCGAAGGTATATCCGGAAGGATTGCGGGTGATCAATGCGGTGGCCAGCATGTAGGCTATGTGAATGAACTCGGCGATGATGGCGGCGGAAAGTGCGGTCAGCGTGCTGAAATCCCTTGCGAAAATGCTTTTGATGCCCTCGATGATATCCCTGAACATGATGATTCCGGTAAAGCAGAGGCCGATGAGCGACAGGGTGAGATATATGACGGTGCAGCCTTCCGGAGAATGAATACCGGGCAGCAGAACGCCGACACGGGGAAGCATGTCCATCACCACCAGAAACAGGGTGATGACAGCCACCTCAAAAAGTCCGAACTGAATGCGCTTCACACGGTCGTTCAGGCCTGTCCTGATCCGTTCGGCTTCCTTTTTGCTGCGGTACCTGGCGGAGGTCAGCTTCTGATCGGCCCGCAGCTCAAACCGGCCGCTGCTGATGGAACTGTCGGACTTGATGCGCCTTTCCAGGTCAAAGAGATCGACGCTGCTTTCTCTGTTGCGGATCCGGCGTTTCTGATCCTTTCCGAGGATTCTGTCCGCCGGGTCGAAATCCACGGGTGACATCACCGGTTCGTCTTCCTCCTGTTGGGGAGCCAGTCTGTCGGCCAGGGATAGTTTGATGTCCTCAAACTGGATGACGCCTTTGGCGAGCCTGAAATTTCCTCTGCCCTTTGCGGCAGGCTGCTTCATGTTCCAGCCGTGCGGAATAGGCAGCGCCTCCATAATATAGGAGATGTCCTGCGGGCGGAGCCTGCGCCGTTTGGAACCGATTTGCGTGCTTTCATTTTTGTTTGTCAACTGAATAAACCTCCTGCCGAATGAAGCATTTGTTTGTGTCAAAATGATAAAACACAATAGCCCTTACAGCGAGGAAAAACGACATTTGTTAAGAATAAATGCCGTTTTTCTCATTGTGCGGTATGATATTTGGATAGAAAAAACTATTTTTTCTTTTTAAATCTGCCTCCTGAGGGCTTGCTTTCGTTTGAATTCATGAAGGACGGTCGGTCGGAGGAAATGGAGCGATTGCCGAAGCCAAGACCGAAGTCGTCCTCCTCCTCATTGTTTGAATAATCGTCCCCCGGGCGATTGTCGTCAAATCCTCCGTCGAAGCCGTCCCCCGGGCGATTGTCGTCAAATCCTCCGTCGAAGCCGTCTCCCGAAAGATTGTCGTCAAATCCTCCGTCGAAGCCGTCTCCCGAAAGATTGTCGTCAAATCC
>CAMHJC010000128.1 GCA_946185345.1 uncultured Clostridia bacterium
GCTGCGCTTGCTTTTTTCTTTTTATTATCAATATTTAGTTGCCGGAGTAATAATCAACGCGTTTTTTTCTTTCCAAGATAAATCTGTTTGTATGTTTCCATGAATGCTTCCGGTTTGAGGCTGTTTCTGTAAGCCTCCGCCTTTTCACCGTATCTGAATGAAAGCGCCCCGTCAAGTGCCGATTCGGTCTTGGCCAGAATATCGCCTTCATCAGTGACATCCGCCGTGATGCCGAGCATATGATCGGCCGTAATCTCTCCCAGTGAGCCGTGATCCGACGACAGAATCATCTTGCCGCAGCACACTCCGTCGGTCAGAGGACCGCTTGCTCCCTGAAAATCACGCCGGTATATCGAATAAATAATGTCGCAAGCCGCTATCGCTACACGGTATTCGTCGTCTGTCAGCAGTCTGAGCAAGAGATGAACCTTCTCCCGATAGGGCGCAACCGCTTCCTCAATTTCCTGCCCGGTAACCTCGGAAGGCTTTCCGCAGATGAGGAGCTGAAAGTCTTTTCCGCACCGGCCAAGAATGCGGAGAAAGGGCAGAATATTCTTGTATTTGTTAAGGCCGCCCACTATGCCTATCACCGGTATGTCCTCACACAATCCCAGCGACCTTTTACATTCGGCCGGGTCGGTGCCGGCCATGGTGTAAAACTCAAAGGCCGGATATTCGCAGTGCGCCACCTGTTTCAGTCCTGCCGACTCCATCTGCCGTTTAAGGGTGCCGGTATGCACAACGCAGCTGTTGTTCCGTCCGGAATTCATCAGTCTGTAGCTTATCCTACGGGCAAGTCCGGAGTAAAAATTATGGTAGGTAATCACCACTCTGCATCCGCCCGGCATATGCAGACCGTACCCGAAATAGCGCATCAGACTGTCTCCGTCGAGAATGTGAACCACGTCGATGCCGTTTTGTTTGACGATCCGCCTGATCTGACCGACCCATGAAATATATTCCTTGTATGATCTCAGATCGCTGCCGGCAGGAAACGGGAAGTACCTGTCCTCCGGAAAACCGGTGTTTTCGGGAGCATATGAATAAAACTCCAGTCCTTCTATCTGAGACAGCCACTTCAGGTAAACTTTTCTGTGACCGCCCAGATTTCTCTCGCACAAAAGCACCTTCATATCAAAGCCTCCACCACTTAACGCCGGAGGCATTGAGATCCTGAATTCTGTACAGACCCTTGACGTCGATAATAACCTTTTCCTCATCGGGGATGTCTTTGAAGAGGCTCTTGATCTCCCTGAGCGGCATCCGGCGGAATCTGTCGTGCGCCACCGCAATGATCACGCAGTCCGCATCGCTCACTTCTTCCAGCGGAGTGAGCTGTATGCCGTACTCCTGCATGGCTTCGCCGGCCGAAGCCCACGGGTCGACCACCACGGGAGAAATCCCGTATTCGCCAAGCCGTCTGATGATATCGCTTACCTTGCTGTTGCGTGTGTCGGGACAGTTTTCCTTGAAGGTAAGGCCCAGAATGACCACCTTGCTCTTTTTGGGAGCCTGTCCGGTTTCTATCATCTTTTTGACCGCCGCATCGGCGACATACGCTCCCATGCTGTCATTGACGATTCTGCCGTTGAGAATGATCTGGCTGTGATATCCCAGCTTTTCCGCCTGATAGGTAAAATAATACGGATCCACCCCTATGCAATGGCCGCCGACCAGTCCGGGGCGAAATCCCAGTGAATTCCATTTGGTGTTCATGCCGTCCACCACTTCATTGGTGTCGATATCCATGCGGTCAAAAACCATTGCCAGCTCATTCATAAAAGCAATATTGATGTCGCGCTGGCTGTTTTCAACCACCTTTACCGCCTCGGCCGTGCGGATATTGGAAACAGGATGGGTGCCGACCTCTATGACAATGTCATAGACCGATTGGATGACCGACAGCGACTCCGGATCCATGCCCGACACGATTTTGCGGATATTTTCCAGACGGTGCGCCTTGTCTCCCGGATTAATGCGCTCGGGACTGTACCCGACCTTAAAATCAACGCCGCACTGAAGGCCCGACTGACGCTCGAGGATAGGAATACACACGTCCTCGGTGCAGCCCGGATAGACCGTTGACTCGTACACCACGACCGAACCCGGCACGAGGTTGCGTCCGACAATCTCGGACGCGCCTATGACCGGCGTGAGATCGGGCGTATGGTCGGCGTTTACCGGAGTCGGAACGGCGACAATGTGGAATTTTGCCCTCTGCAGATCCTTTTCGTCGGAGGTGAATTCCACCGTGGTTTCCGCAATCGCCTGATCTCCGACCTCCAAGGTGGGATCGACGCCGGATTTGTACAACGCGATTTTTTCCTCATTCAGGTCAAATCCGATTACCCTGACGCCTTTTTTTGCAAACGCAACTGCTATCGGCATTCCCACATAGCCCAGACCGACGACTGACAGACATTCCTCACGGCCGATAATTTTATCATAAAGTGACATTATATCCTTCCTCCGAAAATCTCGTTGATGACCGCACACCACCGATGCGTCAGTCATTTGTCCGGTCCTGGATGATCCGGACCATATCGCCCCACGTAAAGCGCTCCGTTACACGCCGATGCGCCAGCCTGCCAATCTCGCCGAAGCCTTCGCCGGCGACGGCAGGAGCCATTTCTTCGGGCGATGAGAATAAAAAGCCCGATTCTTTATCGACAATGATATCGTCAGGACCGGGAGCGTGCATGACAAAAACCGGAAGCTCATAATACATGGCCTCCAGGATTGACATGCCGAATATCTCGGATCTCGAAAAACTCACCAGTGCCGTTGCAATGCGGTAGTACTTCCACATCTCGCTGTTCGGCACACGCTCAATCCATGTCACATACCCGGAAAGCCCTTTTTCGGCCAGTCTGCCTGAAAGCGCCTCTTTCAGTGAGCCTTTGCCGATAATGAGAAGTCTGTAATCTTCATCCACGGAATGCAGCTTTTCAAAGAAGGCGGCCACATCCAGAGGATTTCTGTCGCTTTCCAGCCTGCCTACCATGAGAATATATTTCATGCCGGACGGAAGGCCCAGTTCCTTCAGAAGACCGTCCGCCGGCACATCGTAATCGCTGCAAAGCAGGTCGGTGTCGATTCCTACCGGCGCAACCTGAATATCGGTGATGCCTTTACTCTCCAGCTCTTTTTTTACGGCATTTGTCTTGACAAGCACGCCGCTTTTACGGTAGGGGGCGTAAGCCAGTCCCGCAAGGGAATTGATCAGAATCCGTTTGATCGGCGAACGGCTCGTGCTGTGTGTAACGCCGACATACGGAATAAACCTTATACGGTGTTTGGCGGCCCATCGGCCGACCCTGCCGGCCATCGGCTGAATATCCGAAAAACAGACCATCGCATCGAGTGTGTGATCCAGTACTTTTTCACATAAAAAAAGTGAATTATTGCCGAGCGTTCTGACTCCGATGAAATGAAGCCTCACACCGGGGGCAATCAATTCGGTTTTTTCGGCCTGGTTTTTATGAACACACTTGTAAATCTCCACCGTATGTCCCGCCCGGCCTAAAGCCTTACCCAGACCGACCTCCTGAAGATTGTAAAACCCTTTATTTCCGAAATTTCCTACGCTGAGAACCAAAAGACCGATTCGCATTTTCTACCTCCAGATATATCTCTTCCAGACGGCGATAATTCATGTCGGGCGTGTATTTTTCATGATAGACGCGGCTGACATTTTCCCGCATCATGCCGTAAGGCTTTCTCACGGCCTCTGCCAGCGCCCGGGCGTCTCCCGACGTGAATTTTCTGCCTGTAACGCCTTCCTCCACCAGACTGCCTGCGTTGCCGAGATCGGAGCATATCACGGGAGTGCCGCAGGAAAACGCCTCGGTAAGAGTCATCGGGAATCCTTCATACAACAGCGTCGGTAAAATAAGCGCATCGCTTTGGGAGATCAGCCGCTTCAGTTCTTCTCGCTCAACGTAGCCCTTCATTTCGATATTCAGGCCTTGCGCCTGACGGCCGCACCATTCCTCCAGGTCGCCCTTTCCGCACACAGTAAGCAAGGGAGCATCCGCTCCCATTATCCTCCATGCTTCAAAAAGAACCTTGACGCCCTTTAATTCGTCAAGCCTGCCGACATAAATGAATCCCATGATCTCACCACGTAACAATTCAGATTAAGTCCCTGCGCACCGGGTCAGAATGTAAAGTTAGGCTTTACAAACACCCGGGCAGGATCGATGATCGTTTTCTTTTTGTTGATAAGCAGGAGCTTCTGTCTGTTGAATTCGGTCAGACAGATGAAGTTCATCCTGCCGTAAATGCCGGTGGCCCTGTGAATCATCGAGCTGATGACAAGAATGAGCGTCTGTGCCTTTGAGTCTCTGTAACAGCCGTGCCTGACTGCGCAGCCAAGGCCCTTTTCCACGCAGTCCTCGCAGACTTCGCCGCCGCGGTAGAGCATGGCGTTCGGGCAGATGAAGCGGTAATTATGCACCGTCTGCACCACCGGAACGCCGCATCTGACCGCCGCATAATAGACGGACGGTGAAATCAGGTTGAGGGTATTGTGGACATGAACTATGTCGATATGTTCGGTTTGAATGATTTTTTTGACATCCCTTGACGAACGGGGATTGTAGATTGCCATAAAAGGGAGCATGAGCTTTTTCAGCCGGCCCATGCTCTTTATCTCGTTGTTGCTGCGGGTGTAAAGGATAACCTCGTGTCCGTTGTCTTCCAGCAGCTTTTTTTCATTGGCGACAACGGTATCCTCTCCGCCGGGAATCTGATAATAGTTGTGGATAAGAAGGACTTTCTGCTTCCGGGAACCGTTGTTCTGCTTGGCTGACGGTATGATGTTGATCACTTTCCTCTTATTACGGCGTTCCAGATGAATTTGGAGTTGGTCACAAGATAACGCTTGAACAGTCTTTTGGGATCCTGTATCAGACGGTAGAGCCACTCCAGACTGTGATTCTGCATAAAGGCAGGCGCTCTGTTGATATTGCCCGCCATATAGTCAAATCCGGCGCCCACGCCGACCATCAGTCCGTTCATGCGTGTCTGATGAGCCGCCATCCACTTTTCCTGCTTGGGAGCGCCCAATCCTACCCAGATAAAATCCGGAGAGGTATCATTGATCATCCGGACGATCTCATCATCTTCCTGCTCACTGAGATCACGGAACGGCGGAGAATAGATGCCCGCAACAGTGATCCCGGGATACTTGTCCACCAGGTTGTTACGAAGCTTGACAAGGGTTTCCTCCGTGCTGCCGTAGAAATAATGACGGTATCCCCTGCCGGCGGATATTTTGAAAATCTCTTCCATATAATCCGGCCCTGTGGTGCGGGACATCTGAACCGCGCCCCGTTTGCGCCCGACAGTGGATAACGGCCCTCCGTCAGGAATCGCAAGGATTCCGCCGTTCTGTATGGTGCGATAGGTTTCGTCTTCATAGGCCTTTACGGTTGTATGTACATTGGCAACGCAAATGTAGTCTCCGCCAAGTTTTTCTAAATTTTCCTCGGTAAAACTGATCAGCCACGGCATATTAATATCCGCTATTTCCACACCCAGGATATTGACAGTGGGAATGGCAGACTTATCCACCTTATGAATTGTTTTCTCCATCTGCCATCACCGACCTTTCATGACATATCCGAACGAACAGGATTGACAATTTTCCGCCGCAAAACCCCAGTTCGGCCATTATTCCAAAATGCAATTGTTTTGATTATACCATAACACTATCGAAAATGCAACGATGTTTACATTTTTTTTATATATATTTATAAGAGCCTGTTTAGAATCTTTACAAAAGAGCAAAAAAGGAGTAAAATAAGGGAA
>CAMHJC010000129.1 GCA_946185345.1 uncultured Clostridia bacterium
CCTTCCCTCGGCTGAAGAAAAAATGGATAGATATTTTATTGCCGGATTAATAATTTCTCACTCAATGGCGTTGACAGTCCGGGCAGATATGTGGTATCATAAATGTGGACTTATCAATCACATGGCGGCGCTCACAAAGACCGCCCCGAAAGGAAGCAGCATTATGAGAATTGCGGTACCGTATGAAAACGGGCAGATATTCGGTCACTTCGGCAAGACCAGACAGTTCAGGATTTACAACGTCGAGGACGGCAAGGTCACAAGCGCCCACCTGATCAGCACCAACGGCGCCGGACACAGTGCGCTGGTCAGCTTTCTCAGCATGGCCCAGGCCGATGTGCTGATATGCGGAGGCATCGGCGCCGGCGCACAGTCGGCCCTCCGTGAGGCAGGCATCCAGCTTTTCGGCGGAAACGCCGGAAGCGCAGACAGCGCCGTGGAAGCCTATCTTTCCGGCTCACTGAGGCAGAATGACAATCCGACCTGCGATCATCACGGCCACGGAGAAAGAACGGTCTGCGGTGAGGACGGCTGCGGCCGTCACCGGTAATTCCGCTCCTTCCGCCGTACCGATCACCGACGAAACACGGCAAGGCTGCTTTATGCTCCGTTGAGAGAAGCACAAGGCAGCCTTGCTTTTTTTATATTTTTAATGATTAAGAATCAGCTTTTATACTAATTTTCGGCTAAAATCAGACCTTCTTTGCGGCCTCCTTTGCGCCCTGCGGCGTCATCGTCCTAGGCAGGCGCCAGCCTGCCGTCGTCCTGCTGTCGACGAGTCGACAGCTATTCCTTGCAGGACACAAAATATTCTCGCAAATAATTGTCTACTTTCAACCGAAAATTAGTATTAAAAATCGTCCCGGGTGAGGTGATGAACATCACTGAATCTGCGGCCGTAGACAATGTCTATCGAAAAATCGGCGGGATGATATACCGTAGACCATACCGTGTAAACCGATTCGTAGACACAGGCAGATTTCAGAATGGCAAAGGCCTCGTCGGCGGTAGGATCGGGATTGTCCGCAAGCTGCTCACGAATGGTGTCGTATCGCCGGCACCGGTTCTCGGTCACTCCCGAAGAAAGCTCAAAATTGGTGCAGACGTCGGTTTCAATCACATTCATCACGCTGTTCTGCCATTCCACCACCACCGACCTGCCGCTTGCGTCGGAGATGAAAAGGTGATTGTCCTCCCCCTGCAGGGAGTGATTGTCATATTTCGCCAGCATGTCCACCGCTTCGTCAATCGTGGCGGCACGGTCAAGCAGCATGCGCACCGACACATTGGTCATGATATCCGGCTTCTCGGTGTCGGGGTGTCTTTCCGGCGCGGAAATGGACAGAACCGAAACCGCCAGCCCCTTTTCATTCATGCCTTCCATGGCGAGATACGGAGCCGCCAGCAGCAGAATTCTGCCTGTCGTGCTCGTTGTCGGAAATCCGTAGTTCCTTCCCACGTTCAGGGCGGCAGGAGCCACAATGGAATAGGACGCATATCCGCCGCCGGGATGCGTATAGACGATCACCGCGTCGGTGCTGCCCTTCATGTCGGCGTTTCTGCAATAGATGTATTCTCCCTCAGGCGTCCGGGTGAAAAAGGCGCTGCAATGCGGCGGCTGAACGCTGCTGCCGTCGGCAAGCCCGAAAAACAATTCCTTCGAGATGAAATCCACCAGATCATTCTGATCCTTGATGCCGTACTCAAGCGCCTTGTCCAGACAGTAATCCTGCTGATAATTGACGGTGTAGATATCCCTGTCAACCTCTTTGACGCTGGCGGCAGTGGCAATGCGTCCCCAGAGAATGACTGCGAGCGTGACGGCGGCTGCCAGCAGCAGCAGCAGTATGACACCCATGATTCGCAGGAACAGTCTGAGGATGCCTCTCTTTTTTTTGCCGGACGGTTTTTGACCGGCGGCTTTCCGGTTTTCCTTTTCGCCGGTTTCCCCGGTGACGGCCGGACTGGTAGAATTGACGTTTTCCATCTGCATGGTACCTCCCTGGGCGATTGATTGTTATACCGTCATTATACCACATCCGTCTGAAGAATGTCTGAAGATTTTTCGGAAAAATGCTTTTTTTGGAGAAAGCGGCCCCGCCGGCAGGGAATTATTCGTATTTAAAGAGCGTGAGCTGATGATTTCTGTCGCACACGCCGAGATATACTTCCCCGGCGTTTCTGAATCCCTGCTCACGCAGCTGTCTGGAAAGCCACCTGTCATCAAGTCCCATGCGGCGCAGATTTTCCCCCATAATCCTGCCGTCCATGATGACCTCGGCGCAGATGGTTTCGGGCGGCGGCGAGAGATGCATGTCATCGGGATTCACCGGACGCCTGCCGCTGACCGGCAGAACGGAAAGTCTCCCGTTGTATTCGAATACGGCGGTCTGAATGTCGCTCAGATTGAAATATCCCAGCTGGCGGCACATCATCATGAATTCGCTCAGTTCCAGCTTGGCCTTTTTCATATTGTCCCGATAGAGCCTGCCGTTGTCCAAAATAATGGTCGGCGTGCCGTTGATATACTTGCGTGTGCGGGGCAGTTTGCTTGAAACGACCGAAAGAGTGATCGCCACTGTGCCGTAAACCAGCATGGCAGTCAGCGGCTTCAAAGGCTCCTCCAGTTCGGTGGCAAGCTCCGCCGCAATCGAGCCGATGGTGATGCCGGTGATGTAATCGAAAAAATCCAGCTGCGCCACTTGTTTGTGGCCGAGAATCTTGGCGATGATAAACAGCACTGCCGCCGACAGCAGTGACGTCAGAATAACCCTTGTAATCTCCATATCCGCACTTCCCTGTCGTAATTTTGTCATTCTGTTCCGGCAATAGTATTTGACAAAAGAAGGCGGTTTATGATTCGTTTCCGCCGTTTTTTTCCCGGATGCTCTTTCCGGCGGCAAAAGTCGCCAGCGTGTCGCCCAATTGATTGAGTGCCGCGCCGAGAAGGCTCAGCTCCTCCGCCGACAGCCTGAGACTGATGGCATTGGCGAGTGCGGTAATGGCGGCGGTCAGTTCACAGGGATTCATCATATCCAAAAATCACCCCGTCTTTATGATATGCCGCAGGCGAATTGTTTGTCACCATCCGCCCGGCCCTTCATACCATGATAACGAGAGACATTCTCGGGAGGTATGAATATGAATATGAATGACAACAGACGGGACTGCCGTGAGCTGTGCGTCAGGGATCTGGGCGCAAAGCCGGCGGCCGTTGACATCGAATGTGCGACAAAGGCCAACCGCAATTACCGAACGGCGCTCTGGACGGGCGAATATCTCCAGGTTACGCTTATGTGCATTCCGGTCGGCGGAGACATCGGCGCGGAAGTTCACTGCGACACCGACCAGTTCCTGCGCATCGAGAGCGGAAACGCCCTTGCGGTGACAGGTCCCTGCAGAAATCAGATGAACTGCCGCAGAAAAGCCGGCAGCGGCTGCGCCGTCATTGTTCCTGCGGGAACATGGCACAATCTCATCAACATCGGAAACACACCCCTCAAGGTGTATTCCATTTATGCGCCGCCTCATCATCCCTTCGGCACGGTGCAGCCGACCAAATGCGACGCCATGTGCGCTGAGAAATAACGCCATTCATCAGGTTCCTGAAGAAACAGGGCTGTCCGCCATTCCTCACGGCAGGAATGAAGGGCAGCCTTGTTGTTTTGCGGCTTTATTTTTTTGTTTTTTTGTTGATCAGGAAATAATATTTCCGCCGCCTCCTTTTCAAAATCCGCCCGGTGTGGTATAATGGAGTGGATTCAGAGATTATTTCGATATTGAAAGGTGATCAGACAATGAGCATATCCGTGGAAAAGGTAACAACCGACCGTTTTGAGATGAATTACTTTCGGTTCGGCGGCGGAGAAAAGACAATGGTGATTCTGCCGGGACTGAGCGTGCAGAGCGTCATGGGCTTTGCCGATTCGGTGGCCGCCGAGTACGAGGTAATGACAAAGGATTTTACCGTGTATGTCTTTGACAGACGCCTGCGGCTTCCGCCGTCCTACAGCATCAGACAGATGGCGCAGGACACAACCGAAGCCTTCCGGGCGCTGGGCCTGCGTGATATCCACCTCTTCGGGGCCTCTCAGGGCGGAATGATAGCAATGGAAATCGCCGCCGGAGCGCCCGACCTCATCGCCAGGCTGGCGCTCGGTTCCACTTCGCCCCGGATCAGCGCCAAAAGGTACAGAGCGCTGAAAAACTGGATGGAGCTTGCCGCCCGAAAAGACGGCGTCGGTCTGTATCTGGCCTTCGGCCGGAAGCTCTACCCGTCCGGCGTTTTTGAGCAGTTCCGGGAAAGCCTTGCGTCGGCCGGAAAAACGGTAACCGATGAGGAATTGGAGCGGTTTGCCATTCTCGCCGGCGGCTCTAAGGGATTCAATGCCACCGGGCGGCTGAAAAGAATTCAGTGTCCGGTGCTTGCCATCGGTTCGCTTGACGATGAAGTGATCGGCCCCGAGGGAACCGCCCTGATCGCAAAAAAACTCGGCAAAAGGCCTGATTTTGAAACGTATATGTACGAAGGCTTCGGACACGCCGCCTATGATACGGCGCCCGACTACAGAGACAGGCTCTGCCGCTTTTTCAGCCGGTAAAGGCGGACAGGCCTTTCACCGCTCGTGAAAACAGTATTTGCCTTCCTCGACCGGAACGGTTTTGACAGACATGTTCTCAATGCGCACATAGGTGCCTTTTTCAATCATCAGGATGACCGAGTCAATCTGCTGCTCGGTTCCCTGTATCTCCATCAGAACCGAGCCGTCGTATTCATTGGAGACCCAGCCGGTGGCGCCCACCAAATCGGCGGCGCAGCATGCCCGGTAGCGGAAGCCGACTCCCTGCACGGCGCCGTAAAATCTGATTTGCCTGCGTATCTTATTTTCTTTATTCACATTATTCACACAAATACTCTCCCTGCTGCTTTGTTGTCAATGTCATTCAAAAGGCCTGCCTCACTGTGTATCAGTGCGGCAGGTCTTGCTTTGCGTTCAGCGCTGATCCTGCCAATGCCTTATCGGGTGATATGAAAAACAATGCGGCATCGAATCTCTCCGCCGCTTATTTGCTGGAAGGCACTTCCTCTCCGCTTGCGATCAAATCCTTGGCGGCGATGTGGGGATTGTGATATCTCGTTCGCTTGTCGGGAAGACCGAGACGGCGTGAGATGGCGTTGTCCAGATTCCGGTAGGCTTCCGGCGTCTCGAACATGATCGCCTTGGACGGACAATAGACCACACAGGCATTGCAGCCGATGCAGCTGTGATTCCAGACCGGATGCTTATCGGTCATCGTGATGTTCCTGCAGGGACAGATTTTGCTGCACAGACCGCAGCCGACGCACTTGTCCGAGGTGTAGAAGCCCTTGTCATATTCATGCTGCACATTCATAAAGGGCGTCATCATCCTGCCGTAGAGCTCGCGCATGACGGGCGACATCCGGGGGAATCTGCGCTGCTTGCGGGCGGCTATCTGCCTGCCGATTTTGTGTGCGCCGCGGTCGGAATGAGGCACCATCAAACGGGGTGACGGGAAGGGTTCATAGGCTATGCACTGGCTCGCCACGCAGCGCAGCGCCCTAACTAGCGAGTTTTTTACCCAAGCGAGCGTGGGAATCCAAGGGGGCCACTGCCCTCTTGGCAGGGGTCCGGGGGCAG
>CAMHJC010000130.1 GCA_946185345.1 uncultured Clostridia bacterium
CATCTGGCGAAAAATCTGACTTCGCCATCCGCACACGCGGAGATACTGAACAGGCACTAAGAGTAAAACGGGGTCAGGCGAATACGCAAAAGGCAAAAACCAAAGAAAAAATGGATAGATATTTTATTGCCGAAAATTAGTATTAAGTACTCCTCCCATAGGCCAAGCGACAGCTCCCGCAAAGAGAATATCCGAAAAATGGCAGGCATTCTCTTTCACCATCCGGCCCGGCACGCAAAAAACATCCCTTTCCCTTCCGGAATACAAAAAATCCCATTGCCGCCGATACATCGGTATCTACAGGAATGGGATTCATTGATGGTATTGGAAAAAACTGGGGGGCCCTGGAAAATGATTACTTAATCATGCTGGCAACTTCATCGGCGAAGTTGTCTTCTCTCTTCTCAAGGCCTTCGCCCTTCTCAAAGCGCACGAAGGAAACAATCTTGATATCGCCGCCGAGAGCCTTTGCGGTGTTGGCCACATAGGTCTCCACATTGATGTCGCCGTCCTTGACAAATGCCTGCTTGACAAGGCAGATTTCCTCAAAGAGCTTGTTGACACGACCGGGGAGAATCTTCTCCTCGATGATCTTAGCCGGCTTCTTTGCGTTCTTGGGATCGTTGTGAATCTGCTCCATGAGAATGGCCTTTTCCTTCTCCAGCTCCTCTGCGGGCAGATTTTCGGGAGCGAGGTACTTCGGATTGAGAGCGGCGATCTGCATGGCAACGTCCTTGCCGAACTCGGTGAATTCGGGCTTGGCGGCAACCTCGTCGGTTGTGTCGAACTTAACCATGACGCCGATTCTGCCGCCGCCGTGAATGTAGGTGACAACAGCGCCTTCGTACTTTTCGAAACGGCGGATCTTGATATTCTCGCCGATAACAAGGATCTTCTCCTTGAGCATTTCGTCAATTGTCATCTCGCTGCCGACAGCCTTGCATGCGAGCAGAGCGTCGACATCCGCAGGATCCTCAGCGATAACGGTCTTTGCGCAGGTGTCAACGAATGCCATGAATTCAGCGTTCTTGGCAACGAAGTCGGTCTCCGCGTTGACCTCGATGACAACACCGGTGTTGCCTTCAACCAGGGCGTAAACTGTACCCTCGGCTGCGATTCTGCCGGCCTTCTTCTGGGAAGCGGCAAGACCCTTCTCACGGAGAATGTCAACAGCCTTATCCATATTGCCGTCTGCTTCGGTGAGTGCCTTTTTGCAATCCATCATGCCGCAGCCGGTCATTTCTCTCAGATTTTTAACATCAGCAGCTGTAAAAGCCATAATAAATTCCTCCTGAATAAGATTGATTTTATCGTTAAAAAGACGGATGATTCCGGATTACTCTGCTGCTTCCTCAGCCTCAACAGCCTCTGCCTCAGCTTCGGACTGCTCACCCTGTCTGCCTTCGATAATGGCGTTGGCGATGACGGAAGAAATCAGCTTGACGGCACGGATGGCGTCGTCATTGCCGGGAATAACATAATCGATGTCGTCGGGATCGCAGTTGGTGTCAACGATGGCTACCACCGGAATACCGAGCTTCTTTGCCTCGGAAACGGCAATCTTCTCCTTGCGGGGATCAACGATAAAGAGTGCGCCGGGGAGCTTGGTCATGTTCTTGATGCCGCCGAGGAATTTCTCGAGCTTCTCGATTTCGAGGTTGAACTTGATGACTTCCTTCTTGGGGAGTCTCTCAAAAGTGCCGTCGGTCGCCATTGTGTTGAGCTGGTTGAGACGAGCGATTCTGCGGCGGATGGTGGTGAAGTTGGTGAGCATACCGCCGAGCCATCTCTCATTGACAAAGTAGGAATCGCAGCGGAGAGCTTCCTCTTTGATGGACTCCTGTGCCTGCTTCTTGGTTCCGACGAAAAGAACGGAATCGCCGTTCTCGGCTACGCTTCTGACGAACATGTAGGCTTCGTCGAGCTTTCTGACCGTCTTCTGAAGGTCGATGATGTAGATGCCGTTGCGCTCGGTGAAAATGTACTCAGCCATTTTCGGGTTCCAGCGTCTGGTCTGATGTCCGAAGTGGACGCCTGCTTCAAGCAGCTGTTTCATAGATGCTACTGCCATAGTGAAAATTCCTCCCGGTTAATACCTCCGCCGATGCTTTAAGCCCAGTGCAAATAATGTCTGCCATGATAATTAAGTGCAGAACATAAAAAAATAAAAATTTAGGCAAATGAAAAAAAAGACGGACAAAAAAGCCCGCACCGAATCTTTCACAGCCCGGCGTGCGAATTTCTGGAGTATTATACCATATCTTCTGATATTTTGCAAGTCTTTTTTTTAATTTTTTTTCCGCATTTGTCATTCCAATTCAACAAAAAAAGCAGCGGCGCCATCTCACATAGGAGACGCGCCGCTGCCGGATCATTGGCTGTTAAGTAAGACAGATCAATCGGTAAGGCTTCAGCCGAGGGAAGGATTTTTTTGGTTTTTGCCTTTTGCGTATTCGCCTGACTGCATTGCTATTCCCAGTGCGTTTTGCTCGCTCAGCTCCGCTTCGCTCGTGAGGGCGCTGCCCTCACGCTCCCGCCAAGGCTCCGCCCTGGACGGGCCAGGAGGGCAGTGGCCCCCCTGGACTCCCATTATTGGCGCTGCGCACTTGCTTTTTTCTTTTTATTATCAATATTTAGTTGCCTGAGTAATAAGTAAGACAGATCAATCGGTAAGGCTTCAGCCGACTGCCACCACTGAAGCGAAGGTGACTGTCGCCGATTTGGAAGTGACTTTGCTGCCGCCGGCATCGGTGACAACGCAGCGAAGCTGTATGCCGTTCCATGTGCCGTTGACCGTGGCGGTGGTAGTCGCTGTAATATGATCGTTCCATTTGCTCCATTCGGAGGCGCCGGATTTCTTATAGTACCACTGATATTTCAGGCCGGTACCTCTTGCCTTCACGGTGAACCTCACGACATCTCCCACATTGGCGGTGACAGAAGCCGGCTGCGAGATGATCGAAAGAGGAAGCTTCAACGTCACGGTGGCGGCTTTGGACTCGGCGGTCTTGCCGCTGCCGTCGGTGACAACGCACTTTACCTGCATGCCGTTCCATGTGTCATTGGACACGGCGGCGGTGGAAGCTGTCGTGTGATTCTCCCACAGGCTCCAGCCGGACGCGCCGGCCTTCCTGTAGTACCACTGATACTTCAGACCGGAACCGGTCGCTTTTACGGTGAATCTGACCGAGTCGCCGGAAGTGACCGTTACGCTGGCCGGATGCGAAGTGATCGCAACCGAGCCGGAAGAAAGACCGCTGCCGGAAGCGGAGACAATCGCATCCCATGTGAGCTTGCCGCAGATGCCGTCGGCGTCCAGTCCGTGACCGCTCTGGAATTGTCTGACCGCGGCGGCGGTGCCTTTGCCGTAATAGCCGTCGATATCGATAGCATAGCCCAGCTTGCCGAGCCTGATCTGAATATACATGACGTCAAGGCCCTTCATATATTCACTGCTGACCTTGAGGGTGCGTGTGAAGCCGATCCTGTAATTGTCAAAATCAAACGCGCTTGTCGTGTTGATGACCTTGCCGCCCTGAGCGGAATATCTCCCCCTGGCGAGATTGCCTCTCTGCACCGATTTGGCAGCCTTGTTGGCAGGTCTTTCAAAATAAAAGCACCAGTGATAGGCGGCTTCATACGCGCCCGACTTGGAATTCTCCACCTTGAGCATGTAATTGTAAATGTCCTTGTAATTGACGGTCAGGTCATACTTGAGATACTGAAGCTGGCCGGCAACCGTCTTGTAATTGTAGCCGTTATTATTGCAGTAATTGATCATGGCTGTTTTGCGGCCGGTATTCCACTGAACCAGTCCCAGGCTGTGGCCTCCGTCACTGACCAGCAGAGGATCGAAGTCCGACTCACACTCAATATTCGCCAGAATTCCGCATGCCGCGGCGGTGTTCAGGCCGAGTTTGCCTACCAGGAAGTCGTAAACAAGAACCTCATTCCTGATGCGGTTGGCCGCCGCAAATACAGTGGCCTGCGGCATCATCGTAAACATGAGAATGACCACAATCAAAGCAGCTGCCGGCTTTTTCATCTTTGTTTTCATAGTCATTACCTCCGATATTTTTTTTGGGAAACGCCGAATCAGCCTTTCCTTAGAATACAGTGGTAATTATAACACTCTCTTTACTATTTTGTCAACATTTTGTAATCATTTTTACGAAATTTTAATATTTGCTTTCTCCCCTGCCGGCTGTCAGGCGGTAATCCGTGTGAAGATAATCCTCTTTTGTTCCTGCCGTGCGATGCGGAGGCGAATCATTTTTTTCGATTGACAACGGTTTGTTTTCTTAAGGAGACATTCACGGGAAACGCATTTTACAGAATGTAAAAACGCATAAGCATTATATGTTCAATATTAACAAAATCTTCGAAAAATATAAAAAAGCCATTGCAAAATTGCTACAAATTTGTTAATATATACTTGAACAGCGAATGTCCCGGGCGAATTCCCCATGTATTTCAGAAGTTTTTTGATCAGATCTGAATCAGAATACTTAACACTTAAGGAGATGTTTTTTTATGTGGAAATGGTCAAGAAAAGAACTCAAGACCAACGCTAAAGCTGCTCTCAAACGCAGCTTCTGGAAAGACCTGCTGGCAATCGTTATTGTCAGCCTGATCGGATGTGCGGTAGTTTATTGCGCATTCCTGATTTTCAACGCATGCACAGGCGGCAAAGCATTCCAGTACGAGGAAGTTCTGACAAATCTGCAGAACGGCCCCGTTGACGCAAAGGTCAGTGCCGAACTCAACGAGGCATTCGGCCCCGCATTTACTATTTACAGCCTTTGCATCAGCCTTTTCTCTTGCTTCTTCCTTGCGCCGCTTTCGATCGGCCTGATCAGATTCTTCCAGATCAGCAGAAGCGGCAAGGCAAGCTTCACCGAGCTGTTTGTTCCGCTCAAGAAGTTCTTTAGAATCGGTCTTATCCTGATCTGGATGGCAATTAAAGTCCTGTTCTTCTATTGCCTGCTCATCATCCCGGGCATCATCAAGATTTTCCAGTACAGCATGGTTCCCTACATTCTCGCCGAGAATCCCTCCATCAAGAGCAAGAGAGCCTTCCAGATTTCCAAGGCAATGACCAAGGGCAACAAGTGGCACCTCTTTGTGCTGGGTCTGTCCTTTATCCTCTGGATGCTCGGTACGATCTGCACCTGCGGTCTGCTCGGTATTTATCTCGAGCCTTACATGGAGGCAACATTTGTGGAAGCCTACTACAAGATGAAGGCAAAGGCTCTTGCGGACGGCGCATTCACTCTTGAGGAACTGCCCAACATCTGCATTGACGACGCTGCCGTCGCAGCCGCACCCGAAGCGGCGCAGAGCGATGTCATTCCCGCCGTTGCAACCGCAGCCGCTGCGGCAACCGCCATCGCTTCCGCCGGCAAGACCGAAGAAGCTGCCGCTCCCGTTGTAGAAGCAGCTCCTGCTGAGGAAGCTCCTGCCGCTGAGGAAGCTCCTGCCGCTGAGGAAGCTCCTGCCGCCGAGGAAGCAGCTCCTGCTGAGGAAGCTCCTGCCGCTGAGGAAGCTCCTGCCGCTGAGGAAGCTCCTGCCGCCGAGGAAGCTCCTGCCGAGG
>CAMHJC010000131.1 GCA_946185345.1 uncultured Clostridia bacterium
CCTTCCCTCGGCTGAAGAAAAAATGGATAGATATTTTATTGCCGGATTAATAATTCGTTGATATATATATCGCACAAGGTGCAATCATTACGAAATGACCAATAAGTCATACGGAGGAAAATGTTAAATGAGCAAAATTGCGTTGATCACAGGCATTACGGGACAGGACGGCTCCTATCTGGCGGAATTTCTGCTGGAAAAGGGTTACGAGGTACACGGCATCACCCGTCGTGCTTCCACTGCCAACACCCGTCGCATCGAGCATCTTCTGACAAGGATCAGACTGCACGACGGCGACCTGACCGATTCGACCTCCATTATAAGGATTATCAGGGAATCAAAACCCGATGAAATATACAATCTCGCTGCCCAGAGCCACGTCCAGGTGAGTTTTGACGTACCTGAATATTCCGGCGACGTGGACGCCATAGGCGTGCTGCGCATCCTGGAGGCAGTCAGAATTCTCGGCATGGAAAAGACATGCAGAATCTATCAGGCCTCCACATCCGAGCTGTACGGCAAGGTGGAGGAAGTGCCTCAGAAGGAAACCACGCCCTTTCACCCTTACAGCCCTTATGCCATTGCCAAGCAGTACGGTTTCTGGATGATTAAGGAATACCGTGAGGCATACGGCATGTTCGCCGTCAACGGAATTCTCTTTAACCACGAATCCGAGCGCAGAGGAGAGAATTTTGTCACTCGGAAGATCACTCTTGCGGCGGGCCGCATTGCGGAAGGTCTGCAGGATCATCTCGAACTGGGCAATATGGATTCCCTGCGCGACTGGGGCTACGCTAAGGATTATGTGGAATGTATGTGGCTGATGATGCAGCAGGAGCAGCCGGACGATTTTGTTATAGCCACGGGCGTGCAGCATACCGTGCGTGATTTTACCGAAAGGGCGTTTGCCGCCAACGGCTTTACCGTTCGCTGGGAAGGCAGCGGCCTGGACGAAAAGGGATACGATGCCGCCAACGGAAAAATGCTGGTCTGTGTCAATCCGGCGTGGTTCCGTCCGACAGATGTTGACAACCTCCTCGGAGATCCGACCAAGGCAAAGACGGTTCTGGGCTGGAATCCTCAGCAAACAAGCTACGAACAGCTTGTTGAAATCATGGCAAAGCACGACCGGATACTTGCCAGGCGCGAAAGAGCCATGAAGGAGGCGGATTGACAGAATGATGGAAAAAGACGCAAAAATATATGTCGCAGGTCACCGGGGAATGGTTGGTTCAGCCATCGTGCGTGAACTGGAAAGACAGGGATATTCCCATATCATCACACGCACGCACAGCGAGCTTGACCTGACCCGTCAGGAGGCTGTGGAACGCTTCTTTGAGCAGGAGCGGCCGGAATATGTCTTCCTTGCGGCGGCCAAGGTGGGCGGAATTGTCGGCAATGCCACCGCAAAGGCCGATTTTATGTATGAAAACATGATTCTGGAGATGAATGTCATTCACAGCGCATGGCGCAGCGGCTGCAAAAAGCTGGAATTCCTCGGCTCCTCCTGCATTTATCCACGAATGGCGCCGCAGCCGATGCGGGAGAGCTGTCTGCTCACCAGCTCGCTTGAGCAGACCAATGAAGCCTACGCCCTTGCCAAGATCAGCGGCCTGAAATACTGTGAATATCTCAACACACAGTACGGTACGGATTACATCAGCGTCATGCCGACCAATCTGTACGGCCCCAATGACAATTATCATCCGACACATTCCCATGTACTGCCGGCACTGATACGCCGGTTCCACGAGGCGAAGATGTCGGGTGCGGAATCGGTCACCTGCTGGGGAGACGGCAGTCCGCTGCGTGAATTTCTCTATGTGGACGACCTTGCCAATCTCTGTGTGTTCCTGATGAATCACTACAGCGGCAGCGAAACCGTCAACGCCGGCACCGGCAAGGAGCTTTCCATTAAGGAACTGACCGGACTTGTGGCAAAGATCGTCGGCTATACCGGGCGCATCGAGTGGGACACCTCCAAGCCGAACGGCACCCCGAGAAAGCTGCTGGACGTCAGCAAGGCTGCCGGTCTCGGCTGGACTTACAAAACCGAGCTTGAGGACGGCATCAGACTGGCATATGACGATTTTCTGAATAATCCGATGCGGGCAGAGAGGTGATAATGGCGATATGCACATAATTCTTTTATCCGGAGGCTCCGGCAAAAGGCTCTGGCCGCTGTCTAATGACAGCCGCTCAAAGCAGTTTATCAAGATATTCAAAAAAACTGATCACAGCATTCCCATGGGCAGAGACGACAACAGCGGCTATGAATCAATGGTTCAGAGAGTTTACCGTCAGATAAAGACGGTTGACCCTGACGCAACCGTCACCATTGCCACTTCCAAGTCACAGGTGTCTTCTATTCACAATCAGCTGGGGGACGGCGTTTCGGTTTCGGTGGAGCCGTGCAGACGGGACACATTTCCGGCTATCGCACTGGCCACCGCATTTCTGCACGATGTCAAGATGGTTCCGGCCGATGAGGCGGTGGTGGTTTGTCCGGTTGACCCTTATGTGGAGGACAGCTATTTTCAGCGCCTGGAGGATATGTATCACACCGCCAAGGAAAAAGACGGACTGGTGCTCATGGGCATCAAGCCGACATTTCCAACCGAAAAATACGGCTATATCATGCACCGGAAGGACGATCAGGGCCATTCCTTCTATGAATTCAAGGAGAAACCCGACGCGGAAACCGCCAAAAAGTACATCGAAGAGGGCTGCCTCTGGAACGGCGGCGTTTTCGCCTACAAGCTTTCCTATGTGCTTGGCAAGAGCAAAGAACTCATGGGAACCAGCAATTATTACGAGCTTTACGGCAATTATGACAAGCTCAAAAGGATCAGCTTCGATTACGCCGTTGTGGAGAATGAAAAAAATCTCACCATTCTCAGATATATGGGCGAATGGAAGGATCTCGGCACATGGAATACGCTCACCGAGGCGATGGAGGAACAATCCGTCGGCGACGTGAGAATGAACGAAAAGTGTGAGAACGTCCATGCCATTAACGAAATGGGCGTGCCGATGCTCGTCATGGGCTGCAAGGATATCGTCATTTCCGCCTCGCCCGAGGGAATTCTTGTGTCGGATAAGGAACAGAGCAGCTACATCAAGCCGTACGTTGACGACATCAAGCAGCGCATCATGTTCGCCGAAAAATCGTGGGGACGTTACCGTGTGCTGGATGTGGAGGAGAGAAGCATGACCGTGAAGGTCACGCTGAATCCCGGTCATAAGATGAATTATCACAGTCACGAAAAAAGAGACGAAATCTGGACGGTGATAAGCGGTTCGGGACACACGATCGTGGACGGCATGGAGCAGCCGGTCAAGCCGGGCGACGTCATCACCATGGCGGCAGGATGCAAGCACACGGTCATAGCCGGCAGCAAAGGCCTGCAGATTATTGAAGTGCAGCTTGGTTCGGATATCAGTGTTTCGGACAAGAAGAAATACGAATTCCCTTATAAATAAACTCCCTTCATCAACTGCTTAAAGGATAATGGCTTATGAATTTTCCGTTTACGCTCTGGCCTGCCGCAAAGAACTATCTCTGGGGCGGAAGCCGGCTCAATGATGATTTCGGCAAAAATATCTACCTGAGTCCGCTTGCCGAAACATGGGAATGCAGCACACATCCGGGAGGACAAAGCACCGTCGCAAGCGGCGAATTTAAAGGTCTGCCGCTCGGAGAGGTATTGAATCTCCGCCCGGAATTTCTCGGGACGCATCCGTTGGAAATCACTCACGGCAGATCGGAATTGCCGATTATCATCAAGCTCATCGACGCAAAACACGATCTGTCGGTGCAGGTGCATCCCGATGACGAATATGCTTTGAAAAACGAGGGTTCACTCGGCAAAACAGAGATGTGGTACGTGCTGGACGCCAAAAAAGGCGCAAGTCTGGTTTACGGCTTTAATCAGGATATGACGCCGCAGCGTGTGAGAGACGCTCTGGCCGATGAGACCATCGGCAATTACCTCAATTGTCTGCCTGTTCACAAAAACGACGTGTTTTACATAGAGGCGGGAACTATTCACGCTATCGGCGCAGGCGTTCTGATCGCCGAAATTCAGGAAAACAGCGATGTGACCTACAGGCTTTACGATTATGAACGTGTGGGAAAGGACGGCAGAAAAAGGCCGCTGCATATAGACAAGGCCCTGAATGTGATGAATCTGAAATCCTCCGACGCTCCCAGACAGCCTATGAGAGTGCTGAATTATAAAAACGGAGCCGCCAGTGAGCTTCTCAACCGGTGCAAATATTTTCAGGTGGAAAGACTCCTGCTCAATACCGAAATCAAGCGCTCGCTCATGGATTTCCAGACCGGCCCGAACAGCTTTCACGCCCTGCTCTGCGTGGACGGCTGCGGCGTGCTTTACGGAGACGGAGTAATGCTCCCCTTTTTCAAGGGGGACTGTATTTTCGTTCCGGCCGAGAGCATTCCGCTCAAGCTGCACGGCAAGGCGCAGATTCTCAATGTGAGCTGTTAGGCCAAGTGATTTCAGAAGCATTTATTACTCCGGCAACTAAATATTGATAATAAAAAAAAGCATGCGCAGCGCCATAACTAGCGAGTTTTTTACCCAGGCGAGCGTGGGAATCCAAGGGGGCCACTGCCCTCTTGGCAGGGGTCCGGGGGCAGCGCCACCGGCGGAGCGTGAGGCAGAGCCTCACGAGCGAAGCCTTTGGCTGAGCGAGCAAAACGCACTGGGAAAAGCAATGCAGTCAGGCGAATACTCAAAAGGCAAAAACCAAAAAAATCCTTCCCTCGGCTGAAGAAAAAATTGATAGATATTTTATTGCGGGATTAATAATTAGGAGTGAGAACCATGGGCAGGGAAGCTTCCTTTGAGCTGAATTGCTCGGATTATTCGGATAATGTGCTTGATATTATCCGGCTGCTCAACAGCTTCGGCTGGACATATTACGACGAGGACGGTCATGCGGAATATCTGCCTGTAGGCGACAATGACGATTTTGACTGGCAGTTCGGGGAGATATCCGAAAGCGATTTGTACAGCCTGGCCGAGCGCAAGCAGCAGCGAGGCGAAACGGTGGGACTGGTCATGTATTACCGTGATACCGAATACGGCATTACGCTGCTGGCGGCCAGCACAAGCGAAATACTGATTATGCCCAATATCAACCGCAAGACACTGATAGAGGACGACGAATGTTCGGTCACCGATGTCAGCTGGTACGCAGAACGCATCATTCAGAAACTGATGTGGTACAATTGCGATGTGCAGAGTTTTCAATTTGAGGAATGTGTGGGGTAATTAAGTCGTTGACAGGGCGACCGGCTTGTGTTACAATAATTACAGTCGATGTCATATTCCATTTGTGACAATCATATAATGATTCTGAACAGGCGGCAGCTTGACAGCTTGTACGCCGGGCCTGCGAAAGCGGGCAGCAGATCCAGCTTTGCAAGAAAGCCTGCGGGACAGACAAACAACTGTTCCGCAGGCTTATACTATTTAGGCGATTTTAAAAAGTATAAGACAAACGGAAAGTTAGATGAGTTTGGAGTGTGGAGTTTGGAGTGTGGAGTTTTGGAA
>CAMHJC010000132.1 GCA_946185345.1 uncultured Clostridia bacterium
CCCGATGTTTTCAACAACGTGTCCGGGTGTTTCATACTCGGGCATCAAAAAACCGGAAGCCTTTGACTACTTTAGGGGTATCGGCTTTCCGGGTCAGTGAAAACTAATAGCAAGCGTTTTTTTGCACAGCCGTATCCTGAGCCGGTCCTGCATTGGGACGGTACCGTCTCGGAAAGAACACACCTGCGGCCAACAGCAACTCAGAAGGCCCCGGTAAATATTCAATCAGACTGTGCACACTTTTTCGCCCGGTTTAAAATCGGACATACTCCATGGAAAAACCGTCCGCCCGTTTGACCGAGGGACGCAACCTCCCACTTCATCGCATATCTCATGTGCAGTCGCTGCAATTTTTTCGTACGCACAGCGTTGCGTACCTGAATATTATACCAAAGCCTTCCCGTTTCTTCAAGAAATATTTTGCTTTTTATATGTAGAATTTTCCGCTTGCTTTTGATTGAATTTTATATATTTTGACTACCGCATCGGAATTAATTGCTGTGGTACTCGTAGTCGTCATAATCCAGCACGCTCATGACCTGCAGATAATTGTAATAGCGCGTCTTGTAAGGCATGGCCAGCCAGTCGTAGACCATCAGTAGTCCGAAGCAGCCGAGTGTGCAGAGCTTGAGCAGACCGATTCCGAAATCGCCCAGCAGCATTCTGTCGACGCCCGACCAGCCCAGCATGAAGGAGATGAACTGCATATTCTCCACTCTGCGGCAGGTGAGGCTCTGAATATCACTGAGCTTGCGCATCGAGCAGTGCAGCATATTCTCCCGCAGCATGGGAATTTTGTCGTCCGGCAGATCGTTCTGATTAAGCACAAGGAATCTGTCGGTCAGCGCCGTCTTCTGTCTGCGGAGCTGTTCCTTCTCCAGGCGTTCTTCTTCTGTTTCAAATGAATTCTTTACGTTAAAATTGTTTGTCATCTCACATACTCTCCCTTTCTATTATATATACTCCTATTCCCGTATCTTTTTACGGTAACGTACAATTCCTTACGGAATGGTAAAAAAGATCATTCTTACCGCATAGACGGCAATCGTGAATCCCAAGCCCAGAGCGATCAGAATATCCTTGACCTTCATGCTGACCCGTTCCAGAAGGCAGGTCTCCCGGTTGACCAGTATGAGCATGGCGGCAAGGCACGGCAGAAGCGCGGGATTGCACCGCAGCGACCCGGAAATATCCAGACGCAGCAGACAGCCAAGCGCCCGGGACATGCCGCAGCCCGGACAAGGCACTCCCGTCAGGTAGCGTATCGGACAGAAGATGCGCAGCTTCACCATCACCGCCATATAAATGAGGGCGGCGGTCAGCAGCGCAAGATGCATCAGCGCCAGGTTGATCCATTCCCGTCTGCGGTCGCTTTTCCGCTTCATTGATTGATTCCTCCCGCTCCGCAATCGCTTTATGAATATTTTAGCACATTATTTCAGTTTCTTCAATATTTGAGGGAAATATATTTTATCTTTTACGGGACGGAATTGTTTTTTCGGAAAGACTTGCACTTAAAGAAATTGTCTGCTAAAATAGTATTGTATTGATTGTAAAATTCATGTATAATCTATAATATCAACACGAACCACAGACAGAATCATTACATAATGAAAAGAAGGTTGTCCATCCATGTCCAGCAAAGTCATCATCACCACCGACACGGGAAGCGATCTGCGCCCGGAAAATCTCAAAAAGTTCCACATCGACGCCATGATTCCTTTCCACATCACGCTCGGAGACAAGAGCTACAATGATTTTTACGAATGTCAGCCGAAGGATCTTTTCCGGTTCTTTGACGAGCAGAAACAGGTGCCAAAGACCGCCGCATGCACGCCGATCGATTATTTTGAATTCTTCGAGCCATTTGCGCAGCAGGGATGCGATGTGGTGCATATCGCCATGAATTCGGTTTTCAGCTCCTCCTACGCCAATTCCCTGACCGCCGCCCAAGAGATCAAGGAAAAATACGGCACATCGGTCTATTCCGTGGACACCTACACGCTCACAGGCGCACAGGCTCTGATGGCCATACGGGCGGCCGAGCTGCGTGACAGCGGCATGCCGGCCAAGGAAATCAGCGAGGAAATTGCGGCGATGGTTCCGCATGTGCGCACCAATTTCCTGCTCGGCGGTATGAATTACGCCGCCAAAGGCGGCCGCTGCTCCATGCTGGTCGCATTCGGCGCAAATCTCCTTAAGCTCTATCCCATGATGCACATTGACGACAAGGGCATTATCACCTCGCCCAAGAAATTTCGCGGCTCCGTTGAGAGCGTACAGAATCAGTATATGGACTACGTACTCGACCTCGCCGCAAAATACGCCGATCACAAGCGAGTCATCATCGGCTACACCAGCGACAACAAGAAGCTCATCGACAACATGCACCGCCGCCTGAAGGAATACGGCAAATTCGAGGAGATAGTCGAAAGCGTCACCAACTGCACCACCGCCACCCACGGCGGCCCGAATACCATTTACATGATATTCGCCGACAAGTATTGAGAAACAAAAAAGTCCGTCTGACAGAAACAACATTCTGCCGGACGGACTATTATTTTTTTCATTAGTATTGCCGCACACCTGCCACGATCAGGTCAATGGCCTCTGTTGTGACCCATTGTGCCGCGCCGGCTGTTCGGATTGGTGTATTCCATCCCCAGCGCATTGGCCACCGCTTCGATAATGCCGTTGCTGCTCATGGTGGCGCCGCTGACGGTATCCACATTGAGGGACTGACGGTTGATGATCCCGCTGATGACGGTGTCCTTCGCCCTGTTCATATACTGGGCGTCCTCGCTGGAGCTTTCCACCGTGACGGAAGTGACCTTGCCCTTTTTGACCTTGACCGTCACTTCAATGCCGCCGTTTCTGCCCTGACCCGTGCCGCTGTAGGTGCCGTCGGTCAGATCGGTGAAGTCGAGATTGACATTCTGACTTGAATCGGTGTTTGTCTCCTTGTCGGAATTCCGGTCGGCGCCGGTATCGGAATCCGGTTTCGTGTGATGACTGCCGTCCGGTTTCTGCCTGCCGCCTTCGCCGTTCCGGGATCCGCCGTTGTCATTGCCGGAATCGCCGGGACGGATTCTATTGCCTCTGCCATGGCCGCCGTGTTCATTCGAATCCTGCCGGCCGACGTGTCCGCCCTGCCAGTTCTCGGACTGTTCGGACTGTCCGGACTGCTGTAGCGTGACGCCGAGCGCATTGGCTACCGCCTGAATGATGCCCCGGCTGCTGAAGGTCGCTCCGCTCACGGTCTGCACATCGGTGCTCTGCGAGGAAATAATCTCGCTGATAACGGTATTCCTGGCACGGTTGAAGAATTCGTCGTCGTCGCTGTAGCTCTCCACCGTAATCGAGGAGATGACGCCGCCCGACACCTTGACCTGTACCCTGACTTCTCCCCGGTAGCCCTGCGCACTGCCTTCGTAGGTGCCGTCGATATACTGCCCCTGAGAAGCCGCCGTCAGACCCGTGACATCGGCTATGGGAGAATTCACCGTGATCGAGCCGATTTTGTAAACGCCGGCAATGGCTATCGCCGCGGCGCTTCCCGCAACCGCTTCACGGGGAGACGTGTAAAGCGCCTTTGCGCCGCAGCCGTCAACGCAGCGGAAGCAGTCGATACATTCCGGAGAATTCACGCTGCCGCCCGCATTGGCATAGCCGCATTCCGATACGCTGATGCCCATCGGACATTCCCTGTCGCAGCGGCCGCAGGCCACGCATTGGCCGTTGCTCTTGACCCTGAAGAGTCTCTGTCGGGAGATAAGGGAGAATATGCCGCCGAGCGGACAGAAATATCTGCAAAATCCCCGTTCCACCACCAGTGAGAAGAGCATGATGCCGATCAGGAACTGTCCGCCGACTGTCAGCCAGCCGCTCAGATCGCTCCAACCCTTGAAATTGCTGTACTGTCCGAATACGCTCCACGGACTGAAATAATCGTAGGAGATGCCGAATGTCCACAGAATAAAGAGCAGTCCCAGCACCGCGTATTTCAGCTTTCTCATAATGCGATCGGCCTGCGGAGAAATCCTGGGCTGCGGCATCTTCAGCTTTTTGGCAATGAAGCTCATCAGCTCCTGCATGCCGCCGAAGGCGCAGAGATAGCCGCAGAAAAATCTGCCCCAGAGCGCCGTGATCGGAACAACCGCAAGCAGCGTCACCAGCGGCGTTCCCATGGCCGCCCATGTGAAATTGCCTGCGAGTACCGCCTGCCAGATTCCTTTGAACGCGCCCAGCGCAAGAATGAACAGTCCCGGCATAAGCACAAAGCTCACTGCCTGTATCAGATGTCTGGTGATCTGTGTGAGTTTAAACGATGACGTCCTCTTTTTTTCCCTGATAACGGCCAGCTGTGCGCCGCCTGTATACTGTCTGTTGTCCATATTGATTCACTCCTATTGCGTTATCTGTATGCGTGATCTGATGTGTTCGGTGGCGAATACGCCGCCGTCACTGCCGATGAAAAATCCTTCCAGTCCCAGAGAGGAGAGCAATCCGGCGCTGCGTTCCATGCCCAGCACCATGCAGGCCGTGGCCGCCGCGTCGGCTGCCGCTCCGTCACTGCCGATGACCGTCGCCGAAACCAGGTCGGTTTGCGCCGGACGGCCTGAAACCGGGTCGAAGATGTGACTTCCGCGCTCGTAAAGGCCGGATGTCACGACGGCTTCCCCGGTGCTTTCCAGCGAAGCGGCCAGCCTGTCAGGCGCAAAGGGATGGCGGATGCCGACCCTGCGGCTCTGTCCGATATTGCGCACGGTGCCGCCGAGATTGATTTCGGCGTTTTTGACTCCCTGCCGCTTCAGGATGGCCGCCACACGGTCAACGGCATATCCCTTGGCGATGCCGCCCAGGTGAATTCCCTGCCCTCTGTGTCTGAGCCTGACGGAGGATTTATCCCTGTCCAGAAGAATGTCCCGGTAGTCTATCCTGGCGCCTTGCCTGCCGGCATCGGCAAGCGGCTTGGTAGTGATATCAAATGTTCCTCCCGTCATCGCTCCCAGTCCCTTTGAGAGACGCAGCAGTTCAAACGTATCGGCGCTCACCCGTGTGTCCTTCCTTCCGGCGTTGCGGTTGATGCGGGATATTTCACTGTTCGGCTTGAATACCGACAGCCGGTCGTCCATATCGTTGAGATAATCCTCCGCTAGATCAAGCGCGTGCCGTATTTCTTCCCTGCTTTCCGGCTCAAAGCTCACGGCGATGTAATTGACCGTCCCCAGTGCGGTCAGCAGTTTTTCCATTGTTCCCAATTTCGTTCACTTCCTGTCCGGTTGTTATCTTATGGTTTGATTATAAAGCCTTTAACTTAAAACAACTTAAAATCGACGAAAAGTTTTTCCGGATTATTACTCCGGCAACTAAATATTGATAATAAAAAGAAAAAAGCAAGCGCAGCGCCCTAACTAGCGAGTTTTTTACCCAGGCGAGCGTGGGGTCCAGGGCAATGTCATCAACTTAAG
>CAMHJC010000133.1 GCA_946185345.1 uncultured Clostridia bacterium
TCGACAAAAACGGCATCCTCTTTAATGACGAGGGCGACAAGATCATCGCCGACTATACCCTTGTCGCCATCACCCTGATGATCGCCGAATCCAGAGCCGAGGAAAAGGAAGCTATGGTCAGCCTTATCATGAATTTTTTGAACTAAAAGAACAGGCGATGGTAAAAGGTTTGAGATAAACGGAAAGTTAAGCGCACAGCGGAGCTGTGCTTAAGTTTGGAGTTTGGAGTGTGGAGTGAAGGAAGGCGCAGAGCGCCTTGGAATATAACGCTCACGTTCGTTCGCTTTTGAAATAAAAGCACTAAATATTCTGATAATAACCTTTTAAGCGAGCTTGCGAGCGTATATTTTCAAGCCCGCAGGGCTTCCAAAACTCCACACTCCACACTCCACACTCCAAACTCCAAACTCCACACTCGTCCAAATTTCCGTTTAGCGGAGAAAAATCCGACTGATTTAAATCCGTCAACCACTAATTTACAATGTTTTTCAACTTTTACAATTGGCTAAAGAGAAAGAAAAGAAGGAGTTTTTCATCATGAAAAACAAACAATCGCCGCAAAAGATGCTTCTGATAGGTCTGCTGGGCGCAGTGATGGGATTGGTGGGAGATTTCCTGCTGGGCTGGCTGGTGTATCCCGCTTCCGAGATACCCTACGCAGGCATGATCGCCGGCTGCGCTGATCTGTCCTATGCCCGTATGGGGCTGAGTATCTGCTTCGGCGGCATAGGTATTCCCCTGCAATATTTCGCCTACAAGGCGATTGCCGATATGATTCGCAAGGGCGGACACAGCAAATCGGCGCAGCTTGTTCATCTGGGCGGGGCGGTAACCGCCGTCATGGGAGGCGCCGTGCATATTCTGTGTGTGGTGGCTATGATGCTGGTACGTGCGGAATGTGACAACGGATTTGACCCCTTGGCAGCCGGAACGCTGCTGGGTACGGTGCCGGATTCCGCCATGCAGTTTGTGCTCTGGGCGCTGTTTCCCTTTACGGCGATTTTTTATGTGCCTTACATGATCGGTCTTATTGCCATGTTTGTGGCGTTTGTTCGCCGTTTCACTGTTTTGCCTCGCATTGCCTGCATTTTCAACCCGCTCATCGGCATTATGCTGTTCAATACCGTTACGAAGTTCCTGCCGAATACCCCTTTGGTCAACAGTATCGCCATGGGAAATATGGGCTTTGGTTCTCTGCTGGCTTTTCTCGGTATTCTCGTCCTGGTGGGTGTGAACCGAAATGAATGATTCCGTAAAAAAAACAAACGAGAGCGAATTTCTGGAATGTGAGCGCAAATGGGTCTACTGGTGCCTGATAGCGGCGGCAGGCTGGTTCGGCGCCTACACCTTCCTCCTGCGCGGCGGCGTATTCTGCAACGCCCAGACCGCCAACATCGTGCTTTTTGCCATGGCGGTCGGCAGGGGCGACGTCAGGGGCGCACTCTATCTGCTCATTCCCATCAGCGCCTATTTTGCGGGAGCGTTTTTTTCGGAATACATGGGCAAATCGGTCAAGAAGCTGCATTTCCTGCGCTGGGATACCATTCTTGTGGGGGTGGAGACGGTTTCGGTGATCATACTGGGACTGCTTCCCGCAAGCGTGCCGGATCAGATTTGCCAGATCGCCCTGAATTTCATCTGCTCCATGCAGTTCAATACCTTCCGTCAATTGGAAGGAACGCCTGCCGCCACGACATTCGTGACCAATCACATCCGGCAGGTCGGCTCCAATCTCGCCAAATTCGCACGCCACCGGGATTCTGCCTCCGCAAAGAAGGTGCGGACACACGGGGCGATGATTTTCTTTTTCTTTGCGGGCGGAGTGGTCAGCGCCGTCTGCTGCGAATGGTTCGGATATCCTTCGCTCTGCGGCTCGGCCGTCATTCTTCTGGCGGTGTTCATACGGCTGGTTCACGCCGACCGTTCCTACGAGAAGAACCTGCTCGAACGTGTCCCAAGAGGACACTGAAGCACAGCGCTTCTGTGCTGACTTAAGACTTAAAAATTTGAATATTTCAATTATAAATCACGGCAAGGAAGTGATATATTCCAACATGGCAGATGATTTTATGCAAAGCGCAGCCCCGTATTTCAGGCAGTCGGACACGCAGGTCTATTCCACCGTGCAGAGAATTTCTGCCCTCTGTATTCTGCTGCCGCTTCCGCTGGTGCATTACGGCGGCCGTGTGATCTTCATGGTGATATTCGGCATTCTCACCGCCGTCGGTTCCGAGGCTCTGTGGAATGCCGTTGCCAAACGGAAGCAGACGCTGTACGACATGACGGCGGTTGAAACAGGCCTTGCCTGTGCGCTGCTCATGCCTGCCTGCGCCCACTATCAGCTGGTGATATTCGCCGCGGCGGCTGCCATGCTGATAGGCAAAATGCCCTTCGGTGGCAGATTCCGCACGCCGTTTGTTCCTGCCGCCGTGGGATACGGTCTGGCGGCGGTATGCTTTCCCCACGAGACCTTCACCTATTCACAGCTCAACGAAAACGTGACCGCAAAGCTGTTTGCCTTTAATTACAATGATTCTCTCCAGCCGGCTTATTCACAGCTTGCGCTGCTCAGAAAGGGAATCGATCCCTTCACCCACATCAACGAGTACCTTCTGGGAGAAGTCGCCGGGCCGCTTGGTACCACTTCCGTTGTGCTGCTGGCGATCGCCGCGGTCTGGCTGCTGGCAGGCGGAAATCTCGCATGGCAGTGCGTCATTTCTTTTTCGGCGGCGGTGGCGGTGGTTTCCTTCGCTGTGCCGTACCACACGGCTTCCACCTTCATGTATATCGTCTATGATCTGCTGGGAGGCTCCACCTTTTTCAGCTGTATATTTCTGGCGGCATACCCGAATTACTGCCCGAAGCTGGCAACGGCAAGATATATGTGGGGAGCGGTTTGCGGAGGGCTGGCGGTGCTGATACAGCATTTTGCCGCTTCACCCGGCGGTGAGGCCGGAGGACTGTTTGCGGTGCTGATCATGACGCCCTTTTCCGATGCCTTTGACCGTATGGTCTGGCATTTCGGCAGCAGAGGAATCTCCTACCGCACGGTCAAAAAATCGCTGGGCAAAAAACTCAGCGACCGCATGAAAACACAGCAGGAGCGTGAGTTAGATGAATTCAAGGAGACGCAGTAGAACCACCTCACTGACCAGCTTTGACCGAACCGTTGGCGTGAAGCATCCTATGCTGGTACACGGCGCCGGCATAGCCACCATCGCAGCGGCCTGCACTTCGGCAGGCAATGCGCTGGCGCTTTCGGTCATCATGCTTGCGCTCTGCTGCGCAATGGCAATGGTCTATATTTTCGAGCGGGGCGAGTATATCCGGCCCATGCTCACCATACTGTACTTTGTTCCGGCGGCTTTCATCGCCTGCGGCTGTGCGATGCTGCTCCATCTGATCTCTCCCGGCACGGCGTCAGGCATCGGAATGTATCTGCCTCTGGTGGCGGCCGATGCACTGGTGCTGGCCCGGCTGCAGCCCGAATCGCCTTTTGTGTCTCCGTCGGATTCTCTTCCGGCGGCAGTCAGCCTGTGGTGGCTTTACGCTGTCATGGCTCTTCCTACGGGAATGGTGCGTGAGATTCTGGGAAGCGGCCGGTTGTTCGGATTCCGGTTATTCTTCGATCCCGGCGTGAAGGGAATGGAGATGACATTTGCGGGATTCATCCTGCTGGGATTCGGACTGGCGATATTCAACCGGATGACACGGGACAGATGAATGATATTTTGATTGGATGTAACAAAATATTAATGTAATCTGCGCACGGCTGTGTTATAATTTTTTCATACGCACCCCAAACGGCGATTACTTGTACGGAGGAATTGGAAATGGATTACTTTGACAACGATTTCGGCATGAATGCTCAGAACGACGGCTTTACGGATGATTTCAGCGATGACTTTTTTAACGACGAAGAATTCGGCCCGGGTGTCGATGACGATGCCGAAGACCAGGCGGATTATGCGGACGCCGATTCGGGCCGTTTCCGGATCAGTCCCGAACCGATCAATCTGAGCAGGGGACAGGAGCCTTTTGTCTCCAGATTCACCCCCAAAAGAAATACCAATAACAGGCAGCAGGAAGTATTCGCTGCCGCTGCCCCTGAGGTGCAGCCGGTTGAACCTGCCCCCGTGGTGATTGAGGCGCCTGCCTATCCCGAGGAACCTGCCTATACCGAGGTGCCGGCCTATTCGGAAGAACCTGCCTACACCGAGGCGCCGACCTATTCGGAAGAACCTGCCTACACCGAGACGCCGGCCTATTCCGAGGAACCTGCCTACACCGAGGCGCCGGCCTATTCGGAAGAACCTGCCTACACCGAGGCGCCGGCTTATTCCGAAGCGCCTGTTTATAATGAAGTACCGGAGAATACAAAAAGCCCTGCGGAGCTTTTGGTGGATTACATGGATTGCCATTATAAACTGATTCCCGCCGGAACGGATATCAATGACATCAATCACAAGTACCTCTACGCGCTTCGCTACGGTGCGGAATGGGGATACAGCACGGTCATGATACCGGTTTCCGGGGAGCTTTCCGACCGGATTTGCCTGGATGAGAACGGCAGAGCCTACAGCGTTGAAAGCCTGCGGGAAATAAGAAAAAACAGGCTTGCCATGTCGGATCGGCTTGACACCCGGGTAATAGAGGACAGGTATGCGCAGAAAACAGCCGTTATCGCAAGCAAGGGCATCAGTATAGAGGATTTTGAAAATGCCGGTATTCCGGGCGTGGCCATCAATTGCTTCAGCTCCTTTGTGAAAAACGGCTTCTCCACATGCGATCTGCTGATAGCGCAGGTTCCCGTTTCGGAGCCATGGCAGCTGTTTGCGTGGATGAGAACAGGCGGCATCAACGGTTCTCCTTCGGATGAGGAGCTTATGGCGGCTTCGAAGAGCTGGTATGACCTTTGCGGAGCGGTTCCGGCAGTGATTGGCTATGGCTCGGTGGAGTACTTCGTTCCGAACGGAAAGCCGACTCCGGAAATGGCGCTTAAGATTGCCAGAGAACAGTTTGCCATCTGCCACGAGCGTGTGCTTCGCCTTACCAGGAGCCATTCATTGGGAGAATTGGTCAATACGCTGACAAAATCCTGTGTGTGGTATCTGGGCTGGAAATAATCGCCAAGGCCTTGACGGTTGTATAAGAACATACATCACAAAAATCCGATGGGGAATTGATATGCCCTTTCGGATTTTTTTCATATTGTGTGATAAAATTATTATGAAACTATCCGAGATATGTATTTCACTATTGATTTAAGGCTGTATTTGGATTATAATAAAACTATCGGTAAAATATCACTTCAGGCGATTGTAAAAGTGCTGAGATAAATGGAAATTTAAATCAGAGGTAGTAGGTAGAAGGTAGTAGGTAGAAGGTAGTAGGTTGCAGGTATTACTCCGGCAACTAAATATTGATAATAAAAAGAAAAAAGCAAGCGCAGCAC
>CAMHJC010000134.1 GCA_946185345.1 uncultured Clostridia bacterium
CAATTCCTCCGCAATCGGCTCGGGAACGGACTCCGGCTCCGGCTGCGGCAATTCCTCCGCAATCGGCTCCGGCTCCGGTTCCGGCAATTCCTCCGCAATCGGCTCGGGAACGGACTCCGGCTCCGGCTGCGGCAATTCCTCCGCAATCGGCTCGGGAACGGACTCCGGCTCCGGCTGCGGCAATTCCTCCGCAACAGGCTCGGAAGCAGGCTCCGGCTCGGTCAGGGAAGGAATGGCAAAGGATTCGTCGTCGTCAAAAAAATCATCACTCAATTCAAAATCGGGGAACACCTCGGGAACATCGGGTGAATTGTCGGATGTTTCCTGCGGTTCCGGGAAGGATTGATGACTGTGCCTTCTACGGAAGAATCCTCCTGAGGGCATTTCTTCCGCCGGATGATGGAAGGGCGGCTCGAAGGTGTCCCGGGCAGTTTCCTGAGGGAGTGTCTGTCCGTCCGAAAAATCATCTTTATCCATGACTGCTTCGGCGGCGGATTCCAATTCCTCCACTGCCTCTTCAGGAGCAAATCCCGTCTCCTCCGCTATTTCCTCAACTTCTTCGGAACTGTCGCCGATTTCCTCAAGCTCGTCAGGTTCATCGACTTCGGTCAGATCCTTTTCCGTTCGGACGGAAGGCAAAACACCGCTGGGAAGAGAATAAATATCAAGATACGGCTTCAGAGCCGTCAGGAGTCCGTTGTTGTCTTCTTCGTCAATGATCGTGTAGTTCCTTTTGAGATCGGTAAATGAAAAACCGAATTTTGCGTCGTCAATGCAAACGCATATTTTGTCAAGATTGTACATCGGTACTGCGAATCTGACACATTCCTTGATGAGCCTGGATTTGGCGGCCGACTTGGAATAAAAGAGCATGAAGGCCGCAGCCTGGGTCATTTTACGGGCGTTAAGATAGCGGTATCTGTCATCTTCCTCATAATTGTCGTCATAAAGTATGTTGTAATTTTCCTTCACAAGCGCATTGATAATGGGCAGCACCCTGTCGGCGTCATCGTGTGAAAACTGTATGTAAATATACGGATAAGGGTTGTATCCCCCGTAATAATCCTGCATACCGCACCTCCTGCGATATATTTTTCGGCAAAATGATGCCGTTTGCATTCCATTATACAATGATTGAATTTGCTCTGTCAATATAAATAAATATTAATTTACGATTTTGTTGCAAATTACATATCGAAAATGCTTCTTACAAATGATAAATAAATTGTCATGTGTTGTACCGGGCGATCTGAGCAAGATAATAGTGCGCCGCCGTTTTTGATTTTTCGGATTTGAAAAAAACATCGGCGTGCGCTGTATGAGCTGTATGATACGATCTTGCGGCAGAAAGGCGATTGTAATAAAAAATGTGGCAAACGGGAAATTCAGCGCCCGATTGCGCATTTTTTGATCATTTACAGTCGGCTGAAGATGCGGCAGAAAAAAGGAGGCTTTGACAGCATGCACAAAGGCAGAAAAGCGCTGGCAATGCTCTTTGCGCTGATGGCAGGCGTGCTTGTTTCGGCGTTTGTCACGGTCAATCAATTGCCCGATGAACTGACGGTACACGAAAGCGGCAGCTCGCGGCTTTCCACGGTACTTCCCGTATGGGTGGATTACACCGGAGAGGACGCTCAGTCGGCACAGGCAAAGCTTTTCGGCGTGGTGGGTGTCAAAAAGGTCAGCATCCGCAGGAAAGAACCCCGGAAGGTAATGCTGGCCGGCACACTGTTCGGACTGAGAATGTACAGCGACGGAGTGATGGTGGTAGGTCTTTCGGATTTCAAATCTCAGGGAACCGAGGTCAATCCGGCAAAGGAGGCCGGCATTTCCGGCGGCGATGTGATTCACACCGTCAACGGAAAAGCGGTATATACCAACCGGGATTTTGCCGCCGTCGTCAATGATTCACACGGAAATCTGTCGCTTGAACTGACAGACAGCAGCGGCCGGAAGAAAAAAGCAACGCTTGTGCCGAAGTATTCCGACGCCGATCAATGCGTCAAGACCGGAATGTGGGTGCGTGACAGTGCCGCCGGCATCGGCACGCTGACATATATTGACCCTGAGAAGGGAATCTTCGGAGGTCTTGGCCACGGCATCTGCGATACCGATACCCATACGATTGTTCCTATCCATGAGGGAGAAATCGTGGAGGCGCAGATGACCAATATCAGGAGAGGCGTGAGAGGTTCGGCCGGTGAGATAAGGGGATACCTCGGCAGCGAAGCGGTCGGGACGCTTGAAAGCAATACGGTCTGCGGCACGTTCGGATATTACACCGCCGAACTGCCCGAATTTCCCGTGTATGAAGTGGCCATGAAGCAGGAAGTCAGGCCCGGCAAGGCGAAAATTCTCTGCTCAGTCGGAACCGACGGTAAGCCGGAATTCTATGATATTGTCATTGACAAGATCAATTACAGCGGCGAGCCTGCGAAGAACATGATCATTACGGTGACGGATGAAACGCTGCTCAGGGAAACCGGCGGAATCATTCAGGGAATGAGCGGAAGTCCGATCATCCAGAGCGGAAAATTTGTGGGAGCCGTGACGCATGTGTTTGTCAATAATCCCGCATGCGGCTACGCCGTATTTGCCGAGAATATGACCGCCCAGGGTGACGGCTGCCTGAAGGAAGCAGATTAACGTAAAAAAGCAGCATGTGATCCGCACAGAGCACGGCTGTGTTCTGCGGGTCACATGCTGCGTTGATTATTTGGATGAATCTGTCAGGAAGCTGATTCCCCGGGATCAGAGCATTTCGGCGATTACCTGCTCACGGGTCTTGGCCGAAAGATCGACCGGAGCGATGTCAAACACCGTCTTGCATCCGGAATCTCCCCGGAGGGACATTCTGTAAGCCGCACGGGCAAATGCCACCAGCACGCTTGCGGTAAATTCGGGATTGGAATCCAGCTTCAGGCTGTATTCGATCACATGACGGCTGCCGTTGCCTTCGCCGGTCTGGCCGGTTCTGATGACAAAGCCGCCGTGAGGAATACCCTTGTGGTCACGGTCAAGCTCTTCCTGTGAGATGAAATGGACGGTGGTGTCGTAGTCCGAGAAATATTTGGGCATGGTCTTGATCTGATTCTCAATACGGGCGGTATCGGCGCCTTCCTCCGCCACTACATAGCAGAGACGGGTGTGCTTCTCACGGGTGGTGAGGTCGGGATTTTCTCCTGCGCGCACGCTGTCAAGAGCGGCCTGCACGGGAATGGTGTACTGCCTTGCGTCCAGCACGCCTTCAATGCGGCGGATGGCGTCGGAATGTCCCTGGCTGACACCTTTGCCCCAGAAGGTGTAGTCCTTGCCGTCCGGAAGAATGGCGTTGGCGTAAAGGCGATTGAGAGAAAACATGCCGGGATCCCAGCCGACGGAGATGACTGCCACCTTGCCGCCTTTTTTGGCGGCTTCATCGACAGCGGCGAAGTGCCTGGGAATGTCGGCGTGGGTGTCAAAGCTGTCGATTACGTTGAAGTCGGCGGCCAGTGCGGGAGTCATTTTGGGCAGATCGGTTGCGCTGCCTCCGCAGATAATGAGCACATCAATCTGTCCTTTGAAGGCGGCAATGTCAGCGGCGGCAAATACCTTGGTATCCTCAAACGCCGGCCTGACGGATTCAGGCGCTCTGCGGGTGAATACTCCGAAAAGCTCGGCGTCCGGATTCTGTCTGACAGCGTACTCAACGCCTCTGCCGAGATTGCCGTAGCCGTAGATGGCGATTTTCATTTTGTTCATGGTCAATCAGTCCTTTGTTTTGATGTTTCTTGATAGGGCTATTATACAATATAATAAATATTTCAAAGGTCGTTGTCAATATTTTTTTGTGTTGAACGGATGAAAATTTGCCTTTGGAAGAATAATCTGAATAATTTGAAATAACTGTAAGCAATAATTTTGACGGTTTGCTAATAACGCCCCTTTGAGTGAGGCATAATATGTTAAAGGAAGGCGCTGTATGCGGCAGGACTGTGCGGCGGAGCTTCCGAGAATAACAAATATCGGCTGTTTCTCTTTATGCCGGGATGAAGGTGTCCCGCATAGAACCGTACCGACTTTTCCTGCCGCGGGAGAGGCCTGCCGTATTTGTCAAAATCGCCCCCGGTGAAATGATTGTCTTCTTTGCAGTGATTTCGCCGGGGGCGCTGTGTCGTGTGTGAATACGTCTGTCAATTGGCGGAGCGGCAGGCGGTATTTTTTCGGAATCGCATTTTTTCACATGATCGGCGCCTTCGTGACAGGCTTTTTTTGATGCGGATTGCGCCTGATACATTGACAATCCTTCAAGGGGAATGTATAATGAAAAAACCTGCGCGGTTTGTCCGTGTCGGCGTCGTCGCCGATACCGGAATGTCCTGTGCGCCTGAACCGCGGAACCCTGACCGGAAGGAAAGTTGATTATATGAAGGAAAAGATCATCAGAACGGCGGTGCAGATCGGATTCAGCCTGACAGTGATGGCGTCGCTGATCGTATCCGTTGCGGAGCTGAAAAATCAGAGGCTGTGGCGTGACGCGGCTCCGGAGAAGGAGAATGTATCGTATGTTTCATCCTCGGATCATCAGGAGGAATCTCAGGACGCACGGAAGGAGCCTTCCGTCGTTATGTATGACCAATCGGGCAAAATAACCCTTGCCGGACTTCAGACGAAATTTCCTCACGGCAAATACTGGAATCACGTCGGAGGCAGCAATAATCCTGACGGATATACCGATAAGCCTTGTCCGGATCACAAAAACTGCAGCTTTTTTCCGGACGAATGCAGCTGCAACAGTTTTCTGGATGCGATACAGTGCCGTGGATTTGTCATGAAGCTGGCTTATGAGTATTACGGAAGCAGCATAAGAGACTGGAAAAAAGTCAAAACGCTTCAATCGCTCAAACCGGGAGATGCCGTCTGCTACAAAAACGGCAGTCATACCATATGGATCACCGAGGTAAAAGGAAGCACCGTGACATTTGCCGACTGCAACGGCAGCGGCCGGTGCAGGATCCGTTGGAATCAGACAATGAAAAAATCAGGCATTGACAATATCAAATATGTCTATGTAGCGCCTTATCCGCTTGAAGAAGCCGCCTATACCGGTTACGATCAATATTCTCATGTGCCGGATCCTGATTATGCCAGGGAATTCCAAGCGGTGGTCAAGTACAGAATGACCATACTGGATGACCGTCATCGTCCGGCGGGCAATGACTATGTGGAGAAGGAAGAAACATGCGTCGTCCACGAAGTTTACACCGACGGCTGCTGCCGTGTGACCTATTCCGGCGAAAAGGGAGAGGAAACCAATTACTGTTACCTGACCGACTTCGACCGAAAAACAGTCAAAATAGCGGATGACGATTAATTATTTCTCCGGCAACTAAATATTGATAATAAAAAGAAAAAAGCAAGCGCAGCACAATAAT
>CAMHJC010000135.1 GCA_946185345.1 uncultured Clostridia bacterium
AGGGCGCAAAATAGGCCGCAAAGAAGGTCTGATTTTAGCCGAAAATTAGTATCAGGTAGTAAACACAAAAGGAGAGATTGAAATTGAAAGAACAAACCCGACGAATGAAGCACAGGCGTCTTCTCAAATTCACGGTGTTTCTGTTTACCTTTGCGATCGTGAGTACCGTCATGACAAGTCTGCCGTTAGAGGTGTTGGCCGCCGGCGAATTCACCATTGAGGACGGCGTGCTTACCGCCTACAGCGGCACGGCGGAAGAGGTTGTCGTGCCGGACGGCGTGACAGCCATCGGCGAAAAAGCGTTTTACGGTAATACGTCCATGAAGAAAATAAGCCTTCCGGACAGTGTGACAACTATTGGCAATCAGGCTTTTTATGGATGCGGCAGTTTGACCGACGTAACCCTTCCGAAAAACCTGACCGATCTTGGCTACAATGCATTTGTTCATTGCCAGAGCCTGCCTTCGATAAAAATTCCGGATGGCATCAAGAGCATCAAAGAAAATACATTTTTTAATTGCAGCAACCTTGTCAACGTCACCCTTCCGGCAGGCTTGCTCAGAATAGAGAATTTTGCGTTTTATAATTGCGTGAAACTGACAGGCGTGACGCTTCCGAAAGATCTGACCTATATCGGCGTACGGGCGTTTTCTTACTGCGAGAACCTGACAAGCGTTACCATTCCCGCCAATGTCACTGAAATATGGGACTTTGCTTTCAAGGACTGCAAGGCACTGGAAAACGTCACCATTCTGCCGGTAAATCCCACGCTTTCCCAATAGGCTGCCTTTAATAGCACGCCTGTCAAAACCGTCCGCTATACCGGTACCAAAGAACAATGGCAGAGCTCCGGCTGGGCTGCTATGTTTACATCCGATCCTGCCATAGCCTTCTCCTATAGCCCAGGCCAATTTACCATTAGAAACGGAGTGATTGAGGATTTCAAGATGGGTTCTGAAACCGACATCACCGTGCCGGACGGTGTGACCGCAATCGGTAAATTTTCTTTTGATGGATGCAAAGCTCTGACAAGCGTGACGCTTCCGGGCAGTGTGACCTCTATCAGAGAGTATGCTTTTGATGGATGCACGGGTCTGACAAGTGTGACCCTTCCGGACAGTTTGACCTCTATTGAAAATAGTACTTTTTTAGGATGCGACAGTCTGACAAACGTGATCTTTCCGAACGGTCTGACTTCTATCAGATATTTTGCTTTTCAAGGATGCGACAGTCTGACAAACGTGACATTTCCGGACAGTCTGACCTCTATCAATGATTTTGCTTTTTGTTTATGCAAATCTCTCAAATTCGTCAACATTCAGGCAATCAAGCCCAGGTATTTTGGAAATGAAATATTCCAAAATACGCCCGTCGAAAGTGTTTCTTACGCTGGTACAAAAGCGCAATGGAGGAAATCTGGTTGGCCATTTTTATTTTCATCCTCTCCCATTGTGTCTTTCATGGGTTCGGGAGAAGACTTTGTTATCAATAACCGCATGCTCACCGATTACGTTGGTACGGCGAGCGATGTCACTATACCCGAAGGAGTAACATCCATCGGCAGTAATGCCTTCAAGAACAATAATATTCTGACAAGTGTGACCCTTCCGGACAGTCTGACCTCTATCGAAGATTATGCTTTTTGTGGATGCTCGGGTTTGACCTGCTTTATCATCCCCGAAAAAGTGAAACATATCGGGAATGGCGTGTTAAATGATTGCACGTCGCTCCAGGTTCTCACCATTCTTCCCATTAATATTCGGGAGGTAGGAAATCTGTTGGGCAATACCAAGGTCAGAACCGTGTATTACGCAGGCACAGAGGAACAATTCATGGAATCCTCCTGTTCGGGGGTACTTGCGCAGGGAACACATTATGATCAGATCTTTTTTGGTTATTCTCCCCTTGTCATTACCGCCCAGCCGCAGAATCAGAGCATTATTCTCGGCAAACCCGTCACCCTTTCGCTCACTGCAACGGGCGATGGACTCACCTACCAGTGGTATTATAAAAAGGTCGGACAGACCGATTTCAGCATCTGGAACGGACGCACGCACGCTACTGAAACCTGCACCCCTAACGCCACATGGGACGGCATTCAGCTCTATTGCCTTGTCAAGGACAGCGCAGGAAATACAGAGCAGTCCGACATCGTCACTGTTACCGTGACGCAGGCAATGAGCATCACCACTCAGCCGACCGACAAGACAATCACCATTGGGCAGCCGGTCACCCTTTCACTTACCGCAACGGGCAACGGACTCACCTACCAGTGGTATTACAAGAAGAAGGGCGCTTCCACCTTCAGCACATGGAACGGGCGCACCCACGCTTCCGAAACCGTCACCCCGAATGCGACGTGGGACGGTATTCAGCTCTATTGTGTTGTCAAGGACAGCGCAGGAAATACAGAGCAGTCCGACCTCGTCACTGTTACTGTGACGCAGGCAATGAGCATCACTACCCAGCCGACCGACAAGACCATCACCCTCGGCGAGTCAGTCACCCTCTCGCTCACAGCTAAGGGCGACGGACTGAAATACCAGTGGTATTATAAGAAAAAAGGCGCTTCCACTTTCAGCACATGGAACGGACGCACCCACGCTTCCGAAACGGTCACCCCGAACGCCACTTGGGACGGTATTCAGCTCTACTGTGTCGTAAAGGATTCCACCGGCAAGGAGGAAAAGTCCGATACGATTTCCGTCAAGGTCAATTTGGCGGGTATAACCATCACACAGCAGCCGCAGAACCAGAACATTATCGTCGGCGATTCGCTTACCCTCACGATTAAGGCAACAGGAGACGGACTGAAATACCAGTGGTACTACAAGAAGAAGGGACAGACATCCTTCAACATTTGGAACGGAAGAACCCATGCCACCGAAACCGTTTCACCGAACAACACTTGGGACGGCATCCAGCTCTATTGCGTGATCAAGGACAGCAGCGGCAACACGCTCGATTCCATCGTCGCAACCATCAGCGTGTTGTCTGTCACAACCCAGCCGAAGGACGTTACCGTTTCCGCAGGCAGCAATGTGACCTTCATCGTCAAAGCGACCGGCAGCGGCCTGAAATACCAGTGGCAGTACAAGAAAGCCGGACAAACCGCATAGAACAACTGGGGCGCCAGAAACACCGCTTCCACTACCGCCACTTCCAACGCAACCTGGGACGGAATGCAGGTGCGCTGCGTCGTCACCGACAGCGTCGGTAATAAAGTTTATTCTGATGCTGCGACCATTACGATCGAGTAAAGAATCATATTATTATCAAATGATCTTATAACCAAACAATGCCCGATGCGAACATTCCCACTCATGATGAGTGAGGAGTGGAACGCATCGGGCACCTGTTTTATTCAGTGTGTGAAGAATCATATCATTCCAATCGGCACGATCAGTTGATCACTGTCAAATGCGCTCAATATCTCCGCCGTACAGAGAATTGACCTGTGCCGTCTCGCAGCGCGGATTTATCGATAATGCTTGTTGAGGTAGTCGGTGATATAGGCTTGTATCCGGGTATCCCCATTTTTTGCGTACTTCAGAAATTGCCTGATATTTTTTCAGTCCCATTTATTCTATACATTATACAAATTTTCGGTTGAAAGTAGACAATTATTTGCGAGAATATTTTGTGTCCTGCAAGAAAGAGGACGACGGCAGGCTGGCGCCTGCCTAGGAAGATGACGCCGCAGGGCGCAAAATAGGCCGCAAAGAAGGTCTGATTTTAGCCGAAAATTAGTATTATAATACAATCATGGGAGGCGGACGGAGCCGTCTCCCGCAAATAATTATTTTCTGTTTTGCACTGCTATATCTTGTATACACAAATTTTGGAATTGACTCTCATTTTCATTCCTGTTTTAACCGTCCGGAACATTCTGACGGCTGCTTCGTAATAAAGCGTTTCAGCGCTGTTCATTGCTTCGGCGAGCGTCATCGGCCGGTTGATAATGCAATGAAGCGAATCAATGCCATATTCCAGTATTTTTTCGGCACCGTCTCCGAGTGAACCGGAAAGTCCGATACATGGGATTCCGTTTTTCTTTGCGTGCATTCCAACACCCTGCATAACCTTGCCGCATACGCTCTGACTGTCCGTGCAGCCTTCGCCTGTTATGACAAGATCGGCGTCACGCAGCTTGTCGTCAAAGTGAATCAGCTCTAAGACCGTCTCGATTCCTGACTGAATATGGGCATGTAAAAAGACTTTCAGAGCAGCACCGAGTCCGCCTGCAGCTCCGGCTCCCTGAATGTTGTCACAGTCAATACCGTAGAGAGACTGGATGAGATTACGATAATGGATCATTCCCGATTCAAGCTGCTCGATGTCTTTTGCGGAAGCACCCTTTTGCCTTGCAAATGTGCGAGTGGCTCCGTTTTCGCCGCAAAGAGGATTCTTCACATCACACATGACCGTGAAATGACATCCTTTGATTTGCCTGTCCAGTCCGCTTGTGTCAATGGCACTGACCAATGCAAGATCGTTTCCAATGCCTGACAGTTCCCGGCCGTCTGATGAAAAAAACCTGACGCCTAACGCTTTCATGCATCCCATGCCGCCGTCGTTGGTCGCAGAGCCTCCTATGGCAACTGTAATATCCCTGCATCCCTGATCCAGCGCGTTTACAATCAGTTCACCTGTTCCAAAGGTGGTGGTCAACAAAGGATTCCGATGGTTTTCCGGTACAAGCGTCAGACCCGACGCTGCCGCCATTTCAATGACAGCCTTATTGCCTTCTGTCATTCCGTAGGCGGCTTTGATTGGATTCATCAGAGGATCATGCACCTGCGCCCAACATAATCTTCCGTCAGTTGCGGCGATCACGGCGTTCACCGTGCCTTCTCCTCCGTCGGCAACAGGAATGCCGCGGCATTCGCAGTCGGGGAAGATCTGATGGGCGGCTTTCGTAAGCAACGCTATAGTTTGTTCGCTTGTCAGACTCCCTTTAAATGAGTCGGATGCCAATATCAATTTCATAGCCTTCTCCTTCATTCGTTTTTCTTGTATTATAGATGAGCGGATGAGGTTTTTCAATAGGCTTTGAGCAAAAAAACAATTCGCCGTCATCGCAAGAAAAAAACGGTTTGCGGGTTACTTCCTGAAATAACAGGAAAATGGACGGTGATGAATAATGCTGACCGAGGAAGAAACGCCTGCCTTTCAGGAAGAAAAGGCAGGCGTTCATCCGATTGCTAAGGAAACAAGAACAATAATGCTAGGCGATTGTAAAACAAAAAGAAAAAAGTCCAAATTGCAATAGCAACGTGCAACTATTCACAGAGAATTAACAATCTAACGA
>CAMHJC010000136.1 GCA_946185345.1 uncultured Clostridia bacterium
TTTCGGAATTGACCGAATGGCCGCCGCTGTCCTTAACGGTGCAGTAAAGCTGGATGCCGTCCCATGTGGCGTTGGGAGTGGCCGTTTCGCTCGCCTTGGTATGGCCGTTCCATGGAGAGAAGGAGGTCTGGCCCTTCTTTTTGAAATACCATTGGTAGGTCAGGTCGATGCCGCTGGCCTGAAGGGACAACGTAACCGGACTGCCCAGCTGAATGGAGACATTCTCAGGCTGTCGGGTGATCTTAAGCTCCTGTGTGACGGTTATTCTGGCCGCATTCGAATCAACAAAGGCGCCCGAGGCGTCGGTCACTCTGCAATAGACCTGCATGCCGTTCCATGTGGCATTTGACAGGCCGGATGTGGATGCTGTCGTATGGCCCTTCCAGATAGACCACTGCGAGGCGCCCGCCTTTTTGTAATACCACTGATAGGTCAGTCCGCTGCCGCTGGCCGCCACCTCGAAGGTGGCTGTTTTGCCCGATTCCACCGTTACGTCGGCCGGCTGCGATGTGATTTGGATCAATTGGAGATTGGCAGGGATTTTATAGAATACGGGGGATGTATTCTCACGGCTCCACCATTTTTCCGTACGCACACCCGTGGTGTACCAGACAATGCTGCCATCCGATACCACCGGGGCGCAGTCGGACAGTCCGTACGATTGATTATTCTCCGTAAAGGTGACAATTCCGCCAGTGAGTTCGCCCGAAGCGTTGATTTCTGCGCATTTCAGACAATCCTGACTGCCCGATTCCTCCCACATGACCACAAATCTGTCACTGCCTGTCTTTATCAGATAGGGATTGCATACATTGACGCTGTCGGCTGAGGTGTAATTCGTCAGCCATCTGAATGTGACGGAGGAATCGGAAATGTTATTCTTCGGCACTACCGTGACAAATACATTCTTCTGATCGGTTGATTCATAGTTTTCGTCCTGCGACACGGATGCGCCAACGATTATCACATTGTCGTTCGAAAGCGCCATGTCGCCGAGAGTGGCCTTGGTCTCATTGTCTCCCACATTTCCCTGTATTTCGAGGACTTTGCAGTATTTGTCCATGCTGCCTGAGGAATTCTTTTTGACAAGGACAATCGCTCTCGGATTGGCGTCGCCGTGATCGGCGGTGTACAGGCTGCTTCCGTCGCTCCTGATAATCTGATTGAAGGAATGAGAAATATAGCCCGTTGAGATATTCCACACACGGTAATTCTCGTAGACGGTCTCCATGGTTTTCCGGTTGACGATGAAGGTCATGTTCGCCTGATGATGATATCCGTCGCTCGTTTTATACATCTCATGGCAGGTGTGAAGGCAGAGGTTGTCTCCGCACTCGGTCATGCTGACCGAACCCGAGTCAAAAGGAATATAGGTATTTACGCCGAAGAAGGATTTGTGGCTGAGCTTATTCCACGATTTGTCGTACCTGGTGATTCTGAGCACCTCGCAGGAATCGGTTTCCTCGTCATTCTGCTGTCCGGTGACAACGTAATTGTAATCGGTGCCGAAGTATACGCCGCCGAACAGCGGCAGTTCCAGATCGAGACTCTTGGAGGACCGGAAGGAAAAGGCGGGGGAATAATTCTCTACTACCAGCTTGTCCCCGATATATTCCGCCCTTGTGAGCGTTTTGTCAGAATTCACGACGAGAAACGACTTGGGCTGTTCGGCCCAGTTCCAGCAGTTCTCCTTGAGGCCGTTCCACAGATAGCTGTGCGAGCCGATTGTGAAGCTGGTCTCGCCGTCCGCCGGGACGGCAAAGCTGTCCAGCTCCATCTCCACAGCTTCGGTCTGAACGGAAGAAGCCGCCCGCACGGAAAACGGACTGCCGAATGACAGAACGCCTGCGCTCATGGAAAAAGACAGCGCCGCCGCCATCAGCACGGCTATGATTGTTTTGCACTTGTTGTGCGTCATGTCTCATCTCTCCTTTGGTTAAATCGTTTCAGTTAATCATTCCAAATGATGTCCCGGAAATCAAATCCGTCATGATCCAACCCCGTTCAGATAACATCAGGCGCACACGCCGTAATTCATCCGCTTCGGTGACGTGTGCGCCCTCTGATTAAGGGGTTAATTTCGGAAATGACCTTGCTCCGGTCATCTCAATGGCATGCGTTACTTGACAGTGATGGTAACGGTATCGGACGTCACGGAATGGTTGCCGCTGTCCTTGACAACGCAGTAGAGCTGAATGCCGTTCCAGGAGGCGTTGGGAGTGACCGCTTCACTGGCGTGAGTGTGGCCGTTCCACGGTGAGAAGGAGGTCTGTCCCGCCTTCTTGAAGTACCACTGGTAGGTCAGGCCGCTGCCGCTTGCCTTGAGCGAAAGGGTGATGCTGTTGCCGAGCGTGACGGTCTGGCTGACCGGCTGCTGGGTGATGACAGGACCGCCCTGTATGACAGTGATGGTAATGGTATCGGACGTCACGGAATGGTTGCCGCTGTCCTTGACAACGCAGTAGAGCTGGATGCCGTCCCAGGAGGCGTTGGGAGTGACCGCTTCACTGGCGTGAGTGTGGCCGTTCCACGGCGAGAAGGCGCTTGCGCCCTTCTTCTTGAAGTACCACTGATAGGTCAGGCCGGAGCCGCTTGCCTTGAGCGAAAGGGTGATGCTGTTGCCGAGCGTCACGGTCTGGCTGACCGGCTGCTGGGTAATCTTAACTTCATTGGTCACGGTGACGGTGATGACGTCGGACGGCACGGAATGGCCGCCGCTGTCCTTGATGAGGCAATAGAGCTGAATGCCGTCCCATGTGGCGTTGGGAGTGACGGTCTCGCTGGCGTGGGTTCTGCCGTTCCAGACGGAGAAGGAAGTCTGTCCCTTCTTCTTGTAATACCACTGGTAGGTCAGGCCGGCGCCGCTTGCCTTGAGCGAAAGGGTGACGCTGTCGCCGAGGTTGACGGTCTGATTGACCGGCTGCTTGGTAATCCTCAGTTCATTGGTCACGGTGACGGTGATGATGTCGGATTGCACGGAATGGTTGCCGCTGTCCTTGACAATGCAGTAGAGCTGAATGCCGTCCCATGTGGCGTTGGGAGTAACGGTCTCGCTGGCGTGGGTACGGTTATTCCACGGCGAGAAGGCGCTTGCGCCCTTTTTCTTGTAATACCACTGATAGGTCAGACCATCGCCCTGCGCAGTGAGCGAAAGGATGATGCTGTCGCCGAGGTTGACGGTCTGATCGACCGGCTGCTTGGTGATCCTGACGTTGTTGGTAACGGTGACGGTCACCTTGTCGGTATTGACATAATGACCGGTGTTGTCGGCTATTCTGCAATAAAGCTGGATGCCGTCCCATGTGGCGTTGGGAGTGACGGTTTCGGTGGCCTTGGTGCGGCTGTTCCACTTGCTGAAGGAGGTCTGGCCCTTTTTCTTGTAATACCACTGATAGGTCATGCCTTCGCCTTCCGCAGCGGTGGAGAGCGTTATGCTGTCGCCGAGGTTGACGGTCTGACTGGCCGGCTGCGTTATCACCTTGATGAAGGGTATCACATTCAGCCTGACGACGTTGGTCTTGGCGGTTTTGCCTGCCGCATCCTTCACGATGCAGTAGAATTCCGCCTTATCGAGTGTGTAAAGCGCTTTGATGGAGGTGGTGCTGGTCTTGCAGCCTTCGCCGTTCCACAAAGACCATTGCTCGGAATCGGCAAGCTTGTAGTACCATTCGTAGGTAAGACCGCCGGAGCTGCTTCTGGCTTGCGTGGAGAGAGTGAAGGTTTCGTCTTCCTTCACGGAGGATCTCTGTTTGGGCTGGGCGATGAAGATGATGGGATTGGTGCTGTAAGTCACCGTCGGCATGGTCGAGGATTCAAACGCATAATCGACGGTCTTGCCGCTGGAATTGCGCATGGCGTCCCAGTCGTCCTTCGTGCCTGCGTATTTGACGGTTTCAACCGTTTTCGGGAAGGCGATGCTGCCGAAATCGGGAGCAATGGCGTTCCAGTTGACGGAGGCGACGGAGGTTCCAAAAAATGCGCCGTAGCTTATTTTTTTGACGGTGGAGGGAACGGTGACAGCCGTGAGTTTCTTGCAGTTCATAAACATACTGTCGCCGATCACAGTCATGCCTTCATACATGCCGAGCATAGCCAGCGACTCGCAGTTCTTGAAAGCGTAGTAGTCCACGGTATTCAGCGACGTGGAAAGCGAAACGGCCTTGAGGTTGCGGTTGCCTTCAAACGCGCCGTACCTGATGGTGGTAATGGTGTCGGGCATGGAATAAAGGGTGCGTGAACAATTCTGAGGGAATGCGTAAAGGACGGTTTCGGCCGAATTCATCAGAGCTTCGTTGAGTACCTTGAACTTGGCGTTGCCTGACGCGACGGAAATCTTGGAAAGCGAACGGCAGTCCGAAAATACGCCGCCGCCCAAAACAGTGACATTGACCGGAATGGAGATGTCCGTAATGGCGGTGCTGCGGAAGGAGCAGGAATCAATTTTGGTCAGCGCCGACGGCAGGAAGGGAATGGTCGCCAGGTTGGAGCAATAGGCGAAGGCATAGCTTCCGATGGTCTTGACTGCGCTTGTAAAATTGACCTTCTTGATGTGTTCGTTTTTGAAGAAGGCATAGGTGGATACCGTCTCGGTTCCGTTCTTGACGGTGTAGAGTTCATCGGTCTTGCCGCAGGGATAACTGACCAGTGTTTTGGTGGTCTTGTTGTAAAGAACGCCCTTGCTCACTTCAAAGGTCTCGTTTGTATCACTGATGGCAAAGGCGGTCATGCTCGAGCACTTCAGGAATGACCTAGGCGATATCGACGACAGTTTCTTGGGAAGCGTAACGTCGCCCAGCTTTTCGCACTCGTAAAAGGCGTCCTCACCGATAGTGGCGACATTGTCGGCAAACTTGACGCTTTCCAGCGCTTTGCAGCCGTAAAACGCCTTGGCGCCGACGGTGGTGACGGTGCTGGGAATGGTCACGCCGGTAATGGACGTGTTGTTGTAAAACACTTTTTCTCCGATGACCTTGACAGTGACCGGAATGATGATATTTCCGCCGCTTCCGGTGTATTTGGTCAGCGTGCCGTCTTCCACCGTGAAGTCACCGGCGGCATAGGATGTCGCACCACCGTCCGAAAGAACAGGCACAAACGCCGCCAGCATGGCAAAAACCAGCACCAGCGACAGCACTCTGAGCTTTTTGCTCAATGATGTGGTGGCTTTCATGAACATTGCCTCACTTTACAAAAAAATCGTGCGTTCGAATTCCGTGGAGAATTAATACTAATTTTCGGCTAAAATCAGACTTTCTTTGCGGCCTATTTTGCGCCCT
>CAMHJC010000137.1 GCA_946185345.1 uncultured Clostridia bacterium
TGATCTCTTTGTGAAAATCCTCTTTAATCTTCAAAAGTAAATGCTGTCGCCCTGGTTCAGACGGGAAATGATATTGAATTTATGCGGAATCTGTGGTATAATTATATTTATACTTCCGATTTTTTTGATAATAAGGGCACAAAGGGGAACACAATATGTCCGGATCCATTACAAACAGCGGCCGAGTGGAACTGCTTTCTCCTGCGGGGGATATCGAGCGGCTGAAATGTGCGCTCATGTACGGAGCCGACGCGGTTTATCTGGCCGGAACATCATTCGGCATGAGAGCCGGCGCCAATAATTTTACGCATGAGCAGCTGGCCGAGGGTGTGAAGCTGGCCCATGCCGCAGGAGCGAAGGTGTATGTCACATGCAACACCGTTCCGCGCAACGACGAGATAGCCGCACTGCCGGATTTTCTTCAGCAGGCGGCGGACGCCGGAGCGGATGCGTTCATCGTGGCCGACATCGGCGTCATGCGGCTGGCTCAGAAGTATGCGCCGGATGTGCATATTCACATATCCACGCAGGCCGGCGTTGCCAATTACGCCACGGCGAATGAATTTTACAATATGGGCGCTTCCAGAGTGGTGCTGGCAAGGGAACTGTGCTTTGACGAGATTGCGCAGCTCCGTGCCAGAACGCCTGCCGCACTGGAGATAGAGGCCTTCGTCCACGGTTCGATGTGCGTTTCCTTCTCGGGCAGATGCCTGCTGTCGAGCTACATGACGGGTCGTGACGCCAACCGGGGCGACTGTGCGCAGCCATGCCGGTGGAAGTATTATCTCACCGAGGAAAAGCGCCTGGGGCAAAAATTCGAGATATTTGAGGACAACGGCACCCACATTCTCAATTCACGCGATATGTGTATGATAGAATACATCCCCAGGCTTGTGGAGTGCGGCATCACTTCATTCAAGATGGAAGGCCGCGCGAAATCGGCCTATTACACGGCCGCCGTGACCAATGCCTACCGTCAGGCGATAGACGGATATTACGCCTCGCCTTCGCCCGATTACCGACCCGATGAGGCGATTCTTGACGAGCTGCGCAAGGTCAGCCACAGGGAGTATTCCACCGGCTTTTACCTCGGTTCGGAACCGGGTCAGGTGCTTGCCAGCGGCGGATACGTGCGTGAGTACAAGGTCGCCGGCATGGTGGAGGAATGCGGCGGCGGCATGCTCACGCTCAGCCAGCGCAATAAATTCCGTGTGGGCGACACGCTCGACGTAATGCCGCCGCACGCAAGGCCGTTTCTGCTGAAGATCAGCGAGATGTACAACAGCGAAGGCGATTCCATCGAAGCCGCACCGCACGCCACCATGACAGTCAGAATTCCTTACAGCGGCGACAGGATTCCGAAAGGCACGTTTGTGAGGATTAAAGAATAAAACCATTTATGATTTTGAGGAGTTTTTCATTATGTATCAGTTTACCGAAAACAGCGACAGAAGCATCAGTCTGCACGACTGCTGCGCAACGGCCGTTGCGCTGAACGGCAACGAGCTTTCCTTCACATTTGCCGACGGCATCTGCATAGGCAAGGGACATCCCCGCAACACATACGGCAAGCCTGTCATGACCGGCATGGCGCAGGTGGATTTTACACTGCCGAAGGAAGATCCCGAGTCGAATTTTACCTGCTATGTCTTTTTCAAAAAGAAGAACAAGACCATTCGCAAGGAATTCAGCATCGAAAAGCTGGAGCGCAAGATGAGAGAAAAAGGCCACACGGTGGAATTCATCTATGCCTACAAGGGACATGATTCGATTGTCTACGAGTGCGTGATGTGGAGAAAAAAGAAGCCCTACAGCCGTGAGTGCCAGCTCATCATCACCACCACCGGCACTTCGTACAGCTGGAATGAGCTTTGCCCCGAAAAATAACGATTTCCGATACGAAAGGTTTTGATTGATATTAGCGAAAAGATACTGATGGCGGCGCCTTGCCAGTTCGGCGTGGAGGGACTGGCCGCGGGAGAACTCCGCCGCATGGAGGCGCTGAATGTCGCTCCCGAAAACGGCAGAGTGCTTTTTGAGGGCGATGAATCAATGCTGGTGCGCGCCAATCTGAACAGCCGTTACTCCGAGCGCATCTGCATAGTGATGGGAAGATTCAGGGCCTTTACCTTTGACGAGCTTTTTGAAGGCACCAAGGCGCTGCCATGGGAGAGATGGATCGGCAAATCCGACGCCTTCCCGGTCAAGGGAAGCTCGCTCAGCTCCAGGCTTCATTCCGTGCCGGATTGTCAGAAGATCATCAAAAAGGCGATTGTTGACCGCCTTTCACAAAAATATTCACTCGGCTGGTTCGAGGAGACAGGTGCGATTCACAGAGTGAATTTTATCATCATGAAGGACAATGTCCTGCTGATGATAGACACCTCCGGCGCAAGCCTTCACAAAAGGGGCTACCGCCGCAACGGCGCCGCTGCGCCTATCCGTGAGACATTGGCGGCCGCAATGGCGGACGTTGCCTTTGTGCGCAGCTATTCCCATGTCATCGACCCCTGCTGCGGTTCCGGAACGATTCTCATCGAGTCGGCTCTCAAGGCGCTCAATGTCGCCCCCGGACTTCGCCGGTCGTTTGTCTCGGAGGAGTGGCGGACCATTCCCTCCGAAATCTGGCAGAGCGAACGCGCCAGAGCCAAGGATCTCATCAAGCGTGACGCAGAATTTTCCGCCTGCGGCTACGACATCAATCCCGAAGTGATAGAGCTGGCCAGGGAGAATGCCTACAAGGCGGGAATGTCCAGGCGCATCACCTTTGAGCAGCGTGACATTGCCGACTTCGTGCCTGACGGAGAGAAGGGTGTGGTGGTCTGCAATCCTCCCTACGGAGAGCGTCTGATGGACGTGGAGAGCGCCAGGAGGATTTATCGGACTATGGGTGAAACATTCATCCGCAGAGACGGCTGGAGCTATGCCGTCATTACTCCCGACGAGCAGTTCGAGCAGTACTTCGGCCGCAAGTGCGACAAGCAGCGCAAGCTGTACAACGGTACCCTTCAATGCAGACTCTATATGTATTTTAAATAATTTTTTGTGTGGATAATGCATAATTCACGAAAAATTCAATCATTTTTTTGCCTTTACTGTCAAAAAATTGTTGTAATTGTGCCTCGTCAAGTGTATAATAAAACAATAAGGCTTACGAAATCGAGGGGAGCATGAACCACAAAATGAATATTAGAGAATCTGCCGAGAATTACCTTGAAACAATCCTGATTATCAACGAGCGCAAGGGCTCGGTTCGTTCTATCGATATTGCAAATGAGCTGAGTTTTTCCAAGCCGAGTGTCAGCGTCGCTATGAAAAACCTGCGTGAAAACGGTTTCATCAACGTGGACGACAGTGGATTTATCACGCTGACCGATATGGGTTTTGCCATAGCCAGCAAGATGTACGAGCGGCACCGCATCATTTCCGAGTATTTTATCCTGCTCGGAGTGGAGCCTGACACCGCCGTGAAGGACGCATGCAGGATTGAGCATATTATCAGCGGCGAAAGCTTTAACGCAATCAGGGGTCAGTACGAAAGGCTGAAAAACGAGCGGAACGAGCAACTATAATTCATCGGCGGCCTGTCACAGCATCGGGTCGCCGTTTTTGGTATAACTGAAATCATTTTTTGGAGATGGATATGTCATGCGTGCTGTAATTCAGCGTGTAAGCCGCGCCTCGGTGACGATAGACGGAGAAGTCAAAGGCCGCATCGGGCCGGGATTTCTCGTGCTGTTCGGTGCGGGAGAAGGAGATACCGAGGAGGATGTGCGGATTCTTGCCAAAAAGACCGCCGGAATGAGGATATTCTGTGACGAAAACGACAAGATGAATCTTTCACTGGCCGACATCGGCGGCAGTGTGCTTGTCATATCGCAGTTCACGCTTTATGCCGACTGCCGCAGAGGAAACCGACCGAGTTTCACCAACGCTGCGCAGCCGGACACCGCCAACGGACTCTACGAATACTATGTAAAGCTGCTTCGAGAGGAATACGGCATTGCCGATGTGCAGACCGGGCGGTTCGGCGCCGATATGAAGGTGGAGCTGCTTAATGACGGCCCGGTTACGATTATTCTGGATTCAGAGGAATTAAAGCGGTCGAGGTCGCTTTCCTGAAAAGAAAGCATAGCGCAGCGCTGAACTAGCGAGCGAATGCGAGCGTGGGAGTCCAGAGGGGCTGGCCCTTCTGGCAGGGGTCTGGGGGCAGCGCCACCAGCGGGGTAGCACTTTTTGCCTTTGGCAAAAAGTCAGGGGCAGAGCCCATCGCTACGATACACTTTGATATAAAACAATGTCGGGCGCATGAATAGTGGTGATTTATCCAATCGGTCTTTGCCAAAACCGGAGAATAATCTGATGGATCCAAATCTGCCAATCCCCTGATTTATGTCAATTTCATATATTTACAATTGCCTAGAGATAAAAAAAATAAGGGAGTCATCTGCCATGAGTGTAAAAAGAATATCGGTGGGAGCGCTTGCGACCAACTGCTATATCTACCGTGACGACGCCACCGGAAGGTGCGCCGTCATTGACCCGGGCGATATGGACAGCACCCTTCGCAGCGCCATCGGGGAATACGGCTGCGATCAATTCGATTATATACTGCTCACACACTGTCACTTTGACCACGTTCGGGGCGTAAGTGAGGTCAGGAGACTGACCGGTGCCAGAATTGCGATATTCCGTGACGACGCTCCGGGACTGCTTGACACGGAAGTGAATCTTTCACGGATGTTTCTCTATCGGGGAGAGATTTATCCCGAAGCCGATGTCACCTTCATCGACGGCGCCAAATTCAGTGTAGGCGAGACGGAATTCACGGTGTTGCATACACCGGGCCACACCGTGGGAAGCTGCTGCTATGTCACCGAGGATATCATCTTTTCGGGCGATACGCTTTTCTGTATGTCGGCAGGACGCACGGATTTTCCCGGCGGCAGCCTGACTGATCTCCGCCGTTCGCTTCAGAAGCTGATGAAGCTGGAAGGCGATTATCAGGTTTATCCCGGCCACGATGAACCGACCACTTTGTCCTATGAGCGCAAGCACAATCTGTATTGCTGACGCCGAGGTTATTATTATTCAAAAAGGTTTGAACTGCAAATGTACATTCTCACAGACGGCATTGCGTCGAGATACGAATACGAAAAACTGGCGCGGGTGTTCTTTCCCG
>CAMHJC010000138.1 GCA_946185345.1 uncultured Clostridia bacterium
CCCAGCAGATGCCCTACGCGCAGCAGATGCCTTACAATCCTTACGCAACCCAGATACAGCCCGAAAAGAAGCACAAGAGCCTCGTTCTGGGCATTCTGGCTATCGTGATTCCGATCATCTCCTGCTCCTACCTTTCCCCTGTCGGTCTGATACTCGCTTTGATCGGCGTTATCCGCAACAAGAAGTCCGCGGTTTCCTGGGTAGGTCTGGTCATCAGCATTCTTCTGTGCGCATTTCTCGGTCTGGTTCTTTATTTCATCTTCAATCCGGACGAGTACAGAGCATTCCTTGAAATGTCCGGCGCATACACTCAGGAAGAAATTGACGCTATGGTCAGGCAGATAACCGGTTTCATTGCGATGTAACTTTTATTCTTAAAAGGCATTTATTTAAAAGGAGTTATCTCAAATGAACAATCCGTACGACAACGTCGTTTCCAACGCTTCTCAGCCAGGATACAATCCCACTGCCAATACCTATGCCGAATCCCAAAAAACCGTTTATCCTGTTCCGGTTGAACAGTCCTATCAGTATGACGCTACCCAGCAAAGCCCTTACACAACCGGTTTTGGCGAGGCTTTTGACGGTTCAAAGATTTTGGGCATCATTTCGGTGGTTTTTTCTTCGGTAGGTATTTCGTGCTGCGGAATTCAATTCAGCATTATTGGAATTATTCTGGGTATCATTTCACTGGTTACAGCCAAAAACGTCCAGCAAAAATCCACTACCGGACTGGTTGGAATTATTCTCGGCGCAGTGTCGGTTCTTATTTACATCATTTTCATCATTTTGTATTTCTCACTCATTGCGACTTCCATGTCGTCATTGATAAGCAGATTATAGTCGTTGAGTTTTGACTGAATCGCTTTCATCACCCCTTTTGAAAGGAGTAACTTAAAATGGACAACGATACCATTCTTACCACACCGGAATCATCAACAGAGTCCTCTGTCGAAACGGCATTTGATTATCAGCCTCCCGCAATTGAAACACCGGAACCTCCTACGGTAACCGATATGCCCGAAGTGCAGTCAATTGAGGATCTTCCGGTTGTTGAAGAACCGGCGGCGGAGGAATTGAAGTCCGCTGATCCCACGGAGGAAGCTCCTGTGGCGGAGGAACCCGTGGCGGAGGCTCCTGTAGTGGAGGAACCCGTGGCGGAGGTCCCTGTGGCGGAAGCAACGAAGCCTGAAGTTCCTGTTCAGCAGCCTGTTCAGCAGCCTGTTCAGCAGCCTGTTCAGCAGCCCGTTCAGCAGCCTCCCATTACACAGCAGTATTACCAGTATGCTCCGGTCAATCCGGCGGTTCTTAATCAGCGGAATACTACCGATGGATTCGCAATAGCATCACTGATTTGCTCTTTTGTCGGTTTATTAGCCTGCTGCACACTTCTTCCGTCTTTGCTTGCTGTGATCTTCGGTGCCGTTTCAAAAGCCAAAAACGATGGCACCAGACCTACAGGCGTTTCCACAGCAGGACTTATCATCGGTATAATCGGTGTCATCCTTAACCTGATCGTTCTGCTTGGTATGTTTTACATTGATTGATTATTTTCCAGACAATTGAAACACTGAAAAAACGGCTCCGTATCGACAATGATACGAAGCCGTTTTTTCGATTCACTTCACATGGGAAACTATCAATAATTTTCCTTGCGTACTTCAAAATAGCTCTGAGGATGCTGACAGACCGGACAGATATCCGGCGCTTTTTTGCCTATGACCAGATGACCGCAGTTGCGACATTCCCACATGGTCTCTTCGCTCTTTTCAAAAACCGCCTGCATTTCTATGTTGCTCAGAAGCTTGCGGTAGCGTTCCTCATGTGCCTTTTCAATCTGGCCAACTTTGCGGAATTTTTCAGCTATCTCCGCAAAGCCTTCCTCCTCGGCCTCTCTGGCGAAGTTCTCGTACATATCTGTCCATTCGTAATTTTCGCCGTCCGCCGCAGCAGCCAGATTGGCGGCTGTATTGCCCAGAGCGCCCAGCTCCTTGAACCACATTTTGGCGTGTTCCTTCTCGTTGTCCGCAGTATGAAGGAATATGGCAGCGATCTGCTCATAGCCTTCCTTCTTGGCCACGCTCGCAAAATAGGTGTATTTATTGCGGGCCTGACTCTCGCCGGCAAACGCTGCCAGCAAATTGGCTTCCGTCCTGCTTCCTTTTAATTCCATAACAAATGACCTCCTGTAAAAATATTGTTATCGGTGTCAGAGTCTTTCAAAGTCCTCCGCTCCGTGTTTGCATAACGGACACACAAAATCCGGCGGAAGCTCATCTCCCTCGTAGATGTATCCGCAGATTTTGCAGCGAAAACCCTTTTTCCCGGCTGATTCCGGCTTAGGCTTGACATTGGCGTGATAGTATGAATAAGTCATTGCCTCACGGTCGCTCAGCACTTCGCAGTCGGCTACTCTCGCAATGAACATGGTGTGTGTTCCGAGATCGACGGTGGAAATCACCCAGCCGCTTATATAAGCGCATGCGTGATCGGTCAGGCGCATAAGACCGTTGCCCGTTCTGGCCGCTCCCTCAAAGCCCTTGAATTTATCGGCAGTGCGTCCGCTCTGAAATCCAAACCGCTCAAAAACGGAAAACGGAGCCGATTGGTCGAGGATGCTGACATTGAATTTATTGGTTGCCGCTATCATGTCGTGCGTCAGATTCTGCTTGTTGACCGTAACGGCAATGCACATCGGCGATGAAGTCACCTGCACCACTGTGTTGACAATGCAGGCGTTGTCCTTGCCGCCGTCGGAGCTGCTCAGCACAAACAGTCCATATTGAATATTTTGCAAAGCCTTTGTATTCATAAAATACACCTCCATAGTATGATGAGTATATTATACATAAATAGCGTTCCATTGTCAATCAATATTATTAAATATTAATTGAAACATCAGGTTTTCCGTTGAATGATGCCGGATTTGTATTTTCTTTTTTATAAAATTTTCAGGGCAAATTCAGTCAATTTATCAATTGACTATTCAAAAGGATAATAATATAATTCATATGTAAATTGTATTTACAACTATATTTTGGTACGATTAAGGGTTGTTTACACAATTATGCAAAGATATTTTGAAGATATTAAGCACAACGATTTATTCTCCGGCATATGTGCCGAAAACATCGGTAAAATTCTGGAATACTGCAAAGCCGAGCCATGCAGCTTTAATGAGGGAGACTATATTTTCAGATCCCACAATGAGCTAAACAAAATCGCTGTTTTTATCGACGGCAAAGCACAGATCATCAACGAGGATTTCTGGGGCAATGTGACAATTCTCTCGGACGTCGGCAAAGGTGATATTTTTGGTGAAGCCCATTCGCTGCTGCCGTATGATATGCCTATGGTCAGTGTGGTTTCAGTCGCTCCGTCCACGGTGATTTTCCTTGACATCGAATGCATACAGACACCTATTCCGGAAATTGTTGACTGTCAGGGCAGGCTCCGGAGCAATCTGCTGAGAATCATGGCAAGAAAAATCATTGACCACATGCGCAAGATTGAGCATATTTCCAGACGCTCCACCCGACAGAAGCTACTCTCCTACTTCACCGAGCAGATGAATACACACCAGTCTCCTTCCTTTGATATTCCTTTCACCAGACAGCAGCTTGCCGATTACCTTTCGGTCGATCGCAGCGCAATGTCCAACGAATTGAGCAAAATGCAAAAAGACGGTTTGATTCGCTACAACCTCAATCATTTCGAACTGATTTCACACAATATCATGTCCGAAGAGGAATGTGTCTCCTGACAAAGACTGCCTCTCTCCCCCGTTTTGCGTCATTCACTTACAATTGAATCGAGCTTTGCAAACAATCCAACTGTTGACTTTTGCCGCCTGAGATGTTATCATATACTGTGTAGCATTCAGGCGGCACAATAATTTCTGCAAGGATTGATCAAAATGGTAAAAAATATTACTGATTCCGTCATTTACATTGGCTGCGATGACGCAGACCTTGACCTCTTTGAAAGTCAGTTTGAAGTTCCCAACGGCATGGCTTACAATTCTTACGTCATCATGGACGAAAAAATCTGCATCATGGACACCGTTGACAAGCGCACTGCCGACACATGGCTTGCCAATGTCAAGGAGGCCCTCGGCGGCAAAAGCGCCGATTATCTCGTTATTTCCCACATGGAGCCTGACCACACAGGCAGTATTCAGGCAATTGCCGAAATGTTCCCCGACATCAGAATTGTCGGCAACGCCAAGACATTTGCGTTTTACGATCAGTTCTATTCCTTCGACATTTCCGACAAAAAGCTGGTGGTCAAGGAAGGCGACTCCATTGATCTCGGCTCAAGAAAACTGACCTTTACCATGGCGCCTATGGTTCACTGGCCTGAAGTAATGATGACCTACGACAGCGGAGACAGGATTTTCTTCACCGCGGACGCATTCGGCAAATTCGGCACCCTCGACACCGATGAGGACTGGGCTTGTGAAGCACGCCGCTATTACTTCAACATCGTCGGCAAGTACGGCGCACAGGTGCAGGCTGTTCTCAAAAAAGCCGCGGCTATGGACATTCAGATGATTTGTCCTCTGCACGGCCCCTATCTCACCGAAAACCTCGATTATTACATCGGCAAGTATCAGACATGGAGCAGCTACGAGCCGGAGGACAAGGGTATTTTCATCGCATATGCTTCCATTCACGGCAATACCGCCGCCGCCGCTCAGCAGCTCAAGGAACTGCTGGAAAGCAAGGGCGCTCCCAAAGTCTCTATCGCAGACCTTTCCCGTGACGACATGGCCGAGGCAATTGAGGACGCATTCCGCTATGACAGGTTGGTGCTTGCCTGCTCCACCTACAATATGGGACTCTTTACTCCCATGGACAGCTTCCTCAATCAGCTGAAAGCCAAGGGCTACCAGAAGCGCACCATCGGTCTGATGGAAAACGGCTCCTGGGCTCCCGTTTCCGCTAAGCTGATGAAGGCTCAGCTCGAAAGTATGACCGGCATTACGGTGCTTGATCCTGTCGTGTCCATCAAATCTTCTCTCAAGGGCGAAACGCCGGATACCATGATTCAGCTTGCGGACGAGCTGCTGAAGTGAATTTTCTTCTGATTGACCGCCAATTTTTATGTTATACTAATTTTCGGTTGAAAGTAGACAATTATTTGCGAGGATATTTTGTGTCC
>CAMHJC010000139.1 GCA_946185345.1 uncultured Clostridia bacterium
TGTGTCAGTTTCTCTTTGTCTCCCCCCTGACATTTTACTTTGTCTCTCACTGACATTATACGTTCACTTCTGGACGACAAAATACCCGGGCGCTGACAATTGCCTTCCACGATGACCTCCTTATAGCCCAATTCCTTTGCCTTTTCAAAGCCGTATTCGATGAGCTGCTTTGAAATATGCTGCCGCTGCCATTCGGTCTTGACCGCCACGGGAGAAAGCAGCAGCAGCTCGTCCTTATACCTGCCGCCGAGGTGAAATCCCGAGAACATGGCGTAGCCGATGACCTCGTCGTTTTCGTCCGTCATGATCAGCTCCAGCTCGGGGATATAGGGTTCCATGGAACGTATTTCCTCGATCAAGCTGACAACGACCTGCGCTTCCTCGGCGTTTGAGTAGTCTGTAAAGGATCTTCTCACCATGTCGAGGGAAGGCTGCCGATATTTTCCTGCATGGATTGGATAATTGTGCTCATTTTTTCATTTTTCCTTCTTTCTTGAGTTTTCTGCTGTAAACGCTGACCGATTTGGCCCACTGCTCCTTCTGTCGGAGGTAGCCGGCTTTGTCGTCGCTGTACTTTGCCTCGGTCTTTAATTTCAGGTAGCTTTCCAGACGGCTCCCGTCAAGCTCGCCGTTCTCTATGGCCTTGCGGACGGCGCAGTCGGGTTCGCCCTGGTGCCGGCAATCCCGGAACCGACACATGGCGGCGTAGCTTTCAACATCGGAAAAGGCTTCGCCCAGGCCTTCCGAAATATCCCACATGCCAAGCTCACGCATGCCGGGCGTGTCGATGACCATGGTGCCGTTGCCGAGCATGACAAGCTCCCTGTGCGTGGTGGTGTGTCGGCCTCTGCCGTCGGATTCCCTGATGCCGCTGACGTCCATGATTTCCTTGCCGGCAAGGGTATTGACAAGGCTCGACTTGCCGACGCCGGACGAGCCGAGAAATACCAGCGTTTTACCCTTCCGCAGGTATTTGCCGAGATATTCCATACCGTAGCCTGTCCGGGAGCTGACGATGTGGGTTTCCACTCCCTCCGCCACACGGCTTGTTTGGAGAATATAGGGAAGGTAATCGTCGGTGAGGTCGGCCTTTGTCAGAATAACGACAGGTTCGGCGCCCGACTGCCGGACGGCGGTGAGGTAGCGTTCCATGCGTTTGGGATTGAAATTTTCATTGAGCGACTGCATGATGAACACGTAGTCGAAGTTGGCGGCGATCACCTGTTCGCCTCTGCCCGTGTCCGGGTCACGGCGCGAAAAGAATGTCCTGCGCTCCAGTGTGGCGGTAATGCGGCTGTCGCCGTTCTCGATGTAATCAATCAGCACAAAATCGCCCACAGTCGGAAAAACTTCCCCCTCGTAATAATATTCCTTTGATTTGAGCTGGGCAAATCCCTCACCGTATTGCGATACGATGCCGAAACGTCCTTTGTGGGCGGAAATAATGCGCGCCGGAGTGCCGCTTTTGTCATCGGGAAGGATATCGTCTGTCAATCCGTAATCGTAAATATTCAATGTTGTTTTCCTCCATTATCAGTAGTGAATCATATAATAAGTGAATAAACTAATGATCGCTGACTGAAAATGGGCGCAAAAAAGCCGCGGAAAGCCATCCTTAAAGGATTTCCGCGGCAAAAATAGCATCAATCATGTAAGGAGCCTTAAAACGGCACAACGAAAAAAGGGCGCATCAAGTCCCGTTTTTTTCAGATAAACGTGCCATATATGCAGTTTTCAGTTAGCTGATCATTACCTCGCTGACAATCATACATTTAATCTCCTTTCTTGTCTGCGTTTTTTTAGTTTTTTTCAGATAGCAGACCTTTGTTTTCATTGTACTTCTGAAAACAGTTTTTGTCAAGGATTTTTTCGCAGCCAGTCCACGAGAATATCATGTAAATATCATGTCACTGCTTAATAAATACTGAAAACGTAAATCTTAAGAAGGAAAAATACAAAAAAATCCTGCCGACTTTCGCCGACAGGATTTCTGAATTGGTGGGAGAGGGTGGATTCGAACCACCGAAGCGAGACGCGACAGATTTACAGTCTGTTCCCTTTGGCCACTCGGGAACTCTCCCATATCCGGTTGAAGCAACTGAAGAAAAGTGGAGCTGGTGGACGGACTTGAACCCCCGACCTGCTGATTACAAATCAGCTGCTCTACCAACTGAGCTACACCAGCAAATTACCGCCTCAAATCAAGTGCTTATATACTATACTACACCAGGCGCCGTTTGTCAAGTGTTTTTTTGTTTTTTTTCAGATTTATTTTTTGGCTGTCATCACAGACGGAGCCTGATCCCGGAACAGTCGTGCGCAAATAATGGGAAGCGTTCATGATATTTAGCTTGAAATCCTAAATATTTGATGGTATAATGAAATTTACAAGGTCAAATTGATTCAGACTGAAAGGGGAACAAATCTTATGAAAATGAAAAAAACGCTTGTCTCAGCGCTGCTCTGCGCTGTATTCTGCGCCGGGCTGTGCGTGGCCATGACGGCCTGCGAAAACAATGCGGACGACACATCTTCTCAGCCTTCTGCCGTCTCCGCCTCCGACAGGGAAAACAACACCCTCACCGAATTGGAGATCAAGGTGCAGGAGGAGGAATTCCAGCAGCAGGTGCAGGCGCTTTCGGAATCCTACGAGGAAAAGGGCATCAAGCTGGAAGTCACGGCCGAAGGCGATTCCATCGTGTATAAATGTATGTTTACCGTGGATCTCAACGATACCAAGAGCAAAGAAGAGCTTGCCGAGCACCTCGAAAGCAAGGAATTCAAGACCTCGATAGACAGCGTGCTCCGTTCCTTCAAGGCGCAGGTGCCGCAGACACGTTCGGTCATCGTGCGTTATATCGACGTCAACGGCAATGTCATCGCCTCAAAGGAGTACAAATAATTCCTCCGCGCGCCATCCGTCAACAATGAATGCCTCACCGGGAAAGGAGACTTTTCCGATGAGGCATTTTTTGACGGGATGAAGATGGCAGCGCCGTTATCTGCTGATGCTGACCTTGCCCATGACGGTCTTGATGGTGATGGTGAATTTCGCCTTTTTGTCACCCTTGGCGGGCAGAACAATGCCGGCGATGTCCTCCTTGACCAGCTTGAATTGGCTGCCTTCGGGGAGACTGATGTCAACCGAGCCCATGACGCTGGTAATCTGGCAGTTCTTGGTGAGAGCCATGTCGGAATTCAGCTTGATGCCGCCCATGACGTCCTTGATTTTGAACCAGCCTATGCTGCCGGTCGCTTCCACATTGCCGGCGCAGTTCTCAACGGTCACGCCGCTGAATTTTCCGTTGGTCAGGACGGTCTTGCCGGCAATGTCCTTGAAGATGACCGAGTCGGCCGAAATGCCGTCGAAGGTGAGATTGCCCGCGAGGCCGCTTCCTTCGATCGAAGTGAGACTGAGGTTGATATTGGCGTTGATCTTTCCGGCCACCTTCTCCAGCTTGATCCGGCCGCCGAAGGATTCGGGAATGGCGATCTGCATTTTGATATCCTCGCCGCGCAGCTTGCGGATCTTGATGGTGGCTTCGTCGGTGCTCTCGTTGAATTCAAACTGAATATCGGGGATGTTCTTGCCGGTGAGATTCTTTGCGGAATCCACCACGGAGGACTCCCTGAGCTTGCCGTTCACCGTCAGGTGAATGAACTCGTCGGGAGAGGCGGTAATGACAGCCTCCTCGGCGATGTTGATGAATCTGATGGTGCCTTCTTCGGAGGGACAGCCGATCGTTCCTTCGGCGTGGCTGCCGACCATGTCGGTGTGGTCGCTGAAGGAGAAAAGGCTGCTGATGGGAGTGTCGTTGATCATGGTGATATCGCTCATCGAGACGTACTGAGAGACGATATCCCATGAAAAATCGCCTGCTCCGGCAATGATACATCCTACGCCTGCCGCAAATGAGAGTACAAAAATCACGCCGAACGTGACCGCGAGAATGATTTTCCTAATCAAAACGAGCCCTCCTTTATCATCTTTTTACATTCCTTGATAACGTATCTTAAGAGCTTGACAAACAGCCTGGTTCCCTCGATGGCTGCCATGACGATGAGTCCGGTGAGCGCCAGGAAAGAGATCCCGATGAAGATGAGTCCCAGGCAGATCCACAGGCTCTTTGCGCTGAGCGCTCCGCCTGCGGCGATCAATGCCACGCCGGTGGTCGGAAATGCGACAATCAGGCTGTAAAGGCCGATCAGCAGACCCACAATCGTTCCGCCGAGTGTGGGAATCAGTACCACACAGAGCGCAATGACGATAATGATGCCGGTGGTGTTGTATTTGCTTTCGGATTTTTTCTTTCTGGGCGTTTCCGGTTCGGCCTCTCTCTCGACCGCGGCACGGTCGTAGTCAACATAAGCCTGGCTGCTCTGCGTGTACTGAGAGTAATTCTGCGCGGCAGGCCTCTGCTGATAGGCCGGAGCGGAAGGCGCCTGCTGATAAGCCGGAGCGGAAGGCGCCTGCGCCGTGGTTCTCGGCTGATAGGTGGACGAAGAAGGCGCCTGCGCCGTGGTTCTCGGCTGATAGGCGGACGAAGAAGACGTCTGCGCCGTGGTTCTCGGCTGGTAGGCGGACGAAGAAGGCGTCTGCGCCGTGGTTCTCGGCTGATAGGCGGACGAAGAAGGCGTCTGCGCCGTGGTTCTCGGCTGATAGGCGGACGAGGAAGACGTCTGCGCCGTGGTTCTGGGCTGAGTGGCGGATGTGGAAGAAGTTGAGGCGGATGTCTTGGGGGGATAGGTGGGAACCTTCGGGCGGCGTCCGGCAAGGAATTCGTTGGCGACATCGTAAGGCGAGCCGAGCGAAGCCGAAACCTGCGCCTCGGTCTTGCCGGCTTCAAATCCCTTGCGGTAATGCTCGTCGTATTCTTTGAGAATCGCCGTTTTTTCCGGCTCGCTCATGGTGACCAGATATTGGTTGAGCGCCGTCAGGTATTCTCTTCTTGTCATGAATGTTGTCCTCCGTTCTATAAAATGATACTGATACTAATTTTCGGCTAAAATCAGACTTTCTTTGCGGCCTATTTTGCGCCCT
>CAMHJC010000140.1 GCA_946185345.1 uncultured Clostridia bacterium
GGAGGGCAGTGGCCCCCCTGGACTCCCATTATTGGCGCTGCGCGCTTGCTTTTTTTCTTTTTATAATTTACTAATTTATTATCAATATTTAATTGCCGGAGTAATAAAGCCTGTTTTTGGCAATGGAATCGGCCGCTTTACAGAATTCCTACCGCCTTCATAATATCCAGAGCGACAAAGCCCTTGGGCTGATCGCCGTTGACCGTGTAATCCGCCGCTTCTCTGTAAATGGCGTCGCGCCGTGCGTAGAGATCACGGATGGCGGCCATTTTATCCTCGCACTGCAAAAGCGGTCGTGTCGTGTCATTCCTGAGCCGCTCGTAAATGACCTCAGGCGACACATCAATCAGCACCAGTTCGCAGCCTGTTCTGAGCGCGTCCACATTCCGGCGGAAGGTGAGCGCACCGCCTCCGGCGGAAATAATCAGGCGCTCCCGGCCGGACAGCTCCAGACAGATTTCGTGCTCACGGTCACGGAAATACTGCTCGCCATGCAGCCGGAATATTTCGCTTATGCTCATTCCCTCCCGCTGCTCAATCAGCTTGTCCGTGTCCACCAGTTCACGGCCCGTGTTGGATGCAAGCTCGGCGCCCACAGTACTTTTGCCGCAGCCCATGAAGCCGAAAAGGACAATATTTCTGTTCATCATTTTGTGAAAGACACCTCGGATTTATTGATTTCCTGTAAAATGCTGATTCATGTACCGGGTAGCGGCGGTGATGACACGCTCGACAGCGGCTTTTTCAAAATCCACTCCCAGCCAGATTTCCTGCGCTGCGGCCGCCTGCCACACGAGCATAGGCATGCCGCCCTGCGCCTTGCAGCCGAATTCACGGGCGGCGTTGATAAGAGCTGTATTTTCGGGATTGTAAACCGCATCAAATACCGCCCGGCAGTCCTTCAGCAGTTCCTTTGCAACCGGCATATTGCCGGTTTTCGGGTACATTCCGACCGGAGTGGCATTGACCAGCAGATCAAATGCTCCCCCCAGTTCGCCGATTCTGACGATCTCCGCCCTGAACTCCGGATGATGCTTTGAAATATCCGAAATGATGGCGCCAGCGGCGGGGATGTCGCTCTCCAGCACGCCGAATGTCACCTGACAGCCTGCTCTGGCGGCTTCTCCGGCAAAAACACGGCAGACGCCGCCGGCGCCCAGAACAGCCACCCTGCCCTTAAGCTCGATATCCGCCGCCGCAAGCGCACGGACAAAGCCGACCGGGTCAGTGGTTCTGCCCGATCTGTCGGAACATCTGACCGTATTGACCGAGCCGTATTCCCGCGCCACACCTTCCACACTGTTCAGGAAGGGAATGACGGCGGATTTGAAGGGAATGGTCACGTTGAAGCCGTCCAGTTCCTCAAGCAGCCGAGGAATACCGGTGTCAAGGGATTCGGGCGCAATATCCACCACGGAATAATCCCCGTCGATACCGTTCAGCTTAAAAAGCTCGGAGTGAATGAATGGCGACATGGTGTGGCCGATCGGATGTCCGATAACGGCAAAGTGTTTTGTGTTCATGGGTGTGATCTCCTGTCATAAAACGAATTTAAAAAATAGGCGGCAATGCTGTTATAAAGCAATGGCATCGGATTGCGCCGCGATCTTTTAGTAAAGTGCAGATAAGTGAAATACTGATAACTGATAAACTGAATAAACGGATAAAACGATAAAAATATAAAATTTTGAAAAAATAATAAATTATTTCAATAAAAATATTGACAAAAGCACTTGCAGCTAATAATATCTTAATAGTGGCTTTTATCTGAAAAAAGAATTCCAATGCGGTCTTTAATATGATAACATATTAATCGGCAAAATTCAACAGATTTATGCTTCCGCATAACGGAATAGCCCGAATTATCCTCAAAGGAGGTGCTTCTTGTGGTTTTTGAAAAGGTAAAGAACATCCTTGCTGCGCAGTTTGATGTAGATGAGGATTCCATCACACCGGATACCGACATTCTGGAGGATCTGGGTGCAGATTCACTGGACGTCATGGACCTGATGATGACACTCGGTGACGAATTCGACATGCAGGTCGACGAATCCGAGATCGAAAACATCACCACTGTGGGCGCACTGGTCAGCTTTATCGAAGCCAATTCATAAGGGATGACCTGTTAAATTGAATATCAGCAATAAACAACGGATACCTCCGATTGCCGTGTCAAAGCGGTTCAGAGGTATCCGTTGTTTATTGAGAGGGTTCATCATCAATACCGCTTCCGCAGGGAAAGCGGTAGTACATTTGAAAACAGAAAGCCCGACTGACAATTACGACCATAATCTCCAGTCAACATCGAAAGAAATATTGACCCATTCGCCGTTGTCGTCACGCTTGAATGCGCTGTAGGGCGGAGCATCGAGAAGCGAAAGCGTATCGGGGCAGTAATTGACAACCGTATTGAGGTCGTAGACGCCGTTGCAGCGTGAATTGGCGAGATAATCATCGCTCTCGGTACCCGTGAAAAAGCGCCAGCCGCTGTCGTACATCGTGGAAGGCATCACCCGATAAACCAGCGCAACGGGAATACCGTCAACCAGCACCGTATCAGGAGCGATGCACAGACCTTTGTTGCGGACATATGTCCTCAGTTCTTCTCTGGGAATTTTGAAATGCTTGGCTTCCGGCACACTCTCACATCCTTCTCTGTGCGAATTAAACCGCACTACCTGCTTTAATATAAGCATACATGATAAAATTCTATATTTTAGAGCCTATTTGTAAACTTAGTATAAACAAAATGAAGGGAGACGGCTTCTCCGAGCCGCAAAAGCATCCCGAAGCCATTATCTTTGGAGCACGCCTATGCCGATAAGGCCCGGGCCGGTGTGAACGCCCATTGCGGAGCCGATCTGTCCGGTCACCGTCACGGTGCCGTTGACAATAAGGCTCTCCGCCTTCTTGAGGGTGCTGATGCCGTCCGCTTCGGCGCAGCCGTTCATCACAGCCAGATCGCTCTTGCCGGACTGCATGGCGAATTCCTTGGCAAGCTCGATCACCTTCTGAATGGAACGCGCTCTTCCGATCGCCTTGGCGGCCGTGTAATACACTCCGTCCGCATTGCAGGAAATAATGGGCTTCAGACTCAGCGAAGTACCGATCATGGCGGTGACCAGACCGATCCGGCCGCCCTTTTGCAGATATTTGAGCGTATCCAGGCAGAAAAACACCTTGGCTTTCGGCACTTCGTGTCTGATTCTGAGTACCAGCTCTTTCCAGTTCATACCCTCGTCGTGAATCATCTGTGCCGCACGGATCGCAATGAGTCCGGCGCCTATCGAAATATTGCGGGTATCAAGTACGAATATCTCAAGTCCCTCGTATTCCTCCGCCGCCAGCCTGACCATATTGTAGGTTCCGCTCAGGCCGGAGGAAATCGTGACCACCAGAAGCTTCTCATAGCCGTCGGCTTTGATCCTGTCAAAGAGATCAATCACCATTCCTCTTTCGGGCAGGGAAGTCTTGGGTATCTCTGTGGGAAGTCTTTTGTACATTTTGGCCGGCTCGAGTTCCACGCCGTCGAGATACTGCCGATCCGAATAGTTGATCAGCAGCGGAAGCCAGTAAATCCCGTACTTTTTGCGGTAATTCGGCGGCACATCCGTGCCCGAATCCACCATTAACGCTATTTTGTTTTCATTCATAAAACAAAACCTCCTTTTATTATATGGCAGCCAGCCGATTGTAAAAGTGTAAGAATAGCGAAAAATGAGAAGTTAAACCAGTGTGGAGTTTGGAGGGTAGAGTGTGGAGTTGTGGAAGGCGCGGAGCGCCTTGGAAAAAATATCGCTGCGCTTCTCAGACACAACTGCCTGTTTTAAGCTCAGGCTCATATGCAACATATACATGATAACACTGTATTAAGCCGTACACTTCCTACCAAAAAAGCGAAGCGTTTCTTTATTCAGCGCCTCTGGCGCTCCTTCACTCCACCTGTCAGCTCCGCTGACGTGCCAAACTTCACACTCCAAACTCTTAAAAATTCTCATTTAGCTCATTACTTTTACCATCGCCTGTTCAATCAACCGGTAAGATTATTTTTCCTCACAACAAAACCGTTAAAACATTCATCTTAAAACAATCATCTCATCAACCAATACAATCAAACCGTTATTTGGACGTTTCCGTCTCGGAAGCAGAAGCCTCTTCACGCACGATGGAAAGCATCTTTGAAGTAAAAATCATGGTGGCAAAGGAACACACCGCCATCGTCATCATGGAGTCAGCGGAATTGAAACTGAAATTGATATCCACCGTTTCCTCGGTAGACATCACGCTTTTCGCCACCTTTCGCACGGCACGCTCCACATAATCGCAAAAGCGGTCGTAACAGACATCCTTCTCGCCGCTCTGAAGGATCGTGTCAATTCCCAGCCGGATATCCCCGATGGCGGTGGCCTGCTTGAGTATGGTGATCACAATCAGGCTGGCAATGTGCTCCCGGCTGTATTTTTTCTTTTCGGGCTTCTGCACCATACCGAGCTTGACATAATTATTCACCATTGACGAAGTAATAATCGCTTCTCCGGCAAATCCGATAAGGGGAGCAAGCGTCTGCTCGATGACGGTAACCACCTGATCCATATACAGACCCAGCGTCGGGATTTTCTCCCATCGTGGCAGCCGAAAATCCGCCACGCTCTCAGCATAAGACTTCATGCGTTCATCGGTGCCGAAAACAATGTTATCCAAAACGACATCTTCCTTTCAAAAAAATAATGAAAACGATATAATCCAATATCATCAATTAGATTATATCGTTTTCATACACGGTTGTCAACGGAATAAGTTATGATGTTTTATTGATAATTTATTAATTCAACAACATAATAAGACATTAATAATCCGGCAATAAAATATCTATCCATTTTTTCTTCAGCCTAGGGAAGGATTTTTTTGTTTTTGCCTTTTGAGTATTCGCCTGACTGCATTGCTTTTCCCAGTGCGTTTTGC
>CAMHJC010000141.1 GCA_946185345.1 uncultured Clostridia bacterium
GGTTGTTTTTCTTTGGTTTAAAAAAGAGTTTTTTTCATCCGTAAATATTTTTTCTGATGATCTTCTCTTTTCCGCTGGTTTTGAAACAGGACGGAAAAGCGCTCTTTTTACCCGCAATCCGGACTTTGATTCATCAATAAAGATTTGCTGGGATTTATTTCTGTTACTGGAAGGATTGTAATAAGGAAATTCTCTTTCCGTTTCGTTCTGTGAAACGGATTTGGGTGCATTAACCCCTTCATCCCTGTCTTCAGGAAAAAAGAAAGGCAATCCCTCTTCTTCTTGGGACAGTTCCCGCATCGCTTCCTCGCTCAGAGAAAAAGTCGCCGCCGCTGGCTCAATCTCTTCTTCCTCCCTGTCTTCTGGAAAAAAGAAAGGCATTTCCTCTTCATAGGATGGCTCCGGCGCAGCTTCCGTGTTTGTTTCCTCCGCCTTGACCTCCGACAGGGCGCTCTGCACCATCGGACTGTCGTTGACGTCGGGGGTCAGTGACACCTGACGCTCCAGCAGTCTGCCGCGCTGCTCGATCCTCTCCTCCGTGTCGGAAGCCAGCATCGGCGAAATCAGCTCATAGACGGATTTGGCGGCTTGCCGGACGCTCATGTTCCATGCGCCGTCAACACCCTGCTTTAAGGACAGCTTGGCTAAAAGCGACGCTTGTTTCTTCGGAATATGTTGTCTGTCAATCTTTTCCAGAAAAACAGGGACAACCGGAATATCCCACATCTCGGCGGTATGTATTTCCGTCTGGATGACAGACGAGCGGAACACCCTTTCGGTGACAAATAATATCACAAAGGACGATTCCACAATATACTGCGAGATGGTCTCGAACCAGTCCTCTCCGGCGGGAATGCCGTAATCGTACCACAGCTTCACGCCCCTGTCGTGCAGCGCCTTGGCATAAGGCGCCACCAGCTTCTCGTCCTCGCTCTTGTAACTGATAAATCCGTATTTTCCATTGCCTTCATACGGAGTAAAACCAAAATTGCGCTTCAATTGATGTCACATCCTTGCCGACAAATTCAACTATATCCATTGTAGCACAACCCGCATTGTTATTCAACCTGCAAAAGGGAGAAATTTCATAGCGGCAGGCGATTCCCGGCATGAGAATTACCGCCAATCGGCGCCCTTCAAAAATGATCCTGCGGCCGCACGGAAAAATTCTCAGGGAACATTGACGGCATGATAAAAATGCGTTATAATGAAAATACCCTGCGCAGACTGAATTACTGCGTTAAATGAGGAATAAGCAGAAACCGGGAAACATTCGATCAATCAGGGAGTGATGTCATGAGGCAGCTGTTTGAAATTGACCTGCACGACTACCGTGAAGGCGGTAAGGTATCCAGAAGGCCGTCGGCCAGGGGAATTATCATCGAAAACGGCAAAATCGCCCTTGTTTACAGCCGGAAGGAACAATATTACAAATTCCCCGGCGGCGGAATTCACGGCCGGGAGGACAAAAAAGCCGCTCTGGTGCGGGAAGTCAGAGAGGAAACCGGGCTGGTGGTCATTCCGGAAAGCATCACGGAATTCGGCAGCGTCATGCGCCGTCAACGCAGCAATCTTTCGGAGGATACCGTCTTTGAACAGGAGAATTTTTACTATCTCTGCCGCACGGAAAGCCGCGTCACGCAGCAGCATCTCGACGATTACGAGAGAGAGGCGGAATTCACACTGCAATACGTTCCCATTGACCAGGCAATCGCCGTCAACGATCAGTACCGCACCGACGAATTCTTTGACGAGATCATGATCCGGCGGGAAAACAAAGTCCTGCGGCTGATCCGCGATCAGATGCTGATGCAGGAGCTGCTGCCGTATGCCTTTCTGATAGAGGCAGGCATTGACGAAGACAACGTGTATCAGGCATGCGGAAACAGGCTGGAGCAGCTTCTGGAGCAATATCCCGACAACCGGCATCTGCGTGATATTGAATTCATCAGCGGCGGAAGGCAGACGGCGGCGGCTGTTTTGGAGCGGACCGGTTTTCCGATCATCCAGCCCGAATGTTTTTGCAGAGGATTGCTGAGCCTGCTCCAACCGGTTTATCAGCGCATGGAGCTATCGGATTTTGCCGGCCGCATGTATGAATTATGGCAGAAGCTTCCCGAAAGCGTCAGCCACACGGAGCCGCTGCTGACGCTGAGTTATGCCGATGATCCGCTTGCCTGCGGCGACGAGGCCCGCACAAGAGAATTGTACGGCAAAATGCTGGCGTATAACGGCTGACATTCCAACACGAAAGGAGGCCGGCCGGAAGCGCCTGAGGTGTAAAAAGTGTAATCGGCAGAAAGAGAGGGAATCATAGTGTTGTCATCGGACGAATGGAAATATTCAGGCTATTGCGGAGTGGACTGTTCGGTCTGCGGCGATTATCTCGATGGCAAGTGTCCTTCATGCAGAGAAAGTGACTGGAGCGGCAGCGACATCTGCCTTCCCGTCAAATGCTGCGTGGATAAGGGAATTTCGCTCTGCGGTCAGTGCGGTGAGTTTCCGTGTCAGATGATGTCGGAATTCTATCAGGAATCCGACAGCCACCGTCAGGCAGGCCTGCGAATGAGCCGGATGCGCGGCTGACGGATGGAACGGCGCATTAGTAAGGCACCGTTCAAAATTAATCCGAACAGTGCCTAATACTAATTTTCAGCTAAAATCAGACATTCTTTGCGGCCTATTTTGCGCCCTGCGGCGTCATCGTCCTAGGCAGGCGCCAGCCTGCCGTCGTCCTGCTGTCGACGAGTCGACAGCTATTCCTTGCAGAACACAAAATATTCTCGCAAATAATTGTCTACTTTCAACCGAAAATTAGTATAAGAATAACAGGGAAAGCCGTTTGGGATAAACGGCTTGTATCTTTGGTGATATGAGGGTGATTGCGATGAAAAAATTAAGGCAAAAGGTAAGGAAGTCACGCATTGTCAAGAATGTGCTGCTCATTACTCTGGGCAGCCTGATTTATGCCTTTGCGTTCGACTCGCTGTTTATTCCGAACAACATCGTCATGGGCGGATTTACCGGACTGGCCCAGACACTTCACAGATTCATTCCGGCGGTGCCGATAGGCGTAACGGTCATCGTGCTGAATGTGCCGCTCTTCATTCTGGGCATCCGGCGTCAGGGCTTCCGGCTGCTGATCTCCTCGGTCTTTGCGATGGGGGTCAGTTCGGCCTTCATCGACGTGCTGGCTTACTTCGTGAAATTCAGACCCATCGAGGATCATCTGGTGGCCTGCATTTTCGGCGGAGGAATGGTCGGCCTTGCCATGGGTCTGCTGCTTATGGTCGGCGCAACGACCGGCGGCGTGGAACTTGCCGCACGGCTGCTCAAATACCACTACAGGCACATCTCCATCGGCAGGCTGTGTCTGCTCATAGACCTCGGTGTGATCGCTCTGTATACGCTGGTATTCAAAAACATCAACGACGGACTCTATGCCGCCATCGCCATGTACATCAGCAGTCTGGCAATGGACGCCGTGATTTACGGCCGCAATACCTCCAAGGTGGCCTGCATCATTTGTTCGGAAGGTCAGCTCATCAAGGAACGGCTCATCGAGCTTGACCTGGGCGTGACGAATATTTCCGCCCAGGGCGGCTACAGCGACAGCCAGAAGGATATTCTCATCTGCGCATTCAAGCCCACAAGAATTACCGAGCTGAAGGAAGCCATTATGGAGCTGGACAACACGGCGTTTGTCATTATCTGCAACGCCGAGGATATCTTCGGGGAAGGCTTCGCCCAGTTCAATCCTGACAGCTTGTAATGCATCCGGCCTGCGCCGCAGCGAATCCATGCATTGCGCCCTTCAGACCGCCTATGATTCCGACGGAATTCAATTTGCCTCTATCCGGAAAGGAGATTACTACAACATGATTACCGATTCTTTTGACAATAAGACCCCGACGATCGTCAGCTTCGGCGATTTCTACGGCGAAAGAGGACATTTCATCGACACATGTCTTGTCACATTTTCCAAACAGATTGCCGATGAGGTGCTTGAAAAATTCGACTGCGTCGAAATTGCCGCCATTCAAGCGGCAAACGGCAGCTACCCGATCTATCAATTCACCCATGACGGCCGGTCAATCGGCTTTTACCTGTCGGGAATAGGCTCGACGCTGGCGGCACAGTTCTGCATTGAGTCCAGTTACCTGACCGGAGCGACAAAGTACATCATGTTCGGCTCGGCAGGCAGTCTGGACGGAGAAAAGACCGCTGGTAAGTTCGTGATTCCGACACACGCCTACCGTGACGAGGGAATGTCCTACCATTACGCTCCGCCCGCCGATTATATTCCGGTCAGAAATCACAGCCGCGTGGCAGAGATATTCCGGGAGCTTGACCTGCCCTATGTGGAGGGAAGAGTCTGGACGACCGACGCATTCATGCGTGAAACAGTGGGACAGATGTCCCTGCGCAGAAGCGAAGGCTGCATTGCGGTGGAAATGGAGCTGGCCGGCGTGCAGGCGGTGTGTGACTTCCATGGACTGGAGCTGTATGACTTCCTTGCGACAGGCGACGTGCTCTCCGAGAATGAATACCGTGTGGAAGGCCTCGATGACGCCAATCACAACATGGACAAATTTTACATAGCGCTGGAAATCGCCAGAAGAACAGCATCAGAAAAATAAATAAAATCCCGACTTGCATACGGCACCTGATAATCGATCAAATGCCTATTTTGCGTTATTCTTGAATACAAAAACATGAGATTTGGGAATCCAAATTCCTGAACAGTGCCTTTTCATTTCTATAAAAGCCCTAAATAGCGAAATTTTTAGGTGCTGTGTGCAAAGTGGGATTTAATAAATAAATAATACTAATTTTCAGCTAAAATCAGACATTCTTTGCGGCCTATTTTGCGCCCTG
>CAMHJC010000142.1 GCA_946185345.1 uncultured Clostridia bacterium
TGGGGTGGTATATCGGAGTCGAACCGATGACCTCCAGAGCCACAATCTGGCGCGCTAACCAACTGCGCCAATACCACCATAAGTTTCTATTCAGTCACCGTTTCAATATTACCGGAAAAACCGGCATCTGAGACAATAGCCTCCGATAAACTGCGCTTTAATGAATAGTGAATAATGAATACTGAATAGAGAATAATACAACAACCGCTAAGCGGTTGTTGGCGCGCCAGGAGGGGCTCGAACCCCCGACCTACTGCTTAGAAGGCAGTTGCTCTATCCAACTGAGCTACTGGCGCATACGCTGAATGAAAGAAGCCCCCAAAGGGCTTCGTGGAGCGGGTGATGGGAATCGAACCCACGCGACCAGCTTGGAAGGCTGGGGTTCTACCATTGAACTACACCCGCATATTTAGCAGCGTGTTACATTATACACGTTGAAAAGCGCTTTGTCAAGTTTTTTTTTGAAATTTATTAAAATCTTCAAATTAGAGCAAAAATGCCGCCGATAGTTCAACTATCATGTGACATAAGCACAATACGTCACCGGATATCCTATCGGCGGCAGGCTCTTTCGCTCTATGATTACTTCTTTTCCTCTGTGCGGATAATCATCACCAGCTCGGAAGTGTAGAAGGAATCAGTGGTAATCAATTCCTCGTCGTCCGCAGCGGCTTCATAGGTCACCACGCCGAATGAATTTTTGGCGCCCTTGACAGTATCAGCCACATTGTCAATGTCTGACACAGGCTCTACGGTCTTGATATCAAGCTCTCCGCCACAGTTATACGCAACCGCATCAGCCACCGACACATAGAGGCCCTTGACCGCTCCGTCCTCTTCGTAGACAAAAGGTCTGAAACTCGGCTCGGTGACAAAGGTGAAGTTCTTTTTAAGCTCCTTCTCGGAATCCTTCTCAATCGTGTAGCCGGTTTCCTTGACCATCACGGCGTCAATCATGGCCTGATATTCCTCAGACTCCTTGAGAGCGGCTATCTTGGTATTCATCTTGGCAGCGAGCTTTGCGTCGGATTTGTTGAGCAAAAATCTGTATTCCACACTGCCTATGCTTTCTTCGACGATCTTGACGCCCTCCACGCCTTCGATGAGCTTCTTGGCGTAATTGGCATCCGCCACCACTACGGCCACCTTCTTATCCTTAAGATTCTGGACGGCCTTATTCATATCGGAATAACGCTTGGGATAAACTGTGAGTTGATGGCTCACCACATAATCATCCGCTGCCGAACGCAGCTGAACGGCCACCGCCTTGCCTTCAAGATCGGCGGCGGCGGATATCTTCATGTCCTTTTCGTAGGCAACGCCGGTATCCTCACGCTGGGAGGAACATGACGCAAGCGTCATGCAGAGGGCAAGCGCCGCGGCAGTGAGTGAGATTATTTTTCTGGATAATTTCATGTTGAATCCTTCTCCTTATTCTTGATAAAAATGTATACCCGATTATTGTAACACATTCTCATTCAAATTACAAGGAATTTTTTTACGGTGACACATTCGGAGGCATATTTATTTCTTGCGTCTGAAACAGCCGTACGATTTCACCGTCATTATTTCACAGAAGCTTATCCGTCTTCAGACGATTCATTCAAAAACCGCCGCATGATCAGCTTGCTTCGCTGGCCATACGGCGGTTGAAATTTTATTGAGTATCATTCCTCACGGTCGCTCCGGAATGCCTTTCCGCGCGTTCTTGGCACGGCGGCTCTTTCCGAAGCGGCGCTATGAGTTCAGATTGATTATTTTATGAGATAAGGTACGTCAAAGCGACAAAGCCGCCTTCCTGGGGAATTACTCCTCGCCGTAGACCTTCTCGAGAGTGACGAGGTGGTTGTATTTCTCCTCTGCGCACTTCTCTGCCTTCTCGAAGAGCTGAGCCGCTCTCTCGGGGAATGCTCTGGTAAGTGCGTTGTAACGGACTTCGCCCATGATGAAGTCACGGTAGCTTGCGCTCGGTGCCTTGCTGTCGAGAGTAAAGGGATTCTTGCCCTCGTCAGCCAAAGCGGGATTGAAGCGGAACATATGCCAGTAACCGGCTGCGACAGCCTTCTTCTCCTCGGTCATGGAGATGCCCATGCCGCCCTTGATACCGTGGTTGATACAGGGAGCGTAGCAGATGATGAGGGAAGGTCCGTTGTAAGCCTCAGCCTCACGGAATGCCTTGAGGGTCTGGTTGTAGTCAGCACCCATAGCGCACTGTGCGACGTAGACATAGCCGTAGCTCATAGCGATCTGAGCGAGATCCTTCTTCTTGATGGCCTTACCGGCGGCAGCGAACTGTGCGACGGAGCCGACAGGTGTTGCCTTGGAGGCCTGACCGCCTGTGTTGGAGTAAACTTCGGTGTCGAATACGAGGACGTTGACATTCTGGCCGGAAGCGAGGACGTGATCCAGACCGCCGAAACCGATGTCGTATGCCCAGCCGTCGCCGCCGAAGATCCACATGGATTTCTTGGCGAGGAAGTCCTTGTCGGCAAGGATCTTCTTGACGGTCTCGCCGCAGGTACCCATTGCTTCCAGCTCAGCGATGAGCTTGTCGGTAGCGGCTCTGTTGGTAGCGGAATTGTCGAAGGTGGCGAGGTATTCCTCGGCGGCAGCCTTGGCGGAAGCAGGAGCTTCGTCACAGCCGGCGACCTTCTCGACATATTCCTTGAGTCTGTCGCGGATAGCTCTCTGAGCGAGGTTCATACCGAGACCGAACTCCGCGTTGTCCTCAAAGAGGGAGTTGCCCCAAGCAGGACCGTAGCCCTTCTTGTTGACGGTGTAAGGAGTGGAAGGTGCGGAACCGCCCCAGATGGAGGAGCATCCTGTTGCGTTGGCGATGTAGGCTCTGTCGCCGAAGAGCTGGGTCATCAGCTTGGCGTAAGGAGTCTCGCCGCAGCCTGCGCATGCGCCGGAGAACTCGAGCAGCGGCTGCTTGAACTGGCTTCCCTTGACGGTAGCGTCAGAGAACTTGGCAGCGACTTCGGGCTTCTCGTCGAGCGTCTGTGCGTAATCGAACACTGCCTGCTCGTTCATCTGAGTGGCGATGGGCTTCATGGTGAGAGCCTTCTCTCCCTTCTTGCCGGGACATACGGTAACGCAGCTGCCGCAGCCTGTGCAGTCGAGTGTCGAAACGGTCATGGCGAACTTGAAGCCGGGCAGACCGGTCATATCGGTTGCCTTGGTGCCTTCGGGAGCGGCAGCAAGCTCAGCCTCTGTCATAGCGACAGGACGGATAACCGCGTGCGGGCAGACCATGGAGCAGAAGTTACACTGGATGCAGTTGGCGAAGTTCCATTCGGGAACGTCAACAGCGATGCCGCGCTTCTCGTAAGCGGCGGAACCCTGGGGCAGAGTGCCGTCCACGGTATCCATGAAGGTGGAAATCGGGAGCTTGTCGCCCTGCTGTGCGTTGACAGGAATGAGGATGTCGTTGACGAACTTGACCAGCTCGGGTCTGTTGCCGGTGGCAACATGAACCTTGGTGTCGTCTGTGCAGTTCTTCCATGCCTCGGGAACCTGCACTTCAACGATAGCGCCTACGCCGGCGTCAATAGCGTCATGGTTCATCTTGACAATGGCTTCGCCCTTCTTGCTGTAGGACTTGGTGGCGGCGTCCTTCATGAACTTGACAGCGTCCTCGATCGGGATAACGCCGGAGAGTTTGAAGAAGGCTGCCTGCAGAACGGTATTCACACGGCTGCCAAGACCGATTTCCTTACCGATCTTGATAGCGTTGATGGTGTAGAACTTGATGTTGTTGTCGGCGATGTACTTCTTGACCTTGCCGGGAAGGTTGGCTTCCAGCTCCTCGCCGGACCAGATGCAGTTGAGAAGGAAGGTTCCGCCGGGAACGAGATCCTCAACGATGTCGTACTTGTCCATATAGGAAGGATTGTGGCAGGCAACGAAGTTGGCCTTGTTCACCAGATAGGTGGACTTGATGGGAGACTTACCGAAGCGCAGATGGCTGACGGTGACACCGCCCGACTTCTTGGAGTCATAGGAGAAGTAGCCCTGTGCGTACATATCGGTGTGGTCGCCGATGATTTTGATGGAGTTCTTGTTGGCGCCGACGGTACCGTCAGAGCCGAGACCCCAGAACTTGCAGCAGATGGTGCCGTCAGGTGTGGTGTTGGGATTCTCGCCGAGCTTGAGGGAGAGATGGGTCACGTCGTCCTCGATACCGACGGTAAATCTCTTTTTGCTGTCGGCAGCGTCCATGTTGTTGTAGATGGCGATGATGTGAGCCGGAGTGGTATCCTTGGAGCCGATTCCGTAACGGCCGGAAGTCATCTTGACGCCGGCGAACTTGCTGTCAGCCAGGGAAGCGACAACGTCCAGATAGAGAGGCTCGCCGATGGAGCCGGGCTCCTTGGTTCTGTCGATGACGCTGATGTACTTGGCTGTCTCAGGAATAGCGGCGATCAGGCGCTCCGCGCTGAACGGACGGTAGAGGTGAACCTCGACAACGCCCCACTTGTTGCCGGCTGCGTTCATGTAGTCGATGGTCTCCTCGATGGTGTCGCAGACGGAACCCATGGCGATGATGACCTTATCGGCATCGGGTGCGCCGTAGTAGTTGAAGGGCTTGTAGTTGGTGCCGATCTTTGCGTTGACCTTGTCCATGTATTCCTCTACGATGCCGGGAACAGCGTCATAGAACTTGTTGCAGGCTTCTCTGGTCTGGAAGAAGATGTCGGGGTTCTGAGCGGAGCCGTGGAGTACAGGATGCTCAGGGTTGAGAGAACGGCGGCGGAAAGCGTCGACAGCGTCCCAGTCGAGCATATCTGCCAGATCTTCATAATCCCATGTCTCGATCTTCTGGATCTCGTGAGAGGTGCGGAAGCCGTCGA
>CAMHJC010000143.1 GCA_946185345.1 uncultured Clostridia bacterium
GGATCCTACCGGCGATCCTACTACGGATCCTACCGGCGATCCTACTACGGATCCTACCGGCGATCCTACTACGGATCCTTCTACCGATCCTTCCACGGATCCTTCCACTGTGAACCCCGACAATCCGGACGGCACCACAGGTAATTCTCCGCTCGTCAACAACATTTTGAACCAGCTCATTAAAAACGCCATGAAAACCGGCAGAATATAGTCATTTCCCTCCGGTCTTGGCCTGCCGTCATTCACAAGACAGGCGGTGTGTAATGGCCCGGCGTTACTATTAACTCAATCAAATAAACGGCGTACCGGCCGTCCTTGAATTCATCAGGGCGACGGGTACGCCGTATTTTTTTTGATCAATATATGTCGGTTTTCAATAGAATAGCCGTAGAACAGCCGTAGAACAGCCGTAGAACTGCCGTCAGTCGTTGAAGGTGATATCGCTTCCGGTGTTGTCCGGTTCGGCGGAAGAAGTGGCGTTTGCGTTCGCATCGGAATCGGATACGGGGGCGACATTGGTAAAATCGCCGCTCTCGACCATGGAATTGGCCTCGTTGATATATCCCATGATGATGTTGAAGCTGTTGCTGTCGAGAATGATGTACCAGTGATCCTTTTCCCTTTTCATATTGACACGGCACTCGGTGGTAATGCGCTTGGCCTCGGACATTTCGGATTCACGGACTATTTCCTGCACCAGCGCCTCACGCATTTCATCCGCCGATATCTTGGCGCCGCCCAGCACGGTGTCGACATAGTTATTGGTCACGGTGGAGGCCGCCCGAGCGTAAATTTCCCGCAGATCGACCGTGGTGACATTGAGCACGGCCGCTCCGGTCGCGCCGGAGGTCTGGATATCCACGATCTCGATTTCCAGCGTCTTGGAGACGGCGTCCACAATCTTCCGGGTGCCGCTGCGGTCACCGCTGTCGTAGCTCAATCCGTCATAATCCGCCACATAGTCAAATGCCGCCTTGTAGCTGCAATCGTTCATCTTTTTGTTGAACCGCTTGATCGCCTGCTCAGGCGTTTCCGCGTCATTGCAGGCGCAAAGCAGCAGCAATGACGCCGACAGAACGAATACCGCCGCCGCTCTGATTGTTGAATTGATTTTCAAAATGATCCTTCCCCTAAGTCTGTTTTCAGTTAAATTGCAATGCATAAAGCATACGGCATTATGCCCCTGTGAAGCACCATGCCGTATGCACGTTGTAAATCGTATTAACTATTGGCGTTATCCGTTGCGCTCTTTTCTGCGGATGATCTTGCGCAGATTGAGTCCGGTGTCCATGAGAATAAGCACCACGGCGCCGACAAAGAGCATCACATAGATCACGATGGAATAATTGTACGCCCAGTCCATTTCGACAAAATATCTCTTGCCGTCAATGCCGAGCAGGTCGACCTTGGCTTCCAGCGAATCCTTCAGACCCAGCAGATACCACGCCTGGAAGAGAGACGACAGGATAATCACAATATCGCTCACCAGCTTGGGAAGCAGATTGCGCAGCGACAGCAGACCGAAGATGATCAGCGGCACCGCTATCAGCACGATGTTGAAGTAGCTGCCCTCAAGTAGGCGGTCGTTGATCTCCTTGCCGAGAATCAGGTCATATCCCGAAATGCCGGTGGCGGAGGCGAAGAAGTCAATCAGCGAACGTTCCGTGTCCACTCCCGCAAAATTCAGAAGGAAGAGCACGCCGGCCATGGCGGAGAAGAGTCTCATCGCCGTGGTAAAGAGCCACATGTTTTCCGGTTCGTCATCGTCCTCGTCCAGACCGTCGTCGTCCTTGGGAGCGATGACCACCGCCTGGGCGGCCTCCTCAGGAGTAACCTCCATCATCGTTTCGGTGCCGTCCGGCATCTTGACCAGCGCCATGGTCATGACCGCCTCCATTTTTTCCTTCTGGTGCTTTCTGCGGTTGCGCAGCACGAGCCAGCTGATCAGCATGCAGAACGCGCCGCACACGACGATCGCCAGAGCGCCTGCCAGCATGACAAATATCAGGTTGAGTCTGCGCACCTGATAGCTGATGGTGAAGACGTGCTGAGAAATGGGATGATCGAATTCACTCATGGATTTGCCCATAAGCACATCGTTTTTGCCTGTGCCGGAGGGAGACGTCCAGCTCACGGAGCTTGCTTCTCCCGAGCCTTTGAATCCGTACTCCACCACTCCGCTGTATCCGGAAGGTCTGATGAAGTCGGCGACATCGACATTGACCGTCACGCTGCGTTTATTGTAAAGGGCAAACTGATCGGAACCTTCCAGCTTGATGGAATTGCCGGCGCCGATGTATTGCTGAAGGACGGCGGTAACTTCTTCTGGCGTTCCTCTGGGAGTGGTCAGCACCACGCAGTACTGCGAACGGGAGGAGGTGAACGGCTCGACCGAAATATCAAAGCCGCTGCCCTTGAGAGAAGTGCCGAAGTATTTGGCGGCGAACTGTGCGCCGGAATCGTCCTCTTCCACCTTATAGGCGATGGTGATGGACTGGCTCACCTTGTCGTCGCTGCCGATTTCGGTGGTGACCTGCAGCTTGGAAATATCGTAGACCGACGACGAATACAGCTTGATATCCGCCTGCGACGCCTTCTCATACATCAGCACCAGCGTCTTGCCGTCATCGTGAACGCCCTCGTCATTCTTGGCCTTTTCGCCCGCCTTTACGGTCGACTTGGAAGCGTCAAACCGGCTGCCGTCCATATTGACATAGGTGAAGGTGGCGTTGCAGGAACCGTCGCTGTTACAGGGGAATTTGCTGAAGCTGACCTTTTCGGTCAGAATGCCTGTCTCGGAAAACGGCGTGTTGAGCGAACCGTCGCTCAGGTACTGGAACGACGTGCCGCCGCCGAATATCTTGACGGTGTAATCGTTGATGACCTCTGCGCTGCCCTTGAATGAGATAATGTATTTGGCGGAGCCGTTGTCATTGGACTTCCACTTGCCGCTCGATTTATCGCCCGTCATAGCGTCAAGGAATTCCTGAATATTGCTCTTTCCGAGAGCTTCCACCGTCTTTTTGGGAATGTTGATGGTTATCTTGCGCTCGTAATCGCTGCCGTCCTGCGAAACGTCGTGAATGGTGTAAACCTCGATGCTGTCGAGCATATACTTGGAAATGGTGTTGAGCTTGATATTGGCGGAAAGTAAGTTGTCATTGTCATAGGTAACGCCGTTCATGGTGATCTTTACCTTGTCGGTCATGCTCGAAATATCCTTGGAGATGTTGAGGCCTTCCTTGAGGGCAGGCTTCACCCATGCGAGCAGGTCTTTTGACTCAAAATCCTCCGCAATCGAAAATCCGCTCGCAAAAAGATCGGACTTGGGATCCTTATATGTAAACTGCACCGAAGGATCACGCCCGATCAGCGCCTTGACCTTGGTCTTGTAATCGTCGATGCTGTCGAACTTCAGATGGAAAATAAAGATTCCCTTGGTCTTTTTGTCGTTGGTGTATTTGCACTCAAAGGTCATCTGGGGCGGACATTTCTTGGCGAGGACATCCGCGGCTTCCGACACCTTGAACTTGGAGAACAAACCGTTCTGATCCTCCAGCTCATCGCAGGTAATGACACGTTCGCCCTTGAACTGACCGTTCAGCTTCATTTCGGTTTCCATGCCGCAGCCTGCCAGCAGCAGCACCGCAAAGCACCCGATCAGCAGGGCAAGGATTCTTATACGGCGCAATCCTGCCGCCGATCTGCCGTCAGACCTCCGGTCAGCCGTGATACAGGCTGTGTGATTGGTATGAAGTTTGCTGTTTTCCACATCGATCTCTCCCTTGGGCAAATTAGAAATAAAATAAATGGGAATGGTTTACCGGTTTGAAAATGACACGGACTTATCAACTTACAACTCTCGGATAATCGGTTATAAGTAAATAAGTAAGTAATAAGTTATACATGAGTATTATATAATAAAAAAAGCGCAACGTCAATCATACAAAGGCCAAAATCTGAAATTTTATAAAATTTTTTATCCGATCAGTCGGTGAATTATGTAATATTTGCCCGAATCATCCTTTCCGCTCCAAAAAAAATTCAGCCGCACAGGAACCGATCTTTCCCATGCGGCTGTCAACTCGGTCAGTCTTTTTGAATTCCGGCGTCCTCCGGGCCTGATTCGCCGTCCCGGCCGGACTGATCCTCCGAGGCTTCGGTGAACATGCTCAGCCAGAGCATCATCTCCTCAAACACCGAAATATTGAGGGAGTAATAGATAAAATTCTTCTCTTTGGTTTCCAGCACCAGACCCGCCTTCTTGAGCCGGCTGAGATGATAGGAAATGGTGGCGGCGGTCATATCGAACCTTGACGCAATCTCTCCCGCCGACATTCTTCCGTCTCTGAGCATCAGCAGTATCTCCCGCCGCACCGGGTCGGCAAGCGCTTTGAATGTTTCAGGAAAGCTCATTGGCTCCCTGCCGCCTCCTTTTTTTGGATTATCAGCCGATTGTAAAGCCTGAAAAAAACAACGTAAAACGGGAGGATTGGCAAATCTGAAAAGCGCAGATTTTTCTCCGATTCGGGGAAGGCTCATCCGGGATTTTTACCCTGTCGGTTGCGCCCAGACCCGTTTTAATTCCAAGCGCAATGCAGCGATGGGCGCCGCGCTTGCTTTTTTCTTTTGCTTTGACCATCGTCTGTCGGTATTTAGAAGTATCTCTAAGTACCAGTCTATCACGCCGCGCATTTTTTGTCAATTATTTTTTTCCGGCATCCCTCATTCCGGACAAAGACTCATACTAATTTTCGGTTGAAAGTAGACAATTATTTGCGAGGATATTTTGTGTC
>CAMHJC010000144.1 GCA_946185345.1 uncultured Clostridia bacterium
GCTCGCTTATTATTGTGCTGCGCTTGCTTTTTTCTTTTTGTTATCAATATTTAGTTGCCGGAGTAATAAAATCGCATAAACAGAAAAGATAGATTGTTGGCTCGGATGATGATATTATCTGAGCCAATCATTTTTTCGGGGGAGATTTCTGAAATCAACAGCATCAGCGGCGCAGGCAGGAATATCACAACCGGTGATGCGGTGAATGATTCATTATCCCATAATACAGGATGCATACCGAACCGGCGGCGGACAGGCTTATGAAGGAGAAAGGCCTGTCCGCCGCATTTGTGCTTATTAACAAAGGCGATAAAAGTATTCATACAAAATTGATAGAACATACACAAAACATACATGCAAAACCGCATATAAATTCATGATTGGTGAGTATAATGAAAGTAAGCAATCGGAGAGAAGGCAAAGTCATCTCTCCGCTGACAGGCCAATACTTACAGGGGGAAACCATGATGAAGAAAACAAGTTCAGCGTCGGCAAATGTGACCGGCGAAACGAGCCATCTGTCTGATGTCAAGCTTCTGGCCTTGTGCCGTGAAGGTCAGGACCGTATGTCTGTAGTCGGTATTTTCCCCGAGTGCAGCGCAAAGTATGCCCAGGCCACAGACGAACTTTTCAGATATGCCGCTTCCGTCGGCGCCAGACTGACGGTGCTTTACAGCACTCAGCCGGCCGCTGCGCTTCTGCAGTACGTCAGGAGCAATGAGGTGACCAACCTGATTGTCAGCGAAAGCGGTGCCGGGAGAGCCGAAAGGCTGATTTCGCACATGCTGCCGGAAGTGACGGTCAGTTCCGGATCTGCCAGAAGATGGACTGAGACGGCGCTTTCGTGTTCCGTCGCCCGAAGCTGAAAACCGACTGCCGCAAAGTCAGATGCGGGCGGTTCGTCATCCAACATTATATTGTCATACATCAGATACAGTCGGCTGCTCCGGCGGCCGGCTGCTTTTTTATCATAGGATGGTTACAGGCGTGTAATCTGTTTTACAAAGTCATTTTTTTCCGATCAACCGCATATAATGATATTGCATAAACGCTTGTCCTTGTGATTATGCAATTACCACAAATAAAGGGGTGATGGGTGATTGAATTGGCGTAATTACCAAAATCAGACGATATTTTTGACTTGTTGATCCATCACTGTTTCGAATGAAAAACAATAAAACTTATTGGCGGATTGCACAAATAATCGGCCGATTTGTTTCATGCAAGAAACAAATGACGTTAAAAACACGAGAAATACAAATCCGTAAGAATAGTAACAAAAAATTACAATTCAAATTCGGCACCTTGACCAAATAAAGTTATCAGTGATTTAAATTGCTAAATTAAATAGCTGGTGAATTATGTACATTTATCCTATCTTTTAATCATAAACCAGCTAAATTTTGTTTCGGAAATTTTATATTGATGTCATATTGCACAAAAGTTTTCACTCAATGAAGCTTGACAATATCCGATTATGAGATTATAATAGCCACATCGTTCGGGAGACATTCCGGACGGCCCGGAAACAAGACTTCAGACAGAATCCTGTATCGGCCATGCCGCAGGAGGATTGATCGGAAAGTTGAGTTGAACGGTAACTTGTTATGGGCTTGAGCAATGACTAAAGGGCTTAAGCAGTAAAGAAAGTTGAGGAAAAGATTTTGGGTAAGAAAGCAGATTTTGTATGGAGCCGCAAGGGTGCGTCAATGATTCTTGCTTCCGCTACTTTGATCGGCTCAATATTCATCTCATCGAATCTCTCAGTAGTAAAAGTTATAGACGGCGATCAGACAAATAAAGTTGTCACGGCAAAGAACAAGAGCTCTGTTGAAATCATCAGACAGGCCGGCTTTGCGCTTTCGGACAACGATGCATATTCCGTAAACAGCACAGACGATTCCGTCAAGGCCATCAAGATCATCAGAGCCTTTGAAATGAAGGTTGTGGACGGCGGCGAGGAAAAGACAATCTCGGCGGTCAACGGTACTGTCGGCGAGGCGCTGGAAAATTCCGGCATCGCTCTTCCTGAGGGCGACGACAAAATCAATGTCTCTCTCACAGCAGACGCAGAGGAAGACATGGTCATCAGGATTGACCGTGTGAAGTACGTCACCGAGACTAAGACCAAGACAATCAAGTACAAGACCGTTACCAAGAAAGACAACACCCTGGAAAGCGGCAAGACCAAGGTCTCCGTCGAAGGTGTAAACGGCGAAAAGAAGGTCACCACCACCAAGACCTATGTCAATGGCAAGCTCACAGATACCAAGGTAACCGAGAAGGTCACCAAGAAGGCCGTCGACAAGGTCGTGCTCAAGGGTACCAAGAAGAAGGAAACTGCCAAAAAGACGACTAACAGCGATAAGACTACGGTCAACACGGGCAGCAAGACGCTCACCATCAACGGCAAGGAAGTCAGCTATTCCAAGGTGCTGACCGGTTCGGGTACGGCATACACTGCGCCGAGAGGTTCATTGACCTCTACAGGCAGAGCCGTCAAGGTGGGTCTGGTTGCCGTCGACCCGAGAAAGATTCCCTACGGAACCAAGCTTTACATCACATCCGCAGACGGTCGCTACACATACGGTTACGCTATAGCAGCCGATACAGGCGGAGCGCTGAGAAGCGGACGTGTTCTGGTTGACCTCTTCTATAACACAGAGCGTGAATGTGTCAATTTCGGCAGACGTCAGGTGAAGGTTTACATTCTCGACTGATCCCGGGCGGACAATAGTTTAATTACATTCGATACGGAAAGGCCGTTTCGCAGTAATTTTTCCTTACTGCGGAGCGGCTTTTTTGGCGTCTGAAAATGATTCTCAGAATTATCTGACGATTTTTTGAAGGGATTTGTGTGTTTGCTTCAAAATGTACTTGATGTAGCGTAAGTTTTGTTGTATAATTATTTTAATGTGACCCTATACTAATGTATTGTGGAAAAAGAATTAAATCTGTGTTTTGGAAAGGACAATTATTATGGATAAATTCTGGAAAAGCTTTAAGAGCGGAACCGATATCCGCGGCGTCGCCGTTGAAGGAGTGGAGGGTGAACCTCTCAATCTCACCGATGAAGTCGTCGGCAAGATGGCAAAGGCGTTTCTGCTTTGGCTTTCGGGAAAAACCGGCAGGAAACCATGTGAGCTGAATGTGGCGGTAGGACACGACAGCCGCATTTCGGCGGACAGGATACGCTCGGCAGTGGTAGGCGCAATGGTGGATTGCGGAGCGAGAGTGCTCGACTGCGGTCTTTCCTCCACGCCGTCGATGTTCATGATCACCCTGGACAAGCAGCTTGACGGTTCGGTGCAGATCACGGCAAGTCATCATCCCTATCACCGCAACGGTCTTAAATTCTTCACTCCGCAGGGCGGTCTGGACGGCTGCGACATAGAGGCGATTCTCGGCTTCTGCGACGAGGGAACATTCTCGGAATCAGCCGAGGGTGGAAGCTCCGAAAAAACGGATTACATGAAGGAATACGCCGCACATCTTCGCCGATTGATCTGCGACGGCATCAACAGCGAAAAGGCTGACCGTCCGCTCGAAGGGCTGCATATTGTAGTCGATGCCGGCAACGGTGCGGGAGGATTCTATGCGTATGATGTGCTGGAGCCGTTGGGAGCGGATATTTCGGGCAGCGTATTTCTGGAACCGGACGGAATGTTCCCCAATCACATTCCCAATCCGGAGGATAAAGAAGCGATGAAGTCGATCTGCGGTGCGGTGCTGAATTCACATGCGGATCTGGGTGTGATATTCGACACCGATGTGGACAGAGGCGGCGCGGTGGACAGCAGCGGCGCTGAGATCAACCGCAACAGGCTGGTGGCGCTCGCATCGGCCATTGCTCTGGAAAACTGCCCGGGCGGAACGATTGTGACCGACTCGACCACCTCGGCGGGGCTGAAGAAGTTTATCGAGGGAACACTCGGCGGTGTGCATTACCGCTATCGCAGAGGATACCGCAACGTCATCAACCGTGCCGTAGAATTGAATGAGCAGGGCATCGACTGTCCGCTGGCCATCGAGACAAGCGGACACGCCGCTCTCAGAGACAATTATTTCCTTGATGACGGCGCCTATCTGGTGACAATGATAATAATAAAAATGGCGCAGCTCCGGGCGCAGGGAAGGACGCTTGCTTCACTGACCGCTGAACTGGAAGAACCCCGTGAGGAATTCGAGCTTCGTTTCAGGATAAAGACCGAGGATTTCAGGGAATACGGGCAGCAGGTGCTTGACGGTCTTGAAGCGTATGCCGCGTCACATGAGGACTGGATCATTGCGGACGACAACCGTGAGGGAATAAGGGTATCGTTTGAGGAAGAACAGGGATGGTTCCTGCTTCGCCTGAGTGTGCATGACCCGATCATGCCCCTTAACCTCGAGAGCATGAAGGAAGGCGGCTGCAAGGCTATTGCTTCCGGACTCTATGAATACCTTAAAGGCTGCGGCAGCCTTGATCTTACCGCCATAGAAACATTTATCGGCTGAACGACTGTAATATATAAAAAGGACGGTGTGAGTTTTGGATAATGCGAAGGAGTTAACGAATCAGGATGTATTGCGTGACGATATCATCCCTGAACGGCTCGACAACCTGCCCATCGAAAACGAACAGCCAGTAACGGAGGAATATTCCGCATCCGCACCAGAAGTGCCTGAGCCGGAGGAGAATTCCTCATCCGCACCCGAAGTGCCTGAGCCGG
>CAMHJC010000145.1 GCA_946185345.1 uncultured Clostridia bacterium
CGTTAGATTGTTAATTCTCTGTGAATAGTTGCACGTTGCTATTGCAATTTGGACAGGATATATTTTGCCGTAACGATTACTTTTTTTATTTTCAAGACCATAAACTATTGGAAGTGAGACTATGCTCAAAGATACATACAAGTTAGGGGAGAATGAAGAATTCAACCTTATTGTTTACTATGATCCTGACGCTGCCAACCCATGGGCCAAAATCAAAATCGGGAAGTCGGTTAACGGAAAAGAAAGCGATCAGTATTTAAAGGAAAACAACGCCGCAATTCTGAAGCTTGTATTGGATCAGGCACAAGTCAACAAGAGTTATATAGGAATATATGATTTGCCTGACGACTGGCCTAAAAATGATTATAAACTCGGATTTACCTTTTACCGTACTATCAGAACTTTTCTGGGAGAATACAGCGAGCGTTTGATAACCCAGAAGGCAAGATATGGCGGTGTCAGCTTTGATCTGGAGAATGTCACTGTCATTAAAGGCGAAACCGTACTGCCCCCTGCTGAAACAACGATTCTGAAAGAGGTAGAAAATTTACATCCTTCAAAAAGCCAATCCGACACATCAGACGATGACCGTCCGGTAACGCCGCAAAAGCTGTGGAATGCCGGACGCAGCACATACAGACAGAGCAAAGCCGGCGGGAGGCGCTTTCATCTGCTGCATGTGGACGAGCAGATCATGCCTTTCTACAGCAAGGATGACAAACGTGCTAATGCCCATGGTGCGGAACTGCCAATCAATGTGAGAATCGGCGACAGCGAGGACGAATTGTCTCTCAGGGAGGTTCTCGACAAGAAACAGGGCAATTACTACCTGATCGGAGAAGGCGGCATCGGCAAAACCACGGCTTTGTTCCGCGTCATGGAACAGCATTATGAAAAAACGACCTACCACCCATCCGATGAAATTCCGCTGTTTGTGGAGCTCAACCGTGCGCCGGGTGTCTTCGGGCGTTGGTACAAAGGTGCGGAGGGAATGCAATCCTGCTTTATCCGCATGGAAATCGGCCGTCAGCTGCTTCATCGACCGGAGCTCGCGGATGTTCCGGATGAAATCCTGAAAGGCATTTCGGAAGCGTTTTCAATGACACCGGATGAAGGCGTACCCCGGTATATGCTGCTGCTTGACGGGCTGAATGAAATCAGCATGGATGATGTGACCGACAGCGACACGCTCGTCAACGGGCGTCCCATCAACGGCAATATCCGCTGGCTCCTTGTGGAGGAAATCAATTATCTTCTCACCGAATGTCCTAACGTCAGAGTGATACTCACCAGCCGCACGGAAGAGGCAAAGGTCAATTGCACGCAATATGGCATTGAAAAGATTTACCTCACGGGCTTGAAGGAGAAAAACATCAGGGAATATCTGGCGCGAAAAGCTTTTACCGCCGAAGAAACAGATGCGGCGTTATCCGATGAAAGACTGCTGGAATGTCTGGTTATTCCGCTCTTTCTTACCATGTACGCCAATCTGCGCGATGTCAACGGCGTATCAAGCCGTGGCGAAATTCTGCGCATGTTTTTTCATGAACGCAGTCAGAATATCGGATTTTTGACCCAGCAGGACGCTCTGCAAAGATTGAAATTCAATACCTGTCATCTCTGGTTTATCCTTGACTTTCTGCTGCCTGCCATCGGGTATGAGATGGAGCGCAGAGAAATCTTTGAAATATCGGCAAAGGAGATCGTGCGAATTATTGAGCCGATTCTCAAGGGCTGGCAACCGCTGCCCAACGGAGCTGTTCCGACAGGGGACGGCGGGACTTACGACGCATCCGTGATCGGCGAATATGGCATTGCCTGTTTTGAGAAGTATTCATCGGGCAGAAACACAGTGGAAACCGTTGCCGAGGGGATACTCGACTGCGGTAAGAATATGGCAAAAGTCGAAAAATACGTGATGAATTATGCGGTGGATGTGCTGAAAATCTTATGCCGCAGCAAAGGCAGATACAGCTTTATCCATCATCATTTCCGCGATTTCTTCGCTGCCATGCACGATGTCAATATGCTGAGAATCGCAGTCTGCGCATCGGAAGACGACTCGGAATTGGCGCTCGGGAGTCTTGCGCCTTTTATGGCACACAAAAACCACGCTGAAAAATCCATTTTTATCGGAGAGATTCTTGGCGAGCACCACAACAAGCCATACGAAAAAGACGGAAATCGGGAGAATAATGCACCTGATGGGGAGGAGGACAGAAACCTGCTCAGTCGTTCGCTGAAACTTTTCCGGAGCAGATTCGGCGATGAGGTCGGTTTCGGGGTTTACAACCTTCTGGAACCTCTCAAATTGGTTCGTCAGGATTTGTCGGGAGATGATTTATCCTGTCTTGATCTGACGAAAGTAAACTTCAACGGCATCATCCTCGGTCATCCGGGTGAAAGCGGAGCGAACTTTCAGGGATCAAAGCTGTCTATGGAAAATCTGTTGTACTCCGGACACGGCGGCTCGGTCAATTGCGTCGTCTATTCTCCGAACAAAGATGATCGGACATTTTTGTCCTGTTCTACGGACGGCACCATCAAAGAGTGGAATAGGGACACAAAGCAATGCGTCTGTACCTATAAGGGACATACCAGTTCCGTCACTTCCATTGCATATGCACCGGATGGCATGTCGTTTATTTCAGCGTCCGATGATGCTACTGTTAAGGAATGGGAGATCGGGAATCCCTCTCCGGTTCGCTCGTACCAATATCACGGAGATACCGTCTACTCGGTGGTATTCTTGTCGGACAATGTTTTTTTGTCGGGATCGCGTGACGGGACGGTTTTGGAATGGTGCGTCTCTTTTATCGACCCCATCCGTACTTACAGATCTGGTGGCAACTGGGTAACCGCTCTCTCGTGTTCACCTGACGGAAAAACGATTCTGTCGGGTTCAATTGACGGAACCATCACTGAATGGAGTCGTGGAAACACTGACCCTGTGAGGATTTATCAAAGGCACCTCGAGTGGGTACGCTGCATTGTCTTTGACAGAACAGGGAAAATTTTTTTATCGGGCGCCAATGACGGTACTGTCAAAGAGTGGCAGTTGGGAATTACAGAAGCAATCCGTACCTATGAAGGCCACTGCGGATGGGTTCGCTCAATTGCTTATGTGCCTGGAAAAGAGACTTTTATTTCCGGTTCGACCGATGGCACCGTCAGAGAATGGCATATCGGAACAACCTTTCCCCTACGGACATACTGTGTGCAGAATGTCTGGGTGAATTATGTGGCATGTGCTCCTGACGGAAAGTCATTTTTGGCAGCCTCCTATGACGGTTCCATCAGCGAATGGCGATTCGGCGAGACAAAAGCCATGCGGGTTTTCGAGGGACGTGACAGAAGAATCAAGTGTGTGAAATATGCGCCGGACGGAAAATCTGTTTTCATCGGAACATTTGACGGCTATGTGATCGAATGGAATCTTGACAGTTGCAAGGTCAAACATACCTATGTCAGCAATGGCGGTTCGGTAACATTCATCGTATTTTCCGGTAGCGACACGTTTTTGACGGGTTTATTTGACGGTTCCATCAAAGAATGGCTCATAGGAGAAAAAAGGGAGATAAGAACTTATAAAGGACACCAGAAACCGGTATACAGCTTGGCATTTAATCCTAAAAGGAATACATTTATATCCGGTTCCGGCGACCGCACTGTAAGAGAATGGCATATAGGCAATACAAAGCCTATTCTGACGTACAAAGGACATACAGACTGGGTGCGCAGCGTAGCGTTTGCTCCCGACGGACAGACTTTTCTTTCCGCTTCCAGTGACGGCACCGTTAAGGAATGGCGTGTCGGCGAACCAAAGGCGATCCGAACATACGCAGGGCATACCTCCTGGGTGCGCAGCGTCGCTTATGCTTCAGACGGCAAAAGCTTCCTATCCGGTGGGTTTGACGGTACGGTCAAAGAGTGGCGCATCGGTGAATCCGAGGCGATCTGTACTTACGATCAGCAAGGAAAATGGGTGCGTTGTGTCGCTTATGCACCTCATGGAATGTCTTTCTTTGTCGCGACAAATGACGGATTAATCACTGAACGATGGTTCGACGGGGTATTTACTAATCGTCAATATTGCGGGCATCTGTTGCCTGTGACGTTTTTGGATTTTTCTACCGAAGGAAATGCGTTCATTTCATCATCGTATGACGGTACTGTCAGAGAATGGACGGCAGACGGATCAATGAAGTGCTTCAAGTATTTTCCAGGAATTTATATTACCGGTTGCGATATGCGGCATTTGCATTCCGAAAGCGCATTCTCTGACGAAGAGAAAGCAATCATGCGGCAGTACGGCGCTATCGTGGAGTAATGCAGTGTCATTGGCTACGAAAATCAAGTGAATAACAAAAATGGCCTCCGATACTCTGCGGCAGAATCGCAGAAGTGTGCGGAAGCCATTTTTTAGAGGTGATAGTTGTGTGATGCAGTTTTCCTCTCCGTTCCCTCATTGACACTTTTTTCTTATCAGATCAATGGAATCACCTTCTTATACTAATTTTCGGTTGAAAGTAGACAATTATTTGCGAGGATATTTTGTG
>CAMHJC010000146.1 GCA_946185345.1 uncultured Clostridia bacterium
ATGATGAAGACTACTCCGACGACGAAGACGAGGAGGACGAAGACTACTCCGACGACGAAGACGAGGAGGACGAAGACGAGGATGATGAAGACTACTCCGACGACGAAGACGAGGAGGACGAAGACTACTCCGACGAAGACGAGGAGGAATTCGATTACTCCCAATACGCCGGCGATGTGACGTATGATTATTCCGAGGACGACGGAGATTACGAACAAACCGGGGAGGACTATTTCGACGATACCGAGGAGGACGAAGAGTTTTCCGATGATACCGAAGATGACGGGGATTCCGATGAGGACGACGGCCGGGAGATACTTCAGGAATTCGCCCTTGAGGGAGCGTTTGAAAATACCGGCGACGGGGAGTTTTCGGATGATAATTTTGTCGTTTCGGTCTTTGCCAATTCATCGGACGAGAGCGAGACGGTGGATCTTTTCGAAGTGGCCAATCAGGCGGATGATCTGCCCGAGACGAAGGAACACGGCGCCCTATACTACTGGGCAAAGCGAAAAACCGCGGGCGGATGGGTTAAATTTGCGTTCAAATGTCTGGGCGTATTCATACTGCTTCTGCTGGTATCGGTTGTGCTTTACTTCAACGGACTGCTTGATCTGATTGATTACAAGGCGGCGGACGACTTCAAGCAGTATTACAACCTGAGCGAAACGGACTATCAGGAGGAAGTGGACGATGTGTATTCCTCGCCGGTTTATTATAATGAGAGTACCACCATCGAAGGCTTCAATGAATCAATGATTGACATTCCCAAGAAGGACGTGCTCAATATACTTCTCATAGGCACAGACGTCAGAGGCGGCACCTATGAGGACAGAGGAAACACCGACTCCATGATACTGGTATCGGTCAACACCCGTGACAAGAACATCAAGCTCACCTCCTTTATGAGGGATATGTACGTTGACATTCCCGACCGCCAATGGGCCAGACTCAACGCGGCTTATGCCTACGGCGGCCCGCAGCTGCTTTTTGACACGCTCAAAAAGAATTTTGATGTGGACGTGGACCTTTACGTGAGGGTCAATTTTGCCAATTTCCGCAAGATTATCAATCATGTGGGCGGCGTGAATATCGAGCTTTCCGAAGCCGAAGCGCGTTACATGAATAAAAATGCCGAGAAATACAAGACCAAGCCGGTTGAGCCGGGCATGCAGCGGCTTGACGGAGCGCAGGCGCTTTCCTATGCCAGATGCCGCAAGATCGACAGCGACTTCAACCGCACCAAGCGCCAGCGTACGGTAATTATCGCCCTGATCGACGAGATAAAGAAGTGCAGCCCGGGCGAGCTTAATACGCTGCTCAATGTGATTCTGCCCATGATTCAGACCAATATGAGCAAGATGCAGATTCTCGGCCTGCTGGCTGACGGCACACGCTATCTCAACAACGATGTGGAAACGCTCAACATTCCCATCAAGAACAGCTGGCGCACGGAAACCATACGCAAAATGTCGGTGATCTGCCCGAATTTCGAGCTGAATAAGACCGCCATTGTTGCGCACATCTACAGCACCTACCGGCTCGACGTGGAAGGCACTAAATATCAGAGCTTTGAGACGCCGATCGGAAGCAGCTCCGGTGCCGGCGACAGACAGACCGCCGCCACAACCCAGAGCGCCAGAACCAGGAATACCACCAAAAAGACCAAATCCAGGACGACCACTTCGGACGCTCCTCAGGAAAGCACCAAAACCGAAAACAGGACTTCCGAAACGGTGCAGACCGCCACGCAGACGGAGAAAACCCAACCTGCCCCGACAAAAACCGATCCCCCGGAGCCGCCCAAAGAAGAACCGGCTCAGAACGATCAGACGCCGGCGGATTGACGGCCGCCTGTTGGACAAAGTCAGCATCTATCATTCTAACCGGGGCCGCTCCTCCTGACCGAGGAAAGGCAGCCCCGGTTTTTTTGCGCCGTTCAGTCGGTCGTCTTCCGCCGTCTCACTCAAAAAAAAGGGGATTCCTGCCGTGAATGATTTGACTTGACGACGGATATGGGATATAATATCAAAGGTATCAAATATATCACAGATCAAATGAATTCCGAGGTGCGTTATGTTGAAATACAAAGAGGGAAGAATACTGGTTGTGCTGACAGGCGGCACGATCGGCAGTACATGCAGCGACGGTGTGAGAGCAATCGAGGGCGATTCGCCCTATCTGCTTCTGCGTGAATTCCGCAGAGCGTTTCCGGAATATTCGGAATGTGAGTTCGAGGTCATCAACCCCTGCAGCATTCTCAGCGAGAATCTCACCTGCGGCCTGTGGGATGTCTTATACGATGCCTTGAATCAGACTGACACTGCGTCATACAGCGGAATCATTGTGACACACGGTTCCGATACGCTGGCATATACGGCGGCCGCCATCGGTATGCTGATGCGGCACACGTCGTGTCCCATTGTGCTCACCGCCGCCGACCGTCCGGTGAATGACCCGGCCGGCAACGCTCTGCCGAATTTCTGCGCATCGGTGGATTTCATACTGAGCAGCGGCCTGAAGGGAGTATTTGTTTCCTACCGCAGAAATGCGGACGGCGCCCAGGCGATCTATCTGGCGGCCAGACTGCGCTCTGCCGACTGCTTCTGTGATGAATTTTCCTCCTACGGCGGAGGATGCTTCGGCCGTGTGTCGGAAGGCGCATTCCGTCGGGATGATTCGCCGCTCAATCCGGATCCTTCCCAGCTGATGAGGAAATTCACCCCCGTTGCGCCGTCCCGTATTCAGCTCGGCCGCCGGAAGGTGCTGCTGCTGCGTTCCTACCCGGGGATGGATTATTCCGCTGTCGATCTTTCGGGCTTTGCGGCGGTGGTGAATTACGGCTATCACTGCGCCACTGCCTGTGCCGAAGGAGAAAGCACGTCACTGCTGCGTTTTGCCGAGAGATGCTCGGAAAAGGGCTTGCCGCTGTGGCTCGGTTCCTTCAAGCACTCCGAGAGCGAGATTTATTCCTCCCAGATGGAGATGGAGAGCCGACGCATCCTCCGGTTTTACGACATGTCGCCGGAGGCGGCGTATGTCAAGGCCGTGCTGGCATATAATCTGCCGGCAGTCGATCCGGAAGAATTTATGCGCGGCTGTGTGTATTTTGAAATGCCGGCGATGCCCGTATCCTATCTGCCGGAATAAAGGACGGTGTCTTTCTTTGAACAACGCTACCGATCTCTATGACAAACGCCGCCCGGACATCCGATTCAGCGCGGATTTACTGAAGCTGCTGGCCATGTCAATCATGCTGATCGACCACATCGGGGCATTTCTTCTCGATCAGGGCAGCGAAACCTATTCGGTCTGCCGTTCGATCGGCCGCCTGGCTTTTCCGATATTCTGCTTTTTGATAGCGGAGGGCGCCCATTATACCCGTTCCATGCCGAAATATATGGCACGGCTGGCGGCGTTCGCCGTTATCAGCACTCCGCCGTACAATCTGGTTCACGGCAGCGAGTGGTATTCGCCCGACAACGTGAATGTGTTTTTCACGCTGCTGCTGGGACTTGCGGCCATTGCTTCGGTCAGCGAATTTCCGAAGGCGGTTTTCCGCCGGCTGGGCAGACATTCCCTTGCCGAAAGTCAGACCGCCTGTCTGATGCTTGGTTTGCCTTTTTGCGCGCTGTGCTATATGTCGGCCTTCTGGCTGGATACCGATTACGGCGAATACGGCGTGGCGGCCATTCTTCTTTTCTGGCTGCTGCGAAAGCGTCCTGCCGCCGCGTGGCTGAGCTTTGCGGCGCTGACGTTTGTGTTTTTTGAATTTTTCATTCGATGGCCTGATGCCTTCGGCGTGATGCAGTACAGCCGGATCAATCTGTACAACGTCATTACAAAGCTTTTGGCCGATCGTAATGCCACGCTCTTTTTCTATCATCAGAAACAGATGCTTGCGCCGCTCGCCTTTCTGCCATGCATGCTTTACAACGGCAAACGAGGCGGCCTGAACGGCAGGTACTCCAAATATATGTTTTATGCTTTTTATCCTCTTCATCTGCTGGCCATTTGGCTGATTCAGCTTTCAGCCGGGGTGTAAAAGGCGATGAATATTGTGTTTTTTCTTGCAAATGCATGGACGGTATAGTATAATCAAAGTAACGGAAATCCTTGTGTCTGTGATCAGGATGCAAAGGAAGTCCGCGTGTGGTTATTCATGTTAGGAGTGAACGAAATGTATTGTGGAAACTGTGGAGCCAGACTTGATGGCGAAGCTCAGTTCTGCGTAGAGTGCGGTGAGCCTGTTATTAATCTGGCAGAGGAAGACAGGAAAAAAGTTGACCTGAGCAAACCGGGAGATCATGCGGACAGTGAGTCCGAAGGTCTGTTTTTTCAGCCGGGAGGAACGTCGGTTCTTTCCGAGCCTGTGCAGGATATTTATTCCTATGAGCAAACCCTTTTGCGCCGGCCGCGGCCCGACCCGGCGGAGATGATGCCGGAGCAGCCGAATCAGGCGGTCGTTCATCCGCCAGTGAATACGGCGCCGCCCGTGAAACAGCCGAATCAGACGGTCG
>CAMHJC010000147.1 GCA_946185345.1 uncultured Clostridia bacterium
CGGGCTCTGCCCGAACCCGAGGTTTATCGCTTTGTGATTTTCCGCAGAGAGTGATGATTTTTGCACCTAAAAATATAATGCGTGAATAATACCAATAATGGTACATTCACGTATTTATATTATCAATCCGGATTGACGATGATAATTTTATTGATTGCCCGTTGTTTTATTTCCCTTCCAAAAGGCGGCGATAGCCAAAAAAGGAAGACAGCAGAACAGTGCATAGGCATAACGGAATTCCGAAAAAACGGGTGAACCAATCATATGAGTGAAAATAATAGCTACACAGGGCGCCGTCAGAAATACGGTGACCCGGTCTTTTTTTCTTTTGCCAATGAAGGCGATGAGCAGAATCAGCCATGTGTGCAGACCAATGCTGACAAATGGCTGGAGCGGGTAAAAATACTCAAAAAGCTCAGCATAGCCGTAGATTCCCTTTTGTACCGGATTAAGCGCCACTGTTCTTTTGACGCCCAATTCGTTGGGGAAGCATAAATAACTAAATCTCCAGTGGTCATATCCCCCGTTCCAATAACCCTTGGTCTGATCTATCCATGCTTTGAAATAGGATTTCGGATGAGTCAAACCCAGTTTGAAATACAAACCGACATATTCACTTTTGTGTTGGTTGAGATAATCCTGATGTCCGGATTCCCTTATCAGATCCTTCACCGGATTGGATACAAAGGGATTGTAAACCTTGCGCAGTACGTCCGGATCGGCTACTTTGGAAATAAGGGCTAATTGTTCGTCTGTAATATCATCATTTTCCACTAATGTCCTGGAAATCTGCTGAAGCGGAAGAGAAGATAATTCGGCGGTGTCGGCCTGCTCAATATGAAAGTAATTCAGAACAGGGTAAGTAAGAATCAAAGAAACTGCCAAAACACCGGCTAATGACAGGCACAATTTTAGTCTGGTTTTTCCGAACCGGATGGCAAGCAATACAACCAAAATAAACAAAACAATTAATCCGTTTCCTCTGAAAAGGCAAATACCGAATCCGCTCAGAATGAGGATGGCCTTGTTTATTTGGGAACTGGCACCGATTTTTCTGAAATATCGATGCGCTGAAACGGTAAACAGCAGAACGGATGCGCTGAACAGCACGTCTTTCCACATGGTGAAACTGTACAGTATGTGATGCGGCATCAGCATGTAGAACAGTGTTACCGCAGTAATCAGTTTTTTGTTGATATGCATCTGATACAGCGTAACTACGCCATACGCAAAGGCGGCGGAAACAAACATGATGGAAAACAGGCTGTACAACGCAACACCGAAGTTGATATCGTTAAAGACCTTGAGGCCGACAGAAACAAAGACGCAAATTAAATTCGTGTGGTAAAACGGGTGCCAGTTGGTATAATGGCCGGTGACTATCTGTGTCAGTTGATTGACGCTGTCTTTGGAGATAACCCCCGGATAAAAGCCCAAAAACATAACAGCGGAATAAAAAAAGCTCAGGGCGAGGAACACCTGCAGGAAAACTCTGCGTGGAGAGGAATTGTAAGAATAATGATTCCATGTGAATGGAGTCAGTTTTTCAGAAACAAATCGCAGTATGAAAAAAGCGGTATAAGTTCCTCCGAGCAGTAAAAAGGGAAAACAAAACAGCGCAATCATCCTTGTCAGTAGGGAAAAATGACTGACAAATGCATAGGCCGATGTATGAGAGGCAATGGATTGGATAATGGACGATAACATTGTCCGATAAATGTCATAATTGGCAATGATGATGACAAGCGAAAAAATAAATGAAATGATCAGGTTTCGCCGCTCGGATTGAAAAAAGATGGCTTTTGGCTGATGGCTGCATTGGCTGCGGCACCAGAATCCAACTAAACCGATCATCAGATACACCACGTATAATGCGCTGGTATTTGACAAAAGAATCAGCCAGCTGAACATTGTTATGATTTGAATAACACCGTGTAAATCTGTAAATCGGTCGCTCAGCAAAAATGAGCGCAGCTTGGATTTGAAATTGGCAGTAGTCATAATTTGCTCCTCACTTATCATTGATAATCCTTGTTGTTTTCAGAAATAAAGAACTCACGTCCCCTATTCCCTTATTCCCTTTCAACTGTTTAAGCAGCTTAATTTTCTTAGCAATAATAAAAATCCGCAGCTTACATAAATATGCAAACTGCGGATCCTGAGCTATTTCATATTGATTGGTTCTACTGATTACTCAGCGTCAGCAGTCTCTTCCTCGGCTGCTTCTTCAACCGGCTGCTCTGTTGCGGCGGCAGCTTCCGCCTGAGCCTTCAGCACTTCCTTGATGGAAAGGCTGACATGCTTGTTCTCAAAATCAATGTTTGTGATGGCGGCAGTTACAACATCGCCAACCTTAACAACATCTGTGGGCTTTTCTACGCGGTCAAGGCTGAGCTGGCTGATGTGAATCAGACCATCCAGACCGGGCAGAATATTGACAAATGCGCCGAAGCTGGGGGTGCCGACAACCTTTGCCTCGATAACCGAGCCGATCGGATAGTTGTTCTTGAGAATCTCCCAGGGATTGTCCTCCGCCTTCTTGTAAGCAAGAGAAATGTTCTTCTTGTCCTTCTTGACGTCCTTGACCCTGACTTCTACGACATCGCCGATGGAAAGAACATCCTTAGGCTCCTTGATCTTGTCCCAGGAAAGCTCGGATTTGTGGATCATGCCGTCTACAGGGCCGAGATTGACGAATACGCCGTAGCTGGTCATGGACTTGACAACGCCTGTGTAGGTCTTGCCGGGCTCGATATCGTTCCAGAATTCCTTTTCGGCGAGCTTCTTGATGGAACCGATAACTCTGCCTCTGCCGCCCTTGATAACCTCAATGATGACGAATTTGACAGTCTGTCTGAGAAGGGTGTCAAGCTGCTGCTTGGGCTTGAGCATGCACTGAGAGGCGGGAATAAATACATTCACGCTGTCGCAGGTGACAAGAATGCCGCCCTTGATAACCTGAGTGACGACGCCTTCAAAGACAACAGGCTCTTTTTCTTCTGTTGCCTGCTCAATTGTCTCGCTCTCTGTCTCAGCGGTATCCTCATCATCGTCACGACGACGGCGTCTGGTTGTTACCTTGGGAGAAGCAGCGATCATCTTGTCCATGGTCTTTCTTGATTCAAGAATCTTCTTGGAAAGATAGATATAGCCTTCCTGGTCGTTGGTCTTAAGAATAATAAGCTCAAGCTCATCGCCGACCTTGACGAGGTCTTCGGTCTTTGCGTTGGGATCGTCTGTGAGTTCTTTAAGTTCGACAATGCCGGACTGTTTTCTTCCGACGTCTACATATACCTCAGTTGGTGTGATACCAACAACTGTACCCTTGACTACCTTTCCGTTTGTATTTGAATTCTTGAAAGACTCCTCGAGAAGTTCTTCAAAGTTTTCGTTGTTCTGAATTTCGCTCATGGTTTATTGTCCTCCTTATTTATGTCAGCCTGTGCTTGTAAATCACCTGCTGTAACATCTGTGCTGGTTGCCGCTGTATATTCGGTCAAAGTTCATCAGCCCTGGTTCTGTATGTCAGTCAAAGCGGAAAGAACTTCTTTAATTATGTCGGCCGGCGTTGAAGCGCCTGCTGTAACGCCGATATTGGCTGCTTTCTTAACCTCATCAACCGGAAGATCGGCAGCCGTCTGTATAAGCACACTGCGGCAATGATCGGAGCATATGTGGAACAGTTTGGCAGTGTTAGAACTGTTGGTTCCACCTATAACGATCATTAAATCGCATTTTTCAGACAGCTCAGCGGCTTCCTGCTGTCTGCTCTGTGTCGCACTACATATTGTATCAAATAAAGTTGCGTTTGTACAGTCTTTTTTGAAAATTTCTAAACATTTTTTCCAGATTTCTGTATTGAATGTGGTCTGGGCCACAACCGACACAGAATTTTCTTTAAGCTCAGGATGATTCCTGAGCAGCCGGGTCAGTTCCGTGTCATCCCGGAACGTGTAGGCAGCGTTGCTGCACCGGCTTTTGATACCAAGCACTTCAGGGTGTTCGGAGTTGCCGGCAATCAATATTATATCACCTTTTTCGGAAGCATTGGTGACAATACTATGAATTTTTGAAACAAACGGACAGGTTGCGTCCTGAATGAGAAGCTGTTTTTGTCTGAGTTCTTTGTAAACCGGAAGCGGAACGCCGTGCGAACGAATCACAAGCACATGATCGGCGGGAACCTCATCGGGCGTTTCGGCGATAATCACGCCTCTGTCCGCCAGCTGCTGCACCACCTGCTCATTATGAATGATCGGGCCGAGGGTACAGACTTTTTTGCCCTGGTCGAGAAGCGAATTGACAAGCTCGATGGCTCTGTTGACGCCGAAGCAGAAGCCTGCTGTTTCAGCGAGGGTGATGTTCTTTATCATAACTGAACCCCTCTCCGTCACGCATTGAGTTTGTTTTTGATAGTGTCGACCACAAGCTGAACGGACTGTTCAAAG
>CAMHJC010000148.1 GCA_946185345.1 uncultured Clostridia bacterium
TTATAGTCTGTTTTTTCTTCAATTTCCATGCTTATATTTTAGCATATTTTGCCCTATTTGTAAAGGTGAATATTATCTATATTTAATCGCCGAGTTAATAATTATATTCCGTTAGATGCTATGTATAGAGACAGTGTCGTTATTTTGGGTACTTATAACCTATTGACAAATCGGAAAAAAATATGCATAATTAAAGGTAGGGAATTGTTTGTGTGTTTTATATAGAAAGGACTGATAAGTATGAGGAAAAAGCCGGGTAAGCTGACTCTTCGGGCGGTACTGTCAGCCGCCCTGATCGTTTCACTGCTGATGACTGGCGCAGCCTACAGAGCCTCTGCGGAGGAAGACGTTTCACCCACCGACGTCTCAGCGGTGTCCGTTCAGCAGGAAGCGGAACAGGCGGAGAGTGATGAAGCCGAAGCGCATGACGGGACAGAGACCGGAATTCCGGCCCGGAAAGAGGCCGCAAGCATTGTCGTCAGGCGTGAGGCACAGGATTTTCTTCTTTCGAGCGGCAAAGTCAGACGTAACGGAACAGGCACCAAATTCAATCGTTTTCTGCCGTCGGCCAGCTTTGACGGAAACTATAAGAGCGAGCTTGACGAAAACGAAAAGAAATTTTATCAGGGACTTTATGATACGTTCGTGACGGGGCGCAATCCCCATACGGCTGTTGTCAGCGTCGAGCTTGATCCTCCAATGGAATTCAACGTGGTTTATTCCAATGCGGAAAAGGATGAGGCGGACGACAGGGATCTTGTCGATATTGACGACGCCATTCTGAGTGCGGCTGCGGCGTTTTTCTATGACTGCCCGGAGGCATTCTGGATACGCAGCTTCAGTTACAGCATCAACTTCACTTTTTCTGAGGATGGCACTGTGGGCCATGTCAATCTGATTCAGTTTTTGTTTTCTCAGGCTTCCTACCCGAATGCCTACGATGATCTTGCTGGATATGACGCAGGTCTGACGGCGGCGGTCAGCAGCATCCGGAATTCCAGAGTAAACGAATCCACCTACGAGACAGTGAAAGCTATCCACGATTACATCTGTGCCAATGCCAGTTACGAATATGCCGCATTGAGCGGCTCTTCCTACACCTACGGATACGCCTATTCCGCTGCGCCGCTTTTCACCGGCAAGGGGAAATTTGTCTGTGAGGGCTATTCCAAGGCCATGAAGATCCTGTGCAATGAGTTCGGTATCAACTGTGTGCTGGTTTCCGGCATCGGCAAGCCTTCGGATTCAACGAGCGGACCGCATATGTGGAATTACGTCCGGATGGGCGACGGCACATGGTATGCGGTGGACGCAACATGGGACGACGGTTATACTTATTCCGACGGTTCTCCTGCGATGTCGTACAATTACTTCCTGGTCGGAAGCACCACGTGGGTTAAAAACAATAAGACATTCGCCCAGGAACATACCAATGACGGTCAGGTGATGAGCTCGGATACCAAATTTGAAATGGTTTATCCTGTCCTCAGTTCTTCGGCCTATGACCGCTACATCGTTGACACCGATCCGAAAATTACGCTGACCACGCTCGGCGCAAGCATCCGAATAAGCGATCCCTACGGAATCCGCTTTGGCATACAGATCAAGCGTGACGAGGGACTCAGCTCGGTGCATCATATTCCGGAATTCGGAACCTTGATCATTGCTTCGGGTACGCTCGGAGACAATGAGCTGACCATCAATACACCCAATGTGCGCAAAATCAGGGCCAACAACATTTACAGCCAGGACGAGACACAGTATACCTACACAGGCGTTCTGATCAATATTCCGAAAACCTTTTTCGGCACCAATGTCAAAGGACGCGGCTATCTGATTTATATTGATGACGAAACGGGACAGGAGCATATTATCTATTCGGAAACGGTCGAAAGATCCTTCTACGGAGTGGCGCAGTCGGCCTACGATTCATACAGCAGAATAGAAAATCCCGATGATTCACAAAAGGCCATCATAGAAAAGCTGAAAGGCTTTTTAGACAATCAATGACAGGAGGGATACAATGAAGAAACATGAGAAATTAAAAATTGTAGCTATGACCCTGGCGATAACACTGGGTGTGGAGGCTGCGTTGATTACCATAGGAATCACCAGCGGAAATCTGACGGTAAGTTTCGGCAGGACGCAGGCCTCCGACAGCCGGAATGATCTGCCGGAAGAAACGGAACCGACCGCAGAAGAAAAAGTCACTGAGCCTGAAATAGAAGAAACCGGTGAACCGGAAGTGACGGACGAGCAGGAAGAAATCGGTTCCACCACCGAATCAACGACTGTGACAACAGCGGCCAGCCGCGGGAAAACCACGGCGGGAACTACGGCGAAGGGCGGAAAAACCACCGGAAAGACCACCGGAAAGACAAACGCCTCTACCACCACCCGGACAACCACCACTACCACTCAGAAAACCACCACCACTACCAAATCCAAGGATAATGACGCTGATTGGGTAGACGGCTGGTTCTGATGCATTCATTATGATCTGAAAAGAATCGGCTCAATACGTTGATCTGTCGGAGGATGACCGCAGAGAATCGGTATTGAGCCGATTTTTCATTTTTAATTCATTGACATTTCGGATTATTTATGTATAATCTAAATGTACAATAACTGTTGACTGATGATTCTATATAAAACGGAGATTAAGGTATGAACGGTAATAAAAACGATTCAAAGCGCATTGCAATAGCGGTTATAGCACTTCTGGTGGTCTTTCTGATACTTTCCGTCTTTACGGTTAATGTGTATCAGGGCAAGCGGTCATCCAACGATGATTTAGGCTATGATATGCCGGCGGTTGATTCGACAGAAGCGGTTTCCAGGTCGGAATTGTCTGTTTCGTCAGAAGACCCCGTATCATCTGAGGTTACGTCCATGGAGGAAGTAAGCTCCCAGGAGGTCGTCAGCGATGTGTCGTCTGAGACCGAGAGTGCGGCTGTGATTGATATGGAAAAGAATAAAAATGAGTATATCATCAATCCGGATTACAAGTCCAAATTTTACATTGTCATTTACACCAAGAATCAGACGCTGGTTGCCTACAAGAAGGACAGCAACGGAGGCTACACCAAGAAATACCGCAGTATCAGGTGTTCTACCGGCGTGCTGCGATCCACGCCGACCAGAACCGGCGTTTACCGTATCGAGAAAAAGTACAGATGGTATAAACTGATGGGAGGCGTTTATGCCCAGTACTGTTCGCTTATCAGCGATGAAGACGGGTATTATATCCATTCGGTGCCTTATACCGAGATGGATCCCTCGACCATGAGCGATTCTGCTTATGATATGCTCGGCAAGTCCGCGTCACATGGCTGCATACGTCTTTGCACCAGGGATGCCTTCTGGGTTTACCTGAATATGCCGGTCGGCACTCAGGTGAGTGTGGTCGACGCAAAGGGGCCGGCTTCCGAAACGGTGCCGAAGCGCAATACCGACCCGAAATACAGCGGCTGGGATCCTTCGGACAAGTGGTCAAAAGGCAATCCTTATTTTGCGACGCCGACGACGCAGTCAACGGCTCCTTCTTCCACCACATCCGCAAACGCCAACGCGTCATCCGCTCCTTCCAATACCACCACCGCGCCTTCGGAAAACAAAACGACTACCACTACGGCAGGCGAGGCAGTAGGCTGATGTATCCCATGGATTCTTCTATGATTTTCTGATTTGTTAACGCTGCCTGCCATATGCAGTGTGGAAAGACGAAAGTCAAAAAATTATAAAAAATTTTTGTAAAATTTATTACTTGCTCTTGTAATTTATGGAAAAATGGGATATTATATAATCAGAAATTTTCTTTAGGAGGTAACTTTCCAATGTCAGTAAAAGTTGCTATTAATGGTTTTGGCCGTATCGGCCGTCTCGCTTTCAGACAGATGTTTGGTGCTGAAGGCTATGAAGTTGTCGCTATCAACGACCTCACCAAGCCCTCCATGCTTGCTCAGCTGCTTAAGTACGACACCGCTCAGGGCGGTTACTGCGGCAAGATCGGCGAAGGTCTCCACACTGTAGAGGCTGACGACGAGGCAGGCACCATCACAGTTGACGGCAAGACTCTTAAGATCTACGCTATGGCTAAGGCAAACGAACTGCCCTGGGGCGAGATCGGTGTTGACGTTGTTCTCGAGTGCACAGGCTTCTACTGCTCCAAGGAGAAAAGCCAGGCTCACATCGACGCAGGCGCAAAGAAGGTTGTTATTTCTGCTCCCGCAGGCAACGACCTCAAGACCATCGTTTTCAGCGTTAACGAGAACACCCTCACCGCTGAGGACAAGATCATCTCTGCTGCTTCCTGCACCACCAACTGCCTTGCTCCTATGGCAAAGGCTCTCAATGATTATGCTCCTATCCAGAGCGGTATCATGAGCACCATCCATGCTTACACCGGCGATCAGATGATCCTCGACGGTCCTCACAGAAAGGG
>CAMHJC010000149.1 GCA_946185345.1 uncultured Clostridia bacterium
TTATTATCAGCACTGATCAGATAAACTCCATTACCATTGGTGCCAAACCATTTACGACCGCCACCATCAGACTATGGAAAAATCTCACATTTGACGAAAAAAGATTATATACTATTTTTGGGTGTGTTAATTTTCCGGAAGTATTTGGCGGTAATTATGACAGGTATGCTCTCTGGCTGACATCACAGGGGATTGTTGACTCCCATATACGGGATCAGTTTTCCGCAGGTGGGAAAGAAGAAATGGTGATTTCTTCCGGAAGAAGAATACATTTTCCTGGGGTGTATCGAAGGATAAAAAACAATTCCGAGTTATTCTTCAGGCGAATGGCTCAGAAAGATACGACAGTACTTTTCGGGTATCCGGAGATTGATATGGAAGCAGTCAACAGACGCCTCATGGAATGGGCTGATTGTGTTTCAAAACTGTCCGATGTTGAGTATGAGCTTTCAATGGATGCCTTGAAAACGTTTTTTTGGGGTGTTGGCGGAGGAAATTTTCCATGGTGGAAAAGCATGATCTGATATATAACTGTAATTTTTTATGATTATTTATAAATGAATTAATTAAAAAATACCGCCCCGATCATTCCTTCACAAAAGGGAAGCCGACCGGGGCGGATTTATTTCATGTGGATTATTGATTTGTCACGGTGGTTGGAAGTGCGGAGGAACACTCGGGGGATGTCAAAGTCTGTTCCTCAGAACCGGCGGCCTCTGTGCCGGTAATTAGGCTGTCGCGATCGGGGCAGTTGATTTGAACGGATGTGTTACCGGCAGTACCGGAATCCGCAACCGGCTGCAATACTTTATGCTGTCTTTCAGCTCTTTCCTTAGCGGCTTTCTCCGTTCTTTTTCTGAGGATTTCGTCCGCCTTAGCCACTTTTTCCTCACGCTCTTTTTTTCGGTAATGCATCACCATTTCATCGCTGTTATCAATCAGTTGACCGAATCCGTAAATGAGCAGTGAATTGACGTATGCCAGAAAGGAACCCAGTATCAGAATTATCAGGCCAGCCCGTAAGGAATGGTTGTGTCCGTTGTCGTTAAAAACGAATAACAGTCCGACTATTACCGAAAGGATAATTCCGGCAAAGCAAAATATTTCTGCGAGCGTTTTGATTTTACGTCCTATGTTTTCAAACAATGATGATTTCTTCTTTCATTAATACCGCCCCGATCATTCCTTCACAAAAGGGAAGCCGACCGGGGCGGATTTATTATTTTATTCTCTGTTTCAATTGTTCTCAGCGAAAGAACGGGAGCGCATTACTCTTCCTTTTCCTTCTGAAGCTCCTGCAGTACGGAATAGGGAGCCTCCTCGTAGCGGACGAATTCAAATGTGAAGAATCCTCTGCCGCGTGTGGTCTGGCGCATATAGGTGGCGAAATCGTACATCTCGCCCATAGGCACTTCGGCGATAAGCTCCTGCAGGCCGTCGGCGGCGGAATTCATGCCGAGAACACGTCCTCTGCGCTTGTTGAGCTCGCCCATGACGTCGCCCATGTTGTCGCCCGGAACGTATGAGTGCAGCTCACCGACAGGCTCGAGCAGGACAGGATTGGCCTTGGGAATGCCGTTCTTGAAGGCGAGGGAAGCGGCGGTCTTGAAGGACATTTCGGAGGAGTCGACCGGGTGATAGGAACCGTCATAGAGGGTAGCCTTCACGCCGACCATGGGATATCCCGCAAGCGAGCCTGTCTTCATGCAGTCGAGCAGGCCTTTTTCAACAGCCGGGAAGAAGTTTTTGGGTACAGCGCCGCCGACGACTTCCTCGGCGAATTCCAGACCCTCTGCCTCGCTCGGCTCAAAGCGGATCCATACGTCGCCGAACTGTCCGTGACCGCCGGACTGCTTCTTGTAGCGGCCCTGAATTTCGACCCTGCCTCTGATGGTTTCACGGTAGGCGATGCGGGGCTTTTCGACCTTGGCATCGGTGCCAAATTTATTCTTGAGCTTGGAAATGATAACGTCGATGTGCTGTTCGCCCTGACCGCTGACGATCATCTGATTGGTCTCGGTGTTGGTGCCGAAGCGCATGGAAGGATCTTCCTCCGCCAGACGGATCATGCCCTGAGCGATCTTTTCCTCATCGCCCTTGTTGACGGGAATAACGGCCATCGAGAGCGAAGGTGCGGGATAATCCACGCCGTTGAGAGTGACCGGACGCGCGGGAGCGCAAAGCGTATCGCCTGTCACGGCGCCGGAAAGCTTTGCCACAGCGCCGATATCGCCGGCGCCGATAAAGGGTGTATCCATCTGCTTTTTGCCCAGTACGGTAAAGAGCTTGCCGATCTTGTCGGTGCTGCCTGTGCGCATATTGAGCAGCATGCTGTCAGGGGTGATCTTGCCTGTAACGACCTTGAAGTAGGAGAGTTTGCCCACAAACGGGTCGGCAACGGTCTTGAAGATCACAGCCGCGGGCAGAGCGCTGTCGCTTACCGAAAGCTCCACGGGAGAGCCGTTTGCGTCGGAAGCGACCTCCGGCTCGCATTCGGCCGGGGAAGGAACCAGCCAGCTCATGCCGTTCATCAGCTGATCAATGCCTTCGCCTGTTGCGGAGGCGCCGCAGTAAACGGGTGTGATGGAGCCGGAACGGACGCCCTGGGTCAGACCGAGGATATATTCTTCGGGAGTGAATTCCTCGCCGGAGAAGTACTTTTCCATCAGTTCGTCGTCAGTCTCGGCGATGGCTTCGCTGATGGCGGTGCGCAGACCTTCAAGGCGGTGCCCCATGTCGGGCATAGGAACCTCCTCCGCCTTGATGCCGTTGTAGCGGTAGGCCTTGTATTCAAGCAGGTTGATGTAGCAATCCACCTGGTGACCGTTCATGTGAGGAACGACGATCGGGCTGACAGTCGGGCCGAAGGAAGCTTTGAGCTGTTCAAACACCTTGTAGAAATCGGCGCTCTCGGAATTGAGCTTGTTGACAAAAATCACCTTTGCCATGCCGGCCTTTTCGGCTCTGGCGTAGGCTTTTTCGGAACCGACCGCAACGCCGGACTTGCCCGAGATGGTGATAAGAGCACATTCGGCGGCACGGAAGCCTTCCGCAACAGCTCCCTCAAAATCAAAAAGACCGGGAACATCGATCATGTTGAATTTCACGTTTTTCCATTCAACAGGAGCGACGGAGACGGAAACCGAACACTTGCGCTTGATTTCTTCAGGGTCAAAGTCGCATGCAGCCGTGCCTTCGGCAGTCTTGCCCATTCTGTCGGTTGCGCCGGATATATAAAGCATTGCCTCCACCAGCGATGTTTTACCTGAGTTGCCGTGGCCTGTGACGACAATGTTTTTGATTTTGTCTGCGGGATACTGTTTCAATTTGAACTACCTCTTTCCGGTTTTTTAATTGTAATTTGCGCAATTTCCTGAGTGAAGGTGCGCATGAATGATAAACGGTGTATTATTGTAAAAATTTTTAAAAATTGAATAATTGTAAAATTGTTTATGAAATAGCTGCGTTGTTCAACATAAATATATTCTTCTTACAATATCATACGTCGTTTGTTGAATATTATATCATATCGGTTTGGGAATTTCAATAATTTTTTTGATATAATTTATATTATTTTATATATTTTCTGATTTTTTTATTAAATTATTCATAATTGGCAGTCGAATGACAAACATTCTCCCTCACGTATGCCTGTGGAAAAGTCAATATGCACCGAATTGGACTCCTTTGGCAGTTCAAATGCCAGCCAGCCCTCCGTTTCACGGCCCGGGTAGATGATGCCGTCAAAAAGCCGGAAGCCATCAATATGCTCCTTGCCGTACATCACGGCTTCGTGCGAATGAGGACAGGACTTGCCGGAGGGCAGTGCGTAGGCGGTGATGCACGCCCGTGTGCTGAAGATGATGCCTGCGCCGCTGCCGTTCCGGAGCTTGAGCGGAATAAACACGTATTCAAGCCCTTCAGCCGGCGAATTCCTGTGAACAGCCGCACCCTGTATCATTCTGTACTGCGTGTCACTGTACACGATTTTTTCACCCTCGTCGGGAAGCGCCGCTTTTTTGTGTGACTGGCAGCCTGTGGGAAGATTCAGCACCATCACTCCCGCGAGAATCAGCGACAGTCCCCTCAATATGCTGCACAATACGTCTATGCCCGATTTCTTTTCCATGCCGTCTTACCTCCGTAAATATAGTTGCGAAACGCAATTCAATTATATGTGGGAGTTCCGGCGCGCATGATAAAAAGGCCGCCGAATCTTCGGAAAGACGCGGCGGCCTGTGGCGCAATTATTCATACTAATTTTCGGCTAAAATCAGACTTTCTTTGCGGCCTATTTTGCGCC
>CAMHJC010000150.1 GCA_946185345.1 uncultured Clostridia bacterium
TGCTGCCGCCGGTAGCGGTCAGAACAACAGGTTCACCGATTGTCTGTTCCGATGCGGGTGATGCTTTGAGGGAATATGCCTCTTTAACCGTCACCTCAAAAGTAGCTGTCTTGCCTCCGTATTCAGCGGTGATTTCCTGTGTTCCGACAGTAGTCAAATCAGTAGGAGTGCAGGTGAAGCCCTCCATGATTGTCTGAGTTGAGCCGTCATGATAGACAACCAGCAATTTCATGCCTGTTGTGTCGAGCGTATCTCCCGCAGAATAGGTGGTCTTGTTTGGGTTGGCCATCACGAAAATAGAGGTAACGATTTTGTTTACCGTGACATTGAATGTCGTCGTTTTGCCCTCATATTCAACCGTGATTTCCTGTGTGCCGACAGCATTCAGTTCCGTAGGCGTGCAGGTAAAGCCACTTGCAATATCTTCGGTGTAACCATCGTTATAGCTTGCGGTCAACACCAATCCGGTCGAATCAAAGGTGTCACCCATTGTATAAACCAACTTGTCAGGATTTGTTTTTACCGTAACGGATGTGAGGACTCTGTTGACCGTTACATTGAAGGAAGTAGAAACTCCTTCATATGTCACAGTTATTTCCTGAACTCCACATGTATTAAGTTGAGCAGGAGAACACTTCACGCCAAACATTGAATCGACAATATAATCATCGTTCAATGAGAATGGATCAATAGTATATATGGTTTTAGTATAACCATCACTATAAATTGCCGACAACATCAGTCCATCCATTTCAAAATAGTCGCCAACATTGTATTCCATTTTATTAGGATTGGTTTTGACGGTAATGGATGTAATGGTTATTTCTTTCCACACCGCATACAGAGTAGTGTCTGCGTCTGTCGTAAACGCCGCACCTGCAGTATAGGTCGGAGAAGTAGCATTTTTGTCCGTTGACCAACCAATAAATTCATAGCCATTTCTGGAGGGCTTATCGGTAGTTAATGTGAGATTTTCGCCTTTGGTTTTTCTCTGAGCTTCCGGTGCGTTTGTGCCACCGTTGGCATCATAGGTAACGGTATAGGCTGCGGCATTTTCATATTCGATGATGAAACCAACTGCATCGTAACACGTATTCTCAAAATCATTCCAATTGCCGTTTTCTGTCCACATTCCACCAAAGTATTCCAATCCAGCACAATTATCGGGCTGACTATCGTTCCACTGAGTATAGGTAAACTCACTACCGTCGCACCATGTCCAATTAGATTTATTATGATTGGTTGCGCCGATATAGTAGCCATCTTTTGAACCTTTTTTTGCAAGTTGGAATACAAAGTTATTCTCATCGGCACTTGCGATCGACACTAAATGGCCGCCTTTGCTTTCAGCATAGACTTTAGCATCAGACCATGCCATCTTGTTGTCATAAAGCTCGTAGAGATTTCTTCCGTACTGTTCTGTTGCAACAGGAACAAAGCCGCCAGTTTCTTTTTCGCAAATGAAGCCGCATTTACTTCCGGAAGCTTTGATATCAAAATCATTCCACTTCCCGACACTTCCGCTATTGTAAAGATGAAGATAATCCTCGTTGTCCTGCCAATTATCAGGTTGTCCGCTGTTCCAATTGGTATAGGAAAATGCCTCACCTGTCACCCACTTGAAAGTACCTTCGGTTTCTGTATCCGAGGCTCCCAGCCAATAATAACCTCTGGTACCACTACTCAAAAGGTCTTCCACGAGACTCTGCTCACTTGCTGATGTGATTGTCACCAAGTGTCCTCCGGCACTCTCGCATTTCGCCTTTGCGTCAGTCCATGTCATAGCATCGTCATAGAGCGAATAGATGTGACCATCATTATAGACCGTTGCTTTAGGAATGAAGTAGGATTTTTCAACAGTAAATGAAGCACTATTGTCGCTATAAGTCCATGTTCCATATGTCCCATTACATGACGATACATTAAAGTAATAAGTACCTGATGATAGTCTTTTTGAAACAGAAGTACTAGTTCCAACATTTTCAAAGCACTGCACAATTCCTTCATTGTTATAAATTGTAATTTCATACCACTCTGTATCAGAAGTTGCCGACCACGAAAAAGTTGTAGCAAACGTGTCGGAACCGGCTTTTACTGAAAGAGTAGGTTTACCAGGATATTTTTTATCAGGTTCTATTTCACACTTAGGAGATGAAATATACCAATATTCATCTGCATTTTCTATAGTCACCTTATATGCACTGGTTATAGGAATGCGGTCAGCCGCATTTCCCCAGGAGGGATCACCACAATAAAATACTCCGTCTGTATAATCGGTCAATAATATAGCATGAGGAGTACCGTTATCATAAATCTCAATACCCTCTGGATGTTGAGCAAGTAAAGAAATCAATTTTTCTTTATTACTTGAGCCACCGGGCAAAGAAGTATGTCTTACCGCATACGTCACACCACTATGACTGTAATCGAAACTATATCTCAAGCCTGATAACCACCCAACACTCTTTACGGATGAAGGTGTTATGTCTGACCAGTTAGAATCACCTTGGCATATTGCTGCTCGCCTTATCATCATTGTTGCTGCATATAATGTACAGGGGCCGCTTTCGCTCTGATTCAAAAAAACACTTGACTGATTAATATCATCAAAGGTTGCCGCTTGCACCGTCGTACCAACCAAGCCGCTCGGCACAAACATTGCCAACATAGCTATAATCAGCACGAATGAACATATTTTCTTTTTCATTTTTAAGCCTCTTTTCCATACAGATCGCGATTTTTTAATTGCAGGCACATAGTTTAAAGAAAAAAGATAAGCCCGAAAAAGCCATATTTGATTTCAGTTTTTTCGGGCTATTGCTACCACTTACTGCTATTGTTAATTCGGTTCAATACATTACCCAACAACACACCTGACGCCCTTGCAGCCGATGAGGTTGCCGCTTTGGTCATTGACGTCAACATAGACAACGTAATCTCCCGCTGCTGTGGGTTTCCAGTTGCAAGTATTACTGGTCGAGAAGCTCTGGATTCTCACCCAAGCGCCGTCTTTCTCATAGTAGAACTTGTAGCTCGAACCGCCTGTCGCAGTAAAGATGATCGTATCGCCGACACTTGCATTTGTCTTGCTGGCGGTAATCGTGCATTTCTCGGTGATATTGAAAGTGATACGCTTGCAGACTGCCACAGAGCCGCTTGCATCCTTAATGTCGCAGAAGACGTTGTACTTCCCGGCTTCGATAGGAGCCCATGTACAAGTCTTTGTAGTCGAGTAATCCTGAATTCTTACCCAAGCGCCGTCTTTTTCGTAATAGAACTTATAGCTCGCGCCACCATTGGCCGAGAAGCTAATGGCTGTTCCGGCCGGCTGCGTCAGGGAGCTTGCGCTTGTGGTGAATCTGTACGGATCATTGAAGACCAGCTTCATGGTCCGGCAGGTGACAACCGCACCGCTTGCGTTCTTGATATCGACATAGACCATGTACTCTCCGGCCTTATTCGGCTTCCAGTTGCAGGTCGCAGAGGTGGAATCCTGAATCTTGACCCACGCTCCGGAATACTGATAGTAGAACTTGTAGCTTGCGCCACCGGTTGCGGTGAATTTAATGCTCTTGCCGATGTTCTGCGGAGATGTTGTGTCAGCCGTAAAGCTGTACGGATCGGTTGCGCTGAACTTCTTGGAAATCGTCTTGACAACCTTGCCGCTGGCATTCTTGATATCGACATACAGCGTGTAATCCGCTATCATATCAGGCGTCCATGTGGCTGTGTTCGCAGTCGAGAAGTTTTTGATGGTTGCCCACTTGCCGCCTACTTCATAGTAGAACTTGTAGGACGAACCGCCTGTTGCGGTGAGTGTCACGGCTGTGTTCATGGGCTTGGGAGACTCAACACTGGTCTTGAATGTATAGCTGTCTGCGCTTACGCTGCCGATAACAAATTCCATGCCCTTGTAGGCAAGAACAGTGCCGTTCTCGTCAGCGATGTCGCAGTAGACATTGTATCTTCCGGCAACGGTGGGAGTCCATGAACAAGTGTCAGCAGTGGAAAAACTCTGGATTCTTACCCAAGAGCCGTCCTTCTCGTAGTAGAACTTATACTGATAACCACCGGTTGCGGTGAAGCCAATTTCCGTACCGACAGGTTGCGTGGTTTCCTTATCTGCTGTAAAGCTGTAAGGATTGGTGATGGTAAACGTCATTCTCTTGCAGGAAACAACCTTGCCGCTTGTGTCCTTGATATCGCAATAGAAATTATATTTTCCGGCTTCGGTGGGAGTCCACGCACAGGTGTTTT
>CAMHJC010000151.1 GCA_946185345.1 uncultured Clostridia bacterium
ATGTAAAAAATTGATTTTGCCAAAAAGCGTTGTTGCACAAAATCAAATCAGATTGATTTTGTATTTGGGAGATTACTCACAACCCGTACGGCTTTTTTTCATTCGAATTAAGAGGGAAAATGAAAAAGACGAGTGCATATTGCACAAAAAAATGCGATTTTCTTTTACGGAGGTCACTTTTCTTTGGCTCAGATGACGAAAAAAGTACTTCAAAACTGTTGACATTGACGGAGTTTGTGGTATAATGACAGTGGTGATTGCGAAGGGAGCAATTACACAGGAGCTTCATCAGGCTTCAGGTAATCGCACCACGCAGACTAAACCTGTAATCAGCTACTATTCAAAAGTCATTATTTGAAAGGATGATTTTAACATGAGTACAGTATGGTCACTTAGCAATGTAGACATTAATGAATTTCTTGCAATCATTGACAAATGCCAGGGCAACATTTACCTGGTAACCGATGAGGGCGACAAGCTCAACCTCAAGAGCAAGCTCTGCCAGCTGGTCGGTCTTCAGAAGCTCATCGAGGGCGGCATCATCTCCAACGCAACACTGGTTTGCGACAACATCAAGGACGAGGAGATTCTTGTCAAGTACAAACTCTACAAGGTCATCGAGGACTAATTTTAACACGGTTCACCGATAACCTGTGCGGTAATTTATCAGGCATTTTCTTTGCGGCGGGCGGCATATGAAAACTCTTTCGCCGCCTGCGGCAGACAGGCAAAGTCGTCGGCGCATCGCTCGGATGCGTGACATAATCACCACCTACCGCATGATTGTTCCTGCCGTCATGGCCGGTCACGGCTTTGAGGCTTCGATATATTTCAATATTTGGCTTAAGGCCCGGCCTTGAGCTATCAATCACGACATCCCCTTTTTTTCTTTTTTCATTATAATCCCTCTTAAAATTTCAGCTCCTGATTCCTTCACCGGGTCGGGAGCTGAAATTTTTTTCGGGTATTCGGGTGTTGAGTATAAAAATCGGTGTTTCATTAACGATATTTACACACACTTTTCCGGAATGTGTGGTATAATGATAATTACTGAAAATTTCGACAGAGGGAAGAGATGCCATTTTGTCAAAGAAGCGAAAAAAGACCGGGGACAAAAAGACCGTTGACAGGAAAAAATTAAGAAAATATCTCATTATTGTGATAATTTCCTTTGCGGCGGCCGCACTCATCATACCCAAAATGATTTACCGCCTGAATGAAGGCCTTGTCGAGCAGGACGCCGTGGTGGAGGATCTGGACGTGAGCGGATTTTCCGACAAGACATTTACCGGCTCCTATTCTTCGGGCCATATGTACGCCAATGTCGAGGTGACGATTGTCAACGGCCAGTACACGGACATTATCCTCACAGGGTATTCGGGAATCAATCCTTCAAGAGCGGACAAGGTGATCGATTCGATCATCCGCCACCAGACGCTCACGCCGAATGAGGAGGATATCGGCGATCAGTTTACGGATATTATCGTCCAAAAGGCCATCTATTATGCCGTCAGATACAACTACACTGCGGGCGGATAAAAAAATCTTATGAATTGTTACGGAAATATTTAAAAATTGTTGATTTTTTTGAGATATTGAATTATAATCTAAGATGTAGTTGTATAAATCTGTGATGGAAGGAAATAATTTGATTTTCACCGCCGGTTGTACAAGATGATTCGTTGACGGAAATCGTTTTTTCCGGCATCGGATAAACGCATTTTTTAGAGGGGAGTTCATTGTTTTATGGAAAGTAATAAACATAGAACGCTTGGAACCTGCAAAGTAAAGCTGCTTTTTCTGTTTTCGGCCGTTCTTATGCTGCTGCTGCTGAGCGGCTGCGCCAACTTAGGCACTGAAATTGAGCTTGACGGCAGCAATTTCAGCGGAAGCCGTGTGATGTCCGTCTCATTTGATGTGGACGAACTCAACACCAAGCTCCCGGGCGGCATTGATGACCTTAACGGTCTGATCAAGGACAACAAACCCGAGGAATTGACTTATACCTATGAAGTCAAGGATAACGAGGCTGTTTATGACTTTACGCTTGATTTTGAATCCAAACAGAACTACATTGACAAGCTGAAAAATCTGATCAGCAGGCCTCCGGAAGTGACATTTTCCTATTCCACAGGCGTTTTTACCAGAGGTGTGGTTTTCAAGGAAAACTTTGAAAGCCGTGAGCTTATGGGCTGGCTGGACAGTGTCATTATCAAATACGGCCTGACCAATGCTTCCCAGACATTTACTTCCGAAAAATTCTGGAAACAGACCGGTGTCAAGGTTGTGCTGGACGGGGAGACATACACATCCGAAGGCGGCAAGGTGGATATCGAGTCGGGCGGCAAGTCGGTCGTTGACAACATCGGTATTTCCACCGTCCTGAGAAGCAGCGGCGAAATAGAACGTGTCATGACAGTGTCTATGCCTTCCTCTGTCGATTCAAAGCAGGTGGAGCTGATCAACGGCTTCTTCAATGACAATGTGCCGGACAGCGGCAGATGGTTCTCGCGCAAGCGCGGAGGCATTCTGACATACACAGTGGAGTTTTCCGCTTCCAACGCTTCCCAGCTTCAGAGCTATATGAATGATCTGACCCATATGGACGATTCGACCAATCGCAGCGGCTCCGTGACCTTCGGCAGTGTGGGTGATCCTTCACAGCCTCTTGCCCAGAGCACCGAGCTTGTCGAATCGCTTGATTTCTCCTATTTCGGCGGAGAGAGCAATACAAACGTGACCTATTCGGTGGCTTCGGAGGTCGGCGAGACCTATCAGATCGTCATTGACGACGGCGAACAGGAACGCAATGCCGATGCGGTGGCGGACGGCGGCAGGCTGACCGCTACAGGCAGCTTCTCCAATGTCAAATTCAAGACCGTGCTCCGCAAACTGGCCCGCGTGGATGAGATTGACTACAACCTCATTCAGACCGGCAACGACAGCTTCACCCGTGAAATTGTCATTTATCTTGCCAAGGACACCGATCCGGTGATACTTGACAATATTTCGGAATATTACAGCGTCAGAGGCGGAAGCAGCACCGAAATTGTGGTTGAAAATGAGACGGTGCCTACCGTCAAGATTTATGTCAGGGGCAGCGCCAGAAAGCTGGTGGCCGCTGAGACGGATCTCTTTGGCGGCGTCGGCGCACGCGCTCTCGGTTACGACAGCAACTGGGGAATATTCAAGCTTCATCCCACCACAAAGCTGATTGACAGCTATGACATAACGACACTGATTTCATTGATGAGGGTATCCGGCTACATCTATACCTACAGCTATGAAGGCAATACGGTTACCCGCATCACCTGCACCGTTGACGGCCAGCAGACTTACAAGGATATGGAAAACGAGGCCGACGCGGTCGGTCTGGGTCAGAAAAACGGTATCCAGACCATTACGATAGACGGTTATTACTTCAACGGCTGGGCGGTATTCTTTATTGTACTGTTTGTGCTGCTGCTCATTATGCTGATTGTGATGGCCGTGCTGCTCTACCTTTACAAGACCGGCAGAATCGACATTCCTGACCGCTTCAAGAGAAAGCAGGCCGATCCGGTTCCGCAGCAGCCGATTTACATTCCGATTCCCGTGCCGGCTCAGCCTATGCCTTTGCCTGAGCCTCTGCCCGAGCCGGAGCCTGAACCCGAACCTCTGCCCGAACCCCGTGATCTTACCGCGGAGTTTGAGCCGGAAGAGGAATTTGTGCCGTTTGATTTCAGCCTTCTCTCCGAGCCGGAACCCGAACCGGAACCCGAGCCGGAACCGGAACCGGAGCCGGAACCCGAACCCGAGCCCGAGCCGATTCCGATGCCGATGCCCATGCCGGCGCAGCCTGATATGGATCCCATTATCAGCTATCCGGAAAAGTATCATCCGACGGACGAATTTGTCGAGCACGATCCGGAGCCGGTATATGTTGCACCTCCGGTGGAGAAGATTCCTGATCCCGAACCGGTGGAACGCAGCACTCCCGAGGATTACACCGATGACGACATGATCAATGATTTTGACGCCCTCGGCATGCTCGGAGAATACACCCGCTGCGTACAGAAGGTCAAGGTCAGAGTGCGCAAGGTCAGAGTGGAAGAAGACGACGACTGATCGACTCGGCCTTTCCGAATGAATCAATCAGACTCTCCCTCAATGTCATCACCGACGTTGAGGGAGAGTTTTATTGTTTATTAATCCGGCAATAAAATATCTATCAATTTTTCTTCAGCCGAGGGAAGGATT
>CAMHJC010000152.1 GCA_946185345.1 uncultured Clostridia bacterium
CGTCGGTGTCGATGTGCATGGCGGCGGCGTAGCTGGGGCTGACTCTGACGACGACATCACCGAAGGTGGTGGTTCTGTCAGCTGTTTCGATTTTGACCGAAACGATCTGGCTGTCCTTCACGCCGAACTTCTCTGCGTCCTCGGGTGTGAAGTGGATATGTCTCTTGGCAGCGATAACGCCGTTGTCCAGAGTGATTTCGCCTGCCGGGCCTTTGAGTACGCAGCCGGGAGTGCCTTCGAGGTCGCCGGATTCTCTGATGGGAGCGGCAATGCCGATCTTGCGGGCATCGGTGAGCGAAAGCTCGACCTGAGAAGCCTTGCGTGTCGGGCCGAGAATGGATACATTGGGCATAACGCCCTTCGGGCCGACGATGTCAACTCTTTCGTTGCTGGCGAACTGGCCGGGCTGGGAAAGATCCTTCTTCTTGGTGAGCTGATAGCCTTCTCCGAAAAGAGCTGCGAGGTGCTCGTCTGTCAGATGGACGTGACGTGCAGATGTTTCAACTAAAACCTTCATTTGCAAAATCTCCTGTGTGTTAAATATTTGCATTGCGTCGCGCATGAGGCAGGCGGCAATGCATCCGTACAATTCTATTTTAATACTACACGGTGTTAAATTCAACCCATTTTCACATAAAATTTTTTTATTTCCGGAATGTCACGTTAAATTATCGCATTAAATACAGAAATCCGTCGATAATCGTTGAAATTAACGGACAGATATGGTATAATAGTATTCAAATCCAACGATTATCGAAAAGGAGTATGCAATAAAAAATGAAAAAACTGACTGTCGGTCTTTTTAACGATTCCTTCCCTCCGTGTATAGACGGAGTTGCCAATACAGTGGTCAATTACGCCAGAGTCATTCAGGAGAAATACGGCAACAGCGTCGTGGTTACTCCGAGGTCCAGAAAGGCGGAGTACAACTACCCTTATCCGGTCATTACCTATATGTCGCTTCCCACCGAAAAGACCAAAATACGCTACCGTGCCGGCAATCCTTTTGCCATCGGCGCCATCAGGCAGATAAAGAAGCAGAATCTTGATCTGATCCATGTACACAGTCCGTTTACCGCCGCAATGATCGCAAGAAATGCCAATTCCCATCACAGAGCGCCGGTCGTTATGACCTATCACACCAAGTTTGACGACGATATCGCTTTCACTGTCAAGAACAGGGCGTTCAGAAAAATGGGGGCCTCCATTGTGGTCAGCAGCTTCAACTACGCCGACGAGGTGTGGACGGTGAGCCACGGCTGTGCAGCGTCGCTCCGTGCGCTGGGCTATCAGGGCGATTACCGCGTCATGGTCAACGGCGCCGACATCACGCTCGATCCGGCTTCCGATGAAGTCATGCGCAAAGTGCAGGCCGACACGGGATTCAATTCCGGCGAGCTTGTCTTCATGTATTGCGGCAGAATGCAGTGGTACAAGGGCATCAGGATTATTCTGGATTCTCTTGTCAAGGTCAAGGCGGCCGGCGTGAGATTCAGAATGATATTTGTCGGCGGAGGCTATGAGCTGGAGGATATCAAGACTTACACACGCAAGGTCGGACTCTCCAACCAGACGCTCTTTACAGGCCCGATTCACGACCGTGCGCTGCTGAAGGGATATTTCACCAGAGCCGATCTGTTCCTCTTTCCTTCGACTTATGACACGGCAGGACTGGTGGTCATGGAAGCGGCGGCATGCAAAACGCCCAGCGTGCTGATCAAGGACAGCTGCGCCTCCGAGATCGTCACTGACGGACGCAACGGCTTCATCTCCGAAGAAAACGCAGATGCCTTTGCGGCAGCCATATTGAACGCCATTAACGACAGAAGTGCGCTGGCTCAGACCGGAGAGCGTGCTTCAAAGGAAGTCTATCTGTCCTGGGATGATTCCGTGGCAAACGCCTACAAGAGATACGAGGAGATTTACGCCGAGTGGAATTCCTTTGGAGACATCCGCCGCAAGAGCATGAAAAAGAAGGACAACGAGTAAGTATTTTCAAAAAACACATAAAAATACGAAAAAAACAGGGCCTCATCATGGAAAATCAATTCCGTGATGAAAGCCCTGCTTTTTATTTGGTTGGCTGTTGATTGTCCTGAGCTGTCTTGATAATCTTGACAAACACCACACGCTTGGGGGTGGCTTCGGAGACAGAGATGCGGTAGCCGCCGAAATCCACGCCTTCGCCGACAGAGGGAATTCTGCCCATGCGTTCGGTGAGCCAGCCGCTGATGGTCACGGCCTGACTATCCTCGTCCTCCTCGATGCCGAGCAATTCAAAGACCTTGCCGAGGGAAGCCACGCCCGACACAATATATCCGCCGTCGTCGCAATGCTCGATTTCGCTGATAATTTCGTCGTTTTCGTCCCAGATTTCTCCCACCAGCTCCTCCAGAATATCCTCAAGTGTGATGATGCCCACTGTGCCGCCGAATTCGTCTACCACAACCGCCATATGGCAGCGTGAATGCTGGAAAATCTTGAGCAGCTCGGAGATTTTTGTGTTTTTGGGGATGTATTCCACCGAAATGAGCATGGACGGAATATCCACCGTTTTATCGAAATACATCTTCTCGTAAAAATCCCGTTCGTGAAGAATACCGACGATATTGTCGATGGTTCCCTTGTAGACGGGAATTCTGGAGAAGTGGTTGTTCTTGAAGATGGAGGCGAATTTTTCGGGCGGTGTGGCGATTTCCGCCGCCAGAATATCCACTCTCGGCGTGAGAATATGCACCACTTCAAGGTCGTTGAATTCGATGGCGGAGCGGATCAGTTCCCCCTGATTTTCGCCGATGCCTCCTTCATTCTGCGCCTCGTCCACGATGGTGATCAGCTCGTCGTCGGTGATGGCGCCGCCGCCTTCCACGCCGAGCAGTTTGGCGATGAGCTTCTTCCATTGGGTAAAAATCCAGTTGATGGGAGTGAGCAGCGTCTGAAGCAGCGTAATAAAGGGAGCCGAGAACATCGCAAAGCTCTCGGGAACTTCCTTGGCGATGCTCTTGGGGGTGATTTCACTGAAGATCAGCAGCAGCACGGTCATTACCAGCGTGGAGACCGCCGGGCCTGCGTCTCCCAGCATCGTGGTGAACAGCACGGTGGCGATGGACGAGGCGGCGATGTTGACGATATTGTTGCCGACCAGCACGGTGGAAAGCAGCTTGTCAAAATTCTCGGTGAGCCGCAGCGCACGGGCGGCCTTCTTGTTGCCGTCAGAGGCCATGCTTTTCAGACGTATTCTGTTCACGCCGGAGAATGCCGTCTCGGTGGCGGAAAAATACGCCGAAGCTGCGATAAGCATGATCAATGAAATGACGCTTGCGTATGTGCTTTTCATGTTGCAGATAAATACCTCCGTGAACTGTGTAAAACCTCACCCTTCAAGCTTGACCCTGAACGCTTACTGCCCGCAGGTGTTGTTGAAAATACGCTGGAAGGTGTATTCTCCGTAGAGCGTGTAGATATCGGTGATGACCACGCCTTCTTCCGGAAGAGCGTTGATGACCTGTCCGTTGCCGATATAGATGGCGGCGTGGCCGGTGTATTGGCTGCCTGCCTCATAAACCGTGGTGCAAAGGTCGCCGGGGAGCGCTTCGTCCTCCGAAATCACGGTTCCCTTGCGGTGCTGGGCGGCGGCTGTGCGGGGCAGGCTGATGCCGAAATGACTGTAGACCAGCTTGGTAAATCCCGAACAGTCCACGCCTTTTGTCAGGCTGTTGCCGCCGTAGACATAAGGCGTGCCGAGGAATTGCATGGCATAATCCACGATTTCCTGTCCGTTGAGCGATTCGGGAGCCTGCGTTTTGGTAGTAGTGGTGGTTTTTCTTGCGGTCGTGGTCGTAGTGGTTGCCGTGGTTGTTGTTGTCGTGGTCGTAGTGGAAGTCGTAGTCGTTGTTGTTGTCGTTGCAGTGGTGGTAGTTGTGGTTGAAGCGGCGGCGGACGGAAGAGCGGTTTCCGCAGCGGCTGTTGTTTGGGAATTCCGTTGGTCAATGGCGTTTTTGTCGACCGGAAGCCAGCTGCGGATACGGTTCACACAGCCGGTCGTCATAAAAGCGGCAGCGATGACCAATGCCGCCGCCGAGCGGAGAATGGTTTTATTTTTTCTGTTGTCCATTGATTGATTAACCTTCTTTTTCAAGTATTACTCCGGCAACTAAATATTGATAATAAAAAGAAAAAAGCAAGCGCAGCACA
>CAMHJC010000153.1 GCA_946185345.1 uncultured Clostridia bacterium
GAGCGGAAGTGGTGCTGTCCGGGAAGGTATAAGTGTATGTGCTGCCGCTCTTATCACATTCCGAAAGTCTAAATGATATGCTTGGCACGGAAGGAGCTGATGCGTCCGCACGAACCTTGTCATAATTGAGGGTATAATTAACTGCCGTCCACTGTGCCTCGGCAGTTGCCTTATAGGTAGTGGTTTCACCATCCCGGACGAATTTTTTATAAGAAACATTGGCGTTGCCCGAGTTGGTCTGGTTAAAGGTCACAGAGGAATCCTCTTTCACTTTCCAGCCATCGAAGGTGTAACCGGCCACAGCTGGAACAATTCCGCCGGGAGCCGGCTGGAAGTTGCCTTCTGACAGTGCGGAAAATTTCTTGCTTTCTGCTGCGGGAACGCTGCTGCTTGTTACAGTAGCGCCTGCAGGAGCGTTGACTGCGTATGAAAGCTCATAGGTGTTTTCCTCCCACTGCGCTTTCACTGTCGCTTTGAAACGTCCGATTGAACTGTCATACGCAAAAGAGTCCAGAGGAATCTGCTTGCTGTCTGTCACGTCGTCTTCACCGAGTTTCCAGCCCTTGAAGGTATAACCGTCTTTGGTCGGGTCACTCGCTGAGAAGCTGCGGATTTCATCTGTTTTTTCATCTGCGGACAAACCGAGATAGGTGAAATTATCATCCGCATTACTCGATCCGCCGTCAGTGTCAAATTTCAGCGTGAAGAGTTTATCCAGTTGACCTGTCAATTGAATATCATCTTCGGGCATTTTGAATTGAAGGACGTAGCCGCTGCCGTCTGTGACAATGTCCTCCGCATTGATACCATGACCGCTTGGCAGAGACCATCCTTTGAACTGATAGCCGTTCTTTGTAAGTTTAGGTGCGACAGAAACAATGGCGTCTTTGTTGAAAGAAGCCTTCTTGTAGTCATCACCATACTCAGAAAGGTCTATGCTTTCGCCCATTTCATCGGTTGCCGCATAGGTGAGCTCAGCCGAGTCTGTTAAGTCAAACTTTGCAGTTAACGTAGCGTCAATTGAAATACTGCAATAACCTATGCTGTATTCGAAACATTGGTCTACCAAAACATCATTCAAATAAGGATAGGTATTCGGAGCAAAAGACGTTCCATTCGATAAATTCCAGCTCTTGGGCTGAGACTGCAGGTCATCAGTGCCTGTTTCCTTAAACGAGGGAGAATTAGGCATCCATACAGAATCATAGCCCAGCCCGTAACCGGGAATATTCGCAGAGTTATAATACGAACCGGGATCTCCATTCACTTCGCCTTTGGACAGGTATTCGCTGTAATCATAGTTGATATTCACATAGACTTCCAAACCTGAACCGCCGGCTGTACTGCCGCTGTTACTGCTTTGGGTCGCCCAGGTTTTCGCTCCCAGCTCTCCCAGATTAGAAAGACCGAGGGAACCTCCTATTGTACCCGAATCAGTAATACGGCCGTGAACATCATCAAAAAGAATGGCAGTCTCATATTCATCGTCTTTAGATACCAGGTACTCAAAATTCTGTACAAGACCGCCGCCTGAGTATTCTCTCCAGACGGTAGATCCTGTGGATATTGGCTCGGGGTAGGTTAATTTGAAAACCACACTATCAAATAAATTATCAAGGATGTATCCATTACGAGACCAACCCATCCAACAAGGATCAGAAAGGTACTCGTCAGACATATAGAGATTCCCGTCTTCTCCTAATGTAACGCCTTCTCCCGCTTCTGTGGCCGGAGCAACAAAGGAATAATAACAGTATTCCGTTTCAAAATAGTCATACGGTGAATTCGCCAATTCACCGAGGGTTACGCTTTGATCTCTGTAGACATTTCCGCGAATGTCATGGCCTTCCGTATCCCTTCCATAGCGATAATCATATAGATAGAGCGCCCTGGTTGGATCAGAGACGCCTTCTACGGTAATGGTATAATCATCGCCATAATCGCCATACTCCAGATCATACTCTAAACTCCACCAGTCATCATAACTTTTCGTTTCAGTGGCACTGGTTTTATGCTTATACACAACCTTAACGGAATATGCATTCGACGGAATCAAAAAATCGTATCTACTGATAGTAAAGTGCTCACTTATTTCTGCTTCAGAAAGAGTTTCTCCCTCTGCGAGTGCATTGAACGCAACCGCAGAGCCGGCACCAAGTACTGCCAGCGATATAAAAAACGCAAGCAGATATACCGGATTTTTAAAAAAACGCCTCGCTTGGGTAAGCATGATTCGTTTTGCCTCCTTTGGCTCATTTTTTTCTTTTTTCATCTTCTTATAAAATATCTCCCTCAAAAAACCGTTATGTTATCATGCAGCAATCATCTCCTCAATTTTAACGCAGTACAGGTTACGAATGACGATTTAATTCGTACTCATATGCGTATGTATCTACAGGGGCGGTAATGGTGAAATCCTCGGCGGCTCTGTCAAAGGAATCGCCGCCTATTACATTCACCGAGGCGGGAAGTGTTGCGGAGCGCAGATTCGGACAGTCGCGGAAAGCAGCGTAACCGATGCTCTCTGTTCCTTCAGCAACCCGCACTTCGGCAAGATCGGGGCAGTAGGCAAAGGCATATACCCCTATTGAACGGACATTAGAGGGAATACTGACGCTTTGCAGCGCACAGCCCAGAAATGCCGCATTGCCTATCTCGTTGACGCCGCTTCCGAGTGACACCGAGCGCAGATTCCGACATTCACGGAAGGCTGCACTGCCCACGGTACTGACCGTTGATGGTATCGTCACTGACCGAAGGACGCTTTTGAATTTAAAGGCGTTCGCTCCTATCGCCACCACCTTCATGCCGTCAATCGTTTCGGGAATCACGACATCCGGCTCATTACCTGTGTATCGTGTGAGAATCACACCGCCTTCCGTCTTTTGATAATCAAATGACACATAAAGTTTCGGCGCTGTGGTGGCAGTAGTGGTTGTGGTGGTCGGAGCCGCCGTTGTAGTAGTTGTTGTGGCGGCAGAGAAAGTTGTAGAGACTGTTGTCGTCGTCGTTTGGACGGCAGTTGTAACCGTTGTGTGAGCGGCAGAAGGAACTTCCAGCCCGGGCTGCCTGTTTTTGGGAAACATGACAGCGCCGCTGATCACGCCGCCGGCAGTCAGCAAAGCCGCCATTGATACGGCAACTCTGGCAGTTGTACTCATTCCTCCTGCAACCGCTCCGCTTTCGGAAGGAATCTGAAGGGCGGCAAGTATTCTGACAAATACACTCTTGCTGGCAGCCGCTTCAGCTGCGGGAGCAGCAGCTATCGCTCCATAGGACTGAATAATGCCGCGCTGCTCGAGGTTTTCTTTCAGCTTCAGCCGTCCGTAATACAGACGGCTTTTGACCGAACCGGGCGGAATCCCCAGCGCCTCGGCAATTTCCTCTATCTTCATGTCATCGAAGTAATACAGTACCATGCAAACACGCTGATTTTCCGGAAGCGCATTCACCATCTCCCGGATCTCACGGCTGGTTTCAAAATTTTCGACGGTATCCTGCAAAGACGGCCCGAACTGCCAGTCATTCATCTGTTCCTCTGCGACATCAAACACGGTCGTATCGTAATCCGGCATATTTCGTCTGATATGCATCCGCCACGCGTTGATCATCGTTTTTCTCAGCCAGCTGAAAAACGCCTCGTCATTGGCCAATTGATTGAGATTGGCCAATGCGTTGACATAGCCTTCCTGCAAAATATCCTCTACATCATTGCTGCTGACACAAAGATGTTTCACAAGGGAGTACATTTTGGAATAAGTATTTTGATAAAGCGCTTCAATGGCTTTTGGGTCCTGCTTCCGTGCTTTCTCTATATAATGAGTTAATTCTTTTGATTTCATATGGTCTCCATTGTTCAAAAAGTCAATAGCCTGATCGCTAAAGCTGATTTGGTGAAAAATAAAATCAGACAAATATACTTTTCAATAATTAAGATGCAAATTATGGATTAATAGTTCAAAACGGGAAATTACAAAAATGCGTCTGATTTTTGTGCAAAAAGTCAATAATATTTTTACAGAAATCAGACGCATTAATCTGTTTGAAGTAATTATTGGATTGATCATTTTCTTTTGAAATTCTTAGTGATACTGACTATTAATCCGGCAATAAAATATCTATCCATTTTTTCTTCAGCCGAGGGAAGGA
>CAMHJC010000154.1 GCA_946185345.1 uncultured Clostridia bacterium
GTGCTGCGCTTGCTTTTTTCTTTTTATTATCAATATTTAGTTGCCGGAGTAATATATATCCGGCAGTATTTTTTTTTGCAATAGATTCGGAATATGCTACATGATTCGCTGCATAACCTGCACTTTTTCCGTTCGCCGAGGTCAAAGCAAAAGGGGCTGCATGTCTTCAAAAATACGCCGAATCAATTTCGGCGGCAGGGAAAAATCCGTTAAGCCAACCCGGATTCCTGTTCACGAAGAATCAGATCCGGAGTTCACAGCTTCATACAAATAAAGCAAACTGCTGTTTTCCAAAGGCATATCCCTTCGTAAGACAGCAGTTTTTTCTCTCAACCGGTTGTATATTGGGCTGTTCGCTGTTATCCTTATGGCAAGCCGTCATTGATGACAGACAATTCTGCCGACGGTGACGGTTATGTCGTCGTCTTCCTCCTCGGGTCTGCGGCTGACCGCCTCCTGCAGAAGGCAGCCCGCAAAATCCTCTGGCGGCCGGCCGTCGTAGCCTTTGAGCAATTCCTCAAACCATAGACTGTCGTCGGTCGGCACTCCGTCGGAAATCATCACTATCAGATCGCCTTCCTCGGCGGTAAAGGTATACTGCGCCGTGTCGGCATCACACAGTATTCCCAGAGGAAGCGACGGCAGGTCGATGCGTGTGACAAATCCGTCCCTGATGTGGTAGGACTGAGCGGCGCCGGCCTTGTTGATCACGGCTCTTCCGTTGTAGAGATTGACGCCCAGACAGTCCGCCGTGGAAAGCGTCTCGTCCTCCGACTTGATCATAAGCGCTGAATTCACGATTCTCACCGCACTGTCAAAATCAAATCCGCCCCCCAGCAGTCTTTTGAAAAGCTCGCAGGTCAATGCTCCTTCCACGGCGGCTCGTCCTCCGCTGCCCATGCCGTCGCTCAGCAGCATATAGCCGCTGCTGCGGCCGTCCTCAAAGAATTCATACGAATCTCCGCACAGACTCTCTCCTCCGCAGCAATGCTGCGCTCCTGCACATTCCATGGAATACCTCCTGCGCTGCGCCAGTCTGATTTCCAGCAAGTCAACCGCATTGTCCGCCGATTCCACCCCGAATGTGCAGCCGAGACATTCTCCGGCGCACTGCGCAATATCCTCCGCGTCGGATTCGTCGTCACGGCTCCTGACCGACAGATGAACGCTCCTCCTGCCGCTGCCGTCCCTGCCGCAGAAACAGCGCATTACCTCGTATCCGCAGGCTGTCAGATGTTCACGGACTGACCGCGATGAATATTCGTCCCGGCAATCCGCTCCCCTCAGTTCACTGCCAAGCCGGTCGAGCATCATTCCGACTCCCTCGAGCTGTCCGTTGATCACCGAGCGAATACTCGAAATACGGCTGCGAGCGCTCCGGGACGCCAGATAATAACCGTACCCTCTGTTAATGGCACCGGCCAGTTCGTCCTCACGTATGCATTTCTTCCCCAGTGCGGCGGAAATCTCTCCTCCGCTCACCGATCTTCCTTTTTTCAGTTTTCCCGCAATCAGTCTGATCCGGTCGCCCGAATCGGCCGCACTCTCTCCCCAGCACATTCCGCAAAGAGCGCATCTGCCGCACACCTCGCTCATGGCACGGCTGTAAATGGAATCGTCGTCGGGCAGACTGCGTTTTTCCAGACCGTCCGACACTCTTCCCAGAACCGAGCAGATGCCGCCAATCGCCCCGGAGGCCTCGCTCAGTCTCTCCGCCGCCGAATGATCCTCACGCCCGGAATAGTCTCCCTCCGCTCCGAATCCGGCCAGCGCAAGCGCTCTTTCGGCAAATTCCGGCGGAACAAGGCAGCTGATCAGTCCTCCTAAAGCCGCCTCGGAAAAGTACAGCGGATTCACACTGCCTGACATGAGTCCTCCTCCCAGACAGCAGGCCGTGTAAGCCGACGCCGCAAATATCCTCCCGTAAAAGGCGGCATATCCCGACAGCAGAGCCGCAACGGGAATGATGGCGCCGTGTGTCATGCCGTACCTTGCCATCGAAGCAACGCACCCGGCGGCGATTCCCGACACGGCCCCTCCGATTTCACGCCTTGCCGTGACCACCAGAAGCACCGCCGCATGCAGAAGGACAAGCCCCGGCGAAATTCCCAGAAGCCTGATGCGGCAGAGCGGAATGGCCGCGGCGCCAAGCGTGATGATCAGCGAAGCCGACGCCATGCGGCTGAGTCTTTCGCCGCTGCCGAATTTTTCCGCTGCCCGGCAGGCTCCCGAAAAGAACATCGCCGCCAGACCCGCCATCAATCCCTCGATCAGAAAATAAAGAGAGGCATAGGATACAACCGACCCTGTCGTGCCGTTGATAACCGTTCCCGTCATCAACACTCCCGCAAGCGCCGCAAAGAAGGGGTAGAATCTGGCCCGGTTGATTCGCCGCATTTCGCCCAGCGCCCAGCGGATGCCGCCCACGGCGAGCAGCGACGCCACATGCCGGAGACCTTCCATCGACACGAGCATGCCGCCGTCGGTCAGGCAGCTCAATACGCCACCTACCGCCGCCGCTGCCGCGTAATTCTGAGGAACGGCCGCCATAAACGCCGCACCGAGCGGGAAATATCCTCCGGGAAGCGACGCGCGGTTCATCAGGGCGCTGATGATGGCCGCCGCAAGTCCCGGCGCGTATTTTTTCAGCAGCGGCACAATGCTTTCTCCGGAAGCGGTTGCCGGAACCGCGGCTGTTGGCTCTACATTCATTTTCAACTTCCTCCTTTGCGTTGCGCACACCTTTTCAGGAGCGCAACGATAATTGTAATCATTGATACGTATGAGATTTGTCGCAACTTGGTGAGCGGCCAATATTTTTATTTGACTTATCGGCCGGTTTTCTGTATAATAGGAATTGACGGAAAAGATCAATAAAGGAGCGAAAAAAATTGCAGCAACGACCCAATCAAAGATCCAATCAAAGACAGTATTCCACACAGAATTCTGCGCAGAATTACATGCGGAAAACGGCGGCCGGCACAAGACCGCAGCAGAGACCGAACACAAACCCGACAAGACCATCATCGCCAAAAGGCGGAAAGAACAACCAGTATACGGGATTTAAATTTCTCGGCGTCATGCTGATCGTGGCGCTGATGCTGTGCGGATTGATTTACGGCGTTTTCATGGTCAAGGAAAAGGCGGACGAGCGCGCCGCCCGTCAGGCTGCCGCCGAACCTGCCACCGTGAATGTGACCTTCCCCGAGGGACGCACGGTTCGCCAGTACGGAGCGCTGCTGGAAGATCACGGCGTCTGCTCCGCCGAGGATTTTTACACCGAAATGCGCACCACCGACTTCACCGCCGATTATTCCTTCCTGCCTTCCAATGACATATTGCAGCAGAGAGAGTATCCGCTCGAGGGATATCTTTACCCTGACACCTATACATTCTATGTGGGCGAAAATCCCCAATCGGTGATCAAGCGGTTCCTCAATAATTTTGCCGTCAGGGTTTCGGACGAAGTGGTAAATTACGCCAACTCCAACGGCGAAGGTTTTTCCAATATCGAAATGAGCTTTGACAAGGCGGTCATTCTCGCCTCCATCATCGAGCGTGAATCGCCCGACGATACCGAACGGGACAAGATTGCGGCCGTATTCTGGAACCGCATGGAGCACCCTTCCGTCAGCGGCACCGGCGGCAAGCTGCAATCCGACGCCACCCACTATTATCCCTATGTCGTCTCCGACGCGCCCGAAGGCTTCCGCAGCGAATACGACACCTACGACATCAAGGGACTTCCCAAGGGGCCGATCTGCAATCCTTCGGCCAGTTCCATCAGGGCGGCGGTCTATCCCGATACCACCTGCAAGGCCTATTTCTTCTTCAACGACAAAATGGGCAACCACTACTACGCCGAAACCTACGAGCAGCACAAGAAGAATATTCAGTACTGCAAGGACAACGGCCTCGCCTGATTTTTCCATCTTTTCCATCCTTTCATAGGAATGATTGGCGGCAGGCAACCAATTAATTCAGCATACATCAAAAAAATCCCTGTACGACATCGACTGCCGCACAGGGATTTATTTTTGTAATTCATACTATTAATCCGGCAATAAAATATCTATCCATTTTTTCTTCAGCCGAGGGAAGGATTTTTTTGTTTTTTGCCTTTTGAGTATTCGCC
>CAMHJC010000155.1 GCA_946185345.1 uncultured Clostridia bacterium
TATTGGCGCTGCGCTTGCTTTTTTCTTTTTATTATCAATATTTGTTGCCGGAGTAATAAAACGATTACTTTTTGATTCTGTCCCAATAGGCTTTGGCCGCCTGTTCGTTTTTGTTGTCGCCGAAGTCGTAATAGCGGGCGTTTTTCAGCATATCCGGAAGGTACTGCTGCCGCACGTAATGATTCGGAAAGTCGTGCGGATAGAGATAATGCTGCCCCTTGACAGCGGCGTCCTCGCCGTCGAAGTGCTTGTTCTGGAGCTGCCGCGGAATGGAGCCGACCTTTCCGGCACGGATATCGGCAAGGGCAGCATCAATCGCAAGATAGGCGGAATTGGATTTGGGAGCGGTCGCCACCAGCACCACCGCATCGGCCAAAGGAATCCTCGCTTCGGGAAGTCCCACCATCAAAGCGGCGTCAATGCAGCTTTTCACAATCGGAATGAGCTGGGGATAGGCGAGTCCGACATCCTCGCAGGTGCAGACCATCAGCCGGCGGCAGACGGAGGGAAGGTCATTGGCCTCGATCAGCCTTGCGAGATAATGAATGGCGGCGTCCGGATCGGAGCCTCTCAGCGACTTCTGGAAGGAGGATAGTATGTCGTAATGCTCCTCGCCGTCCCTGTCGTAACGGAAGGCGCTGCGCTGGGAGAGTTCCTTGGCACGGTCGAGCGGAATCCTCCTCACGCCGTTTTCGGGAACGCAGGACATGACGCACAGCTCCACCGAATTGAGCGATTTGCGCACGTCTCCGCCGCAGCCGATGGCAATGGCATTGCATACGCCGTCTTCCATCTCAAATTGTTCGCCCAGTTCCTTTTCCATGAAGGCAAAAGCGCGCTTTACGCCCCGTTCGACTTCTTCGGGCGGCACCGGCTTGAATTCAAACACCGTGGAACGGCTGAGAATGGCGGAATACACATAGAAATAAGGATTTTCCGTGGTGGAGGCGATGAGGGTGATTTTCCCGTTCTCTATGAATTCAAGTAATGTCTGCTGCTGCTTTTTGGTAAAATACTGTATTTCGTCGAGGTAAAGCAAAATGCCGTTCTGCGCCATGAAGGTGTCCAGCTCGTCCACGATGTCCTTGATGTCCTTGGTGGAAGCGGTGGTGCCGTTGAGCCTGTGCAGACGGCGGTTGGTCTTGGCGGCGATAATGCCGGCCAGCGTTGTCTTTCCGATGCCCGGCGGCCCGTAAAAGACCATGTTGGGGATATTGCCCGACTCGATGATTTTGCGAAGGGCGCAGTTTTCACCCAGCAGGTGACGCTGCCCGATCATATCGTCAATTTCCTTCGGACGGATCCTGTCCGCAAGCGGTGAAGCCATAGTTTTACTATTCACCCTTTTCATTTATATATTAGTTCGTTATTCGTTCATAGTCTTATTTGTCCGGTATAACTGCCTTTTTATAAGAAATACCCAGTGCCCCTGCATATTCCTCAATCTTTAAAAAATCGCCCTTTTCAATGCGTTCGTATTCGGTTTCAAAAATAGAAAATTCTTCCTTGGTACCGTCCTCGCGCACGGTGCGCACACTGTAAAACTCTCCGCCTTTAGAGCCGCGTTCCATCCACTTTTTCTCAATCCGGGCGGAATGGGAAACAGGTGAGGAAGTGTCCAGCGCACCGTTGAACAGATACACCGCATCGAAACAGGAGAAGAAAGCAAAAAACAGGCAGAGCAGCACCGCACCGAACCGTTCCTTCCATCCGCTCGTCTGTGGAAGCGTGGAGAGCAGCATGACTCCTGCCACAATCACAAACGGAAGCGCCGTGAGCGCAGCCCATCTTCCAAGGCTTTCGTCCGTCGAAGGAAACAGCCTCGCTTCGCAGGCTGCCATCAGAAGGGCTTGCGCAGCGACGGAAATGATTAAGGCGGGTTCCGTGTCAATAGTGCGTCCCCATTTTGTTTCATCCCATCGGGAATCGTCACATCTACGCATCAGCAGATAACGCGGAAAGATCACATTCAGTGCGAAAAGAACAAGCGGCAGCAGCGCACCGATCACGATGAATGTATTCCGCATCCCATTCCACGGCAGCAGCGAGCCGGCGATACACAGTACCGAGGCAATCGGTATGGCGATAATGATTATTTTCAGCTTTTTTCGCAGGGAAGCTTCTTTGGGAGTGAGAACATGTCCGTTGAGCCGGTCAAATTCCTTGTCCGGCATGAGCCTGAGCCTTCCGGCACCGGTGAAAAAGGCGCGCAGTTTGTCTTCCTCTATTTCATCCGTCAGCACCAGCGAGAGGAAGCGGCGGCTGGTTTTCTGTCTGCGCTTTCCCTTGACCCTGACCTTCCAGCGAAGGCGGATTTCGACATATTCCGGCAGTTTTTTATCGGTGTTTTCTTCATCATAGGCAACGCCGATGTCAACAGAAGTAATATCTTTTTTAGATATGACAATATTCCGCTTGCCTTTCCAGACGGATTCCGGTATATTTTCAAAATCCGTGATGAGCTGCCAGTCGTCCACGTCTGCAAATAAAAAACTGTCGCCGAGGTCGATAATCTGGTACATCGGCTGACTTTCCCCGCCGGTTGTTAGTAATGATTTTTCCCCGTACCGGATGGATTCCAGTTCTTTCTCATATTCGCTGTCATCGGTAATTTTTTTAAATAGCGAAGATTGAAAAATTTTGCCTAAAAGAGATTTGATACTCATTATCCTGATACCCCATGAAATATTGAATAAGGTGAGAGCCTTGCATATTTCCAGCGCGTTTTTTCTCCAGGCGCTCCTTTATTTTTCATTTTTAAGTCTTCAGTTTTCAGTCTTAAGCGAGCGCTTCACCTTCCGTCAGGGATGACAGCGTCCAGGCCTCGCTGAACGGCAACGTCCCAGAATCCCCATTCGTGACCGGCGTCCGCCTGTTCAAAGATAAAGTCCATCTTGTTGCGGTCGAGCATATCCCTCATGCGCACCACATTCGGGTAAAGATCGTCCCTTTTGCCGCACGCAAGATAAATCAGAGGCTGTATCTGCGAATAGGTATGACTTTCATTCACCAGGTTGTAAAGCTCCATGTCTCTCGGCACCAACATTCTCTCGCCCAATATGCCGCGCCAGTATTCGGTTTTGCCGGCGCCGATTTCCTTGTTGACAAAATCCTCCAGGTCGGTGATCGGAGAGAGCGCAATGCATCCGGCATACTGTTCGGGAAATGTGAGAGCGCAGCGCAGCGCACCGTATCCGCCCATTGCGGCGCCGCAGATATAGGTGTGCTGTCTGCTGAATCCTACACGGAACATATTGCGCACCACTTCGGGAAGTTCCTTTGTCACCATGGTAAAATACCGGCCGCCGCTTGCCATATTGGCGTAAAAGCTGCCGTCGCCGCTGGGAATGACCACCGCCAGTCCCTTGAAATAGGCGTACCGCTCGATATTGGTGCGGTAGAGCCATGTGTTGCAGTCATCCGTCCGCCCGGGGAGAATATACAGCACGGGAAAACCGTTGGAGGGAGGAGTGGTCACGGTGTCGTGCGGAAGTATGACCGTGAAATGGGAAAGCCTTCCCAGCTCGGAGGATAAGAAACTGCCTTGCAAAACTGCCATATGTTAATTCCATTCCTTTCTTTGTCACGTAAGTATTCAATCTACATAATAGCATTTTTCTGTGCGTATGTCAATTTGCTTAATTGTAAATTTATATTGCAAAAAAAAAAGCTTGATTATTGAAAAGTTGTGTGTTATAATGGCAATGCTCAATGGACAATATGCGGGTATGGTGGAATTGGCAGACACGCCAGATTTAGGATCTGGTGGGCGACCGTGCAGGTTCAAGTCCTGTTACCCGCACCAACAGCGCGGCTAAAGCCGCCAACAGCGCGGCTAAAGCCGCCAACAGCGCGGCTAAAGCCGCCAACAGCGCGGCTAAAGCCGCTAAGATAAGAGATAATGGAGAATAGATAATAGATAATAGTGAAAGCGATAACCTTCGCCGCGCTGTTGTATTATTATCTATTCTCTATTATTTATTATCTATTATCTGAACTTTGAATTTAGGTTTAAATCATTATCCTTTGCCCCACAATCATCTATTGGCATCTTTTTTGTTCAGTCCTTCCAACAGCGCGGCTAAAGCCGCCAACAGCGCGGCTAAAGCCGCTAAGATAA
>CAMHJC010000156.1 GCA_946185345.1 uncultured Clostridia bacterium
ACTTCGACCTAATTAAGAAGAATCTGAAAAATTACGAACCGAATTACAATGTGATAAGACTGTTTAAAGCATAAAACTGCCGCCCGATAGGAATTGAATGTCATTCCTATCGGGCGGTATTTCTATTGAAATGAATTCAGCGTGAATGTCTGTCTCTGTACTTCATGATCAGCTTCATGGTTAGCAATCCGATTTCAGTAACCACAATTGCGCCGAGAATATCCACTGCGACATGCTGTTTTACCAGAAGCACTGACGCAAAAACCGACAGCGAAATGAAAGGAGTTACCTTTTTGTACCATGCCGGCGCCTTCTTGAGCAGCGGCAGAGTGCGCCAAAGCAGATAGCTTTCAAGACAGTGAATAGAAGGGAAGAGGTTGTCGGGTGTATCGGCACTGTAAAGCAATTCCACCATTCGGCTGAAAACGTCCGTACCGGTTATCTGCGCCCGGTCCATCGTTGTGGGATACACCAGAAAAACTACAAGGCACAGCAGCTTGGCGATCAGCTCGGCGGAAAAAATCGTCAGCACCGTTTTCTTGTCCTCACGGGCGGCTAAATAGTACCCGAACCACCATTGTCCATAGGCGACAATAATATACACTAGGACAAATGCCGGGACAAACGGAATATGTCTGTCAACTGCCGATGTAATATTGTGGTGGGTCATAGAAGATGTAAGCAGTCTGCTACCGTAATAGACAAGCATATTCACGGTCACGATAGCAATGATTGCCAGCCATCCGTATAACGGAACCTTATCAAGCAGAAATTTCCTTATTTTTTGCATGTTGATCTGTTTCTCCTTTTTACCAGATATCCAATAAAGGTGATCAATCCGCTGATCGATACACAGATATAAAATGTCAGGCTTCTGCTCAGCATTTCAAGATGAAACGCCAAGTCATGTCCCATAATATCCGAAAAGCCGTGAAGCATCAGGTAGTCGGCTACGCCCATTGCACCGGGAAGCGGAACAAAATTGTAGCCGATCGTTATCAGGCATTGTTTGGAAAAAATCCTGACACTGTCACCGATATTGCCTCCAAGCGAAATATAAAGCAGGGAAGGCACAATAATCTGTGCGCATCTCTGAAGCAGGTTCCATATAAAAGCTTTGAGAAGCAGGAGATAATTTCCGGCAAAAAGCTGAGAACAGGAGGCGTAATCGGCCTTCGCTCTTTTAATTTTCGCAATCGTTTTTTTGGGATTGCGCAGCAGCTTTTTTCTGCCAAAAAAGGAAGCGGCTCTGGCAATCAGATTAAAGATAAAATCTCCGTTTTTCAGGATAACCATAAAGAAGGCAGCCAACGCAAGCTGTGCGGCGGTGCCTGCTCCTACGAGAAGCTTTGAAGGAAGATTGAACTGTCCGAACGCCGACGGACAGATGATCACCGAAATAAATCCAAGGGCAACGATCGAGAGAGTATACATCATAAGGTTGAGCAGCAGAACCGCCGTGGTAATGCCTCCCGAAATGCCGTCCTTCATCATAAAATAGGCGCTGGCAGGCTGTCCTCCGGTTGCCGACGGAGTAATGGCCGAAAAATAAATGTCCGCTGTTCCGTAAAGGATGGCGTTTCGCTTTTTGGGCTTAATGCCTGTTCCTTTGAGAATCGAGCATAGAGCATATCCTTCAAATAATATATATAATACAGAGCACAATACAGCGGCACCAAACCACAGCTTATCGGCACCCGCTGCGGTGTGAGCAATATCCTTCATGGATACGCTTTCGTTTTGTTTGAGAAGCGCCCAGACTGTAAACATGGCCAGCAGAGGGGAAAACGCCGCCCAGAAGATTTTTTTATATTTATCACTGATCAGTTTCTTTTTTGCCATTTTTAAGTAATCGACCTCAAATCGTGATTTGTCACCTGATTTTTTAATGATAAGGCTCAGAATACCGAGCGATTTTCATGCAGCGGATAAATGTCACGCAGAATTAATGCATACAAAACAAAAATAATACATTGACATACTGCCTTTTTTGGTATATAATATGCATAATGTATTATACAATTAATTATGCCAAAAGTCAATGACATAATCAGCATTATACAAATCAAATCGGAGTGTTGAAAATGAACCGCAGGATCATAGGTTATTATAATTACACGGTTGTGCTTACTTATATCGGAATGATATCGGCATGTGCCGGCATTTTTTTGGCAATTGAAGGAAAAGCCTGGCTTTCTGTGTGGTGCCTGATGTTTGCCGGTCTATGTGATATGTTTGACGGCGCCGTTGCTTCCACCAAGCCGCGTGATGATAATCAGAAGAGATTTGGCATACAGATTGACTCTTTGTGTGACCTAATAGGATTTGGCGTCTTACCCGGTGTTTTCGGTTACGCTGTCGCTGAGAACAAATTGACTGCGGCCATCGCAGCCGTATTTATCACACTGGCAGCTGTCATCCGTCTGGCATATTTTAACGTACTCGAGGAAAACAGGCAAAAGGAAGAAACCGGTCACCGCAAAAGCTACCTCGGTGTTCCTGTCACTACGATTGCCCTCGTTCTACCAATCATATATGTACTGCAAGTCAACGGTATATTGTCCAGCACATATTTTTACCAGATTGCCAATGTATTAGTCGGCATCGGATTTCTGACTCCCGTCTACATAAAGAAACCACAGCTTCCCGGAAAGATTGCAATTGTCGTTGTCGGACTTCTTGAGGCAGCGGCCATGGCGTTTTTTGGCAATCCGGTGTAACGTTGTCACAGCGATTCCGGCTTTTCAGGCGGCAAAACTTGTCATTCTTCAGATATTATTATTTCATCATAACTTTCTATTAAAAGTTGAAGGAGATTATCGATATGGAAGACAAAACCAAAGAATTATGTGAAAGTTTTATTGAAAACAGAGACATCGTTAAAAAGGTTTTCAGCATGGAAAGCACCTTGATTTATCCGATTGCTGCCAATGCTCTGACGGCCAACGGTATCAAGGGTGATGTGGACAAACTGAAAGCGTGCAAAAAAATCATCAACAAAAACGCTGGCGTTCTTTCCTATCTCAAAGGAGACATTGCCATTCCGTTTGCCGCTAATCTCTCTACCAAAGAGGATCCCAAGGCTGCTTTTGACAAAGTAGTCAGGTATTACAACATCATCAAAAGGCAATTCAACAGATCTCAGTTTTCTGCGCTGCTGGCCATTTTGCTTTCGGATATTGTTCAGGAGGACAACATAGAAAGCGTCATTGAACGAGGAAAAGCCATTTACACCATGATTAAAGACAATCACCCGTTCCTTACCAATGATCAGACCAGTGTTCTGGCGGGAATGCTCGCTATGTCAGAGAAAAGCAATGTCGAGCTGATTGACGATATGGAAAAATGCTACGACCTGCTAAAAATCAAGTTTTCCAATAAAAGCAGCATCCACACGGTCTCTCATATTCTCTCACTTACCCGCGGTTCGGCCCGTGAAAAGGTGGAGCACATGATTGATCTGTATGACATGCTGAAGGAGTCCGGTAAAAAATACGGTGTTTACACCGAATTGGCCACGCTGGCCTCCGTTTCCATACTCGATGACGACCTCGAAAAGCTGCGTGATACAATAATTGAAATAGATGATTTTCTCTCCAAACAAAAAGGCTACGGCCTCTTGGGCATCGACAAAAAGACCCGCCTGATGCACGCCACCATGCTGACAGCTGATCTGTACGATACCGCACAAGCCGCTCATATAGTCGCATCGGCATCTGCTCTTGCAATGGCGGCGGCACAGCAGGCTACTATTTGCATCATAATCGCATCATCATCTGAAATTGCCATCATTGATTAATCGACGCAATTGACTCAAGCTATTGACGGAGCAGAAAGGCTGAAAAAGGCCGTCTGCTCCGTTTTTTTCATTGAAATAGGGGAGAGGAAGTCATCTCCTCATACTAATTTTCGGTTGAAAGTAGAACAATTATTTGCGAGGACATTTTGTGTTCTGCAAGGAATAGCTGTCGACTCGTCGACAGCAGAACGACGGCAGGCTGGCGCCTGCCTAGGACGATGACGCCTCAGGGCGCAAAATAGGCCGCAAAGAA
>CAMHJC010000157.1 GCA_946185345.1 uncultured Clostridia bacterium
TGTCGTCAAATCCTCCGTCGAAGCCGTCTCCCGAAAGATTGTCGTCAAATCCTCCCTCAAAGCCGTCCCCCGAGAGGTTGTTGTCTGAACCTCCCTCAAAGCCGTCCCCCGAAAGGCTGTTTTCAAAACCGGAATTGTCGGGGCCGGTTTTCTGCGCCGGCTTGTGGAAGGTGAAGTCGAAGTTGGTCAGGGGACTCGGGGTGTATTTCGGCGCCTCCGGCCGCTCGGGAGCCGCCTGTATCGGATCGGGAGCAGGCTGCGGCGTATACTGCGGCGCAGCCGGTTCCTGAACAGGCTGCTGTACCTGGACAGGCTGCTGTACCTGGACAGGCTGCGGTATCTGGACAGGCTGCGTTACCTGAACAACAGGCTCCTGCTGACTGCGGTAGGGAGGTTCATAGGCAGGCTGAGGGAATGATCTGCGTTCCTGATCCTGTCTGTAGTAGGTGTCGTTATACCTCGGGTCACGGCGGTCGTCGTATCTGAAGTCACGGCGGTCGTCATATCTCGGGTCACGGCGGTCGTCATATCTCGGGTCACGGCGATCGTCATATCTGGGGTCGCGGCGGTCGTCGTATCTGAGATCACGGCGGTCGTCGTATCTCAGGTCACGGCGGTCGTCATAGCGGTCGTCGTAACGGTCGTCATAGCGGTCATCGAAACGGTCGTCGTCATAATATCCGCCGTCTCTGCGGCGATGCTCGTTGAATCTGCGGCCCTTGCGTTCTCTGCGTTCGGAGTCGTCACGGCGGTCGTCACGTCTGTCGTCACGCCTGTCGTCATACGGCGGGCGGCTGTAATAATCCTGCGGAGGATACGGCGGATACGGCGGATACGGCGGATACTGCGGCGGATACTGCGGCGGCATCTGATTGTACATCGGCATGGGCATAGGCATCGGCATGGGATAGGGAATAGGTATGGTCTGAATCGGCGCATTGCCCGACTGATTCTGATTGTTCCCGGGAATGACCACCGGATAACTCATCATCTGATTCATGGGTGTCATGGGCGCCATGGGATAGGACGGATACATTCCGCCGTATGGTATGTAATCCTGGCCGTTTTTATCCTGGTCGTGACTCATATAATAATCATCCTCGTCATCGTCGTGATAATTGTCGTGATAATTATCGTGATAATCGTCCTGATAATTATCGTGATAATCGTCATAATGTCTGAAGTCGTCCGTACGTTCGGGTACAGGCGGCAGCGGCGGTTCGTTCCGTAAATTCGGCCTGAGCTCCGGCTCGGGTTCGGGAGCAGGCCGTTGTGAAAAGACCGAATCGGGGCGCAGTTCGGGCAGGAAGGACTCCTCCTGATCCTGTTCCGGCTCCGGCTTTGATTTCGGCTTGGAATCCGGCTTTTTGGGAACCACCTTTACCGGCGCCGGCTTGGGAGGTTCGGGTGCGGGAGCCGATTCCGGTTCCGGCTCGTCAAAATCATCGTCAAGAGCGGAAGGCTCCTCGACGGGCTGCGCCTTTTTTCTTTTGAATGAAAATTTCGGTTCCACGGGCTTGGAATGTTCGTCAAAATAGGCGTCAAAGTCCTTGGCAAAGTCCTTGTCGGTTTCATCGTAGGAAAGTCCCGCAAGCAGATCCTTGGCTTTATCGGAGTCGGAGTAGATGGATTTCTCGGGATACACGTAATCCTCGCTCTCGCCTTCTTCCACCGGGTCGAAAAGGTAGGAGAATTCCGAATCGGTGTTTCTGATGGGAGCGTTGTCCCGTTCACGGCTGCTCCTGTCACGGCCCGTGGAAATCATGGTGGATCTCGTGGGATCAAATATGTGTTCATCGGTGAGCGATTCGTCGTTGTCGTCAAGCCGCTCATGTTTGCCGAAAAAGCCCTTTTTATGTTTGGGCAGATCGGCGGTTTTTTCGGCGTTTTTCTTTTTTGCCTCACGCAGTTCCTTTCGGCTGAGCTTTCTGGCCGGCTGGAAGGAGATCAGGTTGTCCGGATCCGCTGTGTCAGTTTCAAAATCGTCGTTGTAGTCGAAATCGTCTTCAAATCCCATTTATATCCTCCGTTTCCTTACTCGGAATCACAATTGTCACTCATCTATCTGCGCCGTGAACCGGAGCCGGCTTTTTCCGCACCCTTTGGCGGTTCGGGCTTCGGAGTGAAATATCCCATCGGGCCGTAGTGCGGCTTGCGGGGAAGATTCTGCTGCGCTGCGTGAGAATTGGCCGACGCGGGTCTGTGCGCAACGGGCTGTTTGCCTCGATGCGGCGCCTGCTGTGCGCGGAACTGTTCCTGCTGCTTCCGGTAGGCCTTCATCTGACGGTCATAGGCACGGCGCTGCTGTTCGTAGGCACGGCGGAGTTCTTCCTCCTGCCTGCGCGCTTTTTCCTGCTCGGCGTCACGCCTGGCCTGCTGCTGCTGGCGGAGAATCTCCCTGCCGGCGGCAATTCCCTGTTCGGTGGCACGGCGGAACTGATCCTCCATGTCCCGGCGCTGCTTCTGGCGTTCGTTGTAGCTGCCCCGGGGATATTTGCGTTCGCTGCCGTAAGGCTTCTCACGCTGAATGTACGCGCCTGGACGGCCGGTGCGGTGGCTTCCGCGGTAGCGTGACTGCTCCGCCGTCTCCGCCAGACTGCTCTGCTCCTCGACCCAGCTTGAAGCGTCGTTTTCCTGCGAATTGATCCGGCTGTAGCCCATGTTCCATTCGTACATGAGCGCCGGGTCGGTCAGTCCTTCGGGGTCGGCGACGTGGCCTGGGCCGCGCATGTCGTGGTTGATGATATCCCTCAGACGGGTGTCGCTTATCTGGACATAAGGGTTGTTGAAACTGCCCGACATAATGCTTTCGCTGAGCACGTTTTGGCTGGCGCTGATTTTGCGGCGCTGCTTCTCCATGCGGCGGTAACGGTTGCCGGGGTCGAATTCCTCATCGGAAACGTAAAAGCCCTTGTCGTCCTTTCCGCCGTCTTTTAAATGAAAGTGTTTGATTTTCTTCGGCTGGGTTTCTTTTTCGTAAATGGTGTTGACGGTGTGGCGGAGCAAAGCGGCGCGTGTGGTGTCGTTCGGCTCGATCTGGCTCCAGTTGCGGCTGAACCTTCCGAAGTAAGGCTGCTCCTTGGAATCCGGCACAAGGCCGTCCTGCACGGGAATATTTCCCCGCCAGCTGCCCTGTTCGGTGATGTTTTCGATGTCGTACTGATCCTCCGCAGTGTAGAAATCCTCGGCGGAGCCGTCGGGACTGTAGACGTCGTAGATGCCTCGCCTGGTGTAACGCTTCGCGGCTTTGCTGTCGATGCCGGATTTGGCGTCCTCTATGTCACGGTGTTTTCTGATGTCCGCCATGATGGCTTCAGGCGATTCCCTGGTTTCTTCGGGAAGCATTTTTTCCACTTCGGCGCGCCGTTTGTCCACCGGCGTGCTGAGACGGTTGTAGGAGCGGAGTGTGACTTCACGTTTTTTGAAGCGTGAGACGTCGCTCTCGCCGTAGAGGAAGGAGAGATCCTCGGGGAGTTCTTCCTTGATGTCGGCCAGTGCGTTGTATCTGAGCCGGTCGATGGTCAGGTTGTAAAGGGAGCTGCCGATGCTGCCGTTCGGGCGGTAATTGCCGGTGTAGGCGTTCTCGTCGAATTCGGTGGCGTGCTGATCGGCGTCTATGATATCCTTTTGCAGGTCAAAAGCGAAGCGGTTGCCCTTGGGCTTGTCGGCGCTCTGGCCGTTTTCGTCCGTTTTAAGTCCTCGTCCGTCGGCAAACATGGACGGGTCAAGCTCAAAATCAATCTTGCCGGAACGCCACGTTCCGTTATTCCAGCGCTCATGCGCCTCGTCCATGGAAACGAATGTTGAAAATCTCGCCTCGTTGGATTCCTCGTCAACGTAAGGATTCACAAAAGGCTCTCTGAAATTTTCCGGCATGTTTTTCGCACTCCCTTCTATGCGTTGATTGACATAAGTGTACGAATCCGAAACGGTGATGTTTACGGACATTCAAAAGGATTGAAAGCGTGGAGCGCCACACTTCCCCGCCTGATTATTAATCCGGCAATAAAATATCTATCCATTTTTTCTTCAGCCTAGGGAAGGATTTTT
>CAMHJC010000158.1 GCA_946185345.1 uncultured Clostridia bacterium
AGGCAAAAACCAAAAAAATCCTTCCCTCGGCTGAAGAAAAAATGGATAGATATTTAGAGCCTGTTCAGTATCTCTCCACGCACGTCTGGCTTGCATCTTTTCCGCCATATTTTGCCAAAATCCTCGTTAATACACAAAGTATTGCCTGCGGTTTTGGCTTCATCTGGCGAAAAATCTGACTTCGCCATCCGCACACGTGGAGATACTGAACAGGCTCTTAGTCGCCGGAGTAATATCATCAACCAACCCGGCCGTGCGCAGCTTTCCGTTGTGTACGGCCGGGTTGGTTGATTCAGGGGATGCATCAAAGAGCCATCCCCACAGGCGGCGTGATTTTCTCCCCAAGATTCAAAGAAAAACAGCTTCCCTCGCCGGGGGTGCTCCGGGCCTGAATGGGAATATTCAGCAATGCGGCGGCTTCTCCGCAGAAATACAGCCCAAGACCGCTGGATTTGTCATTGAGCCTGCCGTTGGCGCCCGTATAGCCTTTTTCAAAAATGTGCGGAAGATCCTCCGGCGCAATGCCGATGCCGGTATCGGTGACCGAAAGCACTCCGTCACACACCGAAAGGGTGATGGTTCCGGCCGGGGTGTATTTCAGGGCATTGGAAATCAGCTGCTCCAGAATACAGACAAACCATTTCTTATCGGTGACAATGTGGAGCGCCGTTCCGTCATATGCCAGCCGGAGTTTTTTATAAATGAACTGAGGGGCATATTTTCGGATCACCGTGCGTATCAGCTCATCCAAGGCGTATTCCTGAATCAGCAGGTCATTGGAGCTGCCGCCTAACCGCTGGTAGGCCAGCACCATCTCCGTGTACTGCTCGATGCGGAACAATTCCTCCTGAAGCGCACGTCTGTCCGGCTCGTCCGAAGCGCCCAGCGCCAGCTTCATCACCGCAATGGGCGTCTTTATCTGATGCACCCATGCCGTGTAAAAATCCTGCGTTTCCTTGCGTTCCGCCGCAAAACAGGCGGTGAGTCTTTCACATTCCCCGCCGAGAGCCTCTGTCATCCGCTGATAGTCCTTTTCCTCAAGACTTCCCGGTTCGGGAAGATCCTTCCACTCGGTGAGAATGTGGCCGAGCAGAAGGCGGCGCCGTGCGGCTTTCCTCAGCTCCCGGAAAAACGAAACCGTAAAGAAGACTGCCATGCAGAAGGATGTAACCGCAAAGGCATAGATGAAAGGCTCTGTCTGAATGCCGTACAGCCTGAATACCACGAGGATCAGAATCGTGTTGAGCAGATAAAGAAGGATGGCTGTCCGATATTGCCGCAGACATTCCAGAAATACGGCGATGATGGAGTGATGTCTGTTATTCATACGATCATGTACCCGCTTCCCGGCTTTGTTACGATCACATCGGTGAGTCCGTTTTCGCCCAGCTTTTTGCGGAGCCTAGCGACGTTGACGGTAAGGGTATTTTCCTCCACGTACAGGTCGCTTTGCCAGAGTGCGTTCATCAGGTCGTCACGGCTGACGATTCTGCCCTTGTTGTCCAGCAGAATCTGCAAAATGCGCAGCTCGTTTTTGGTCAGTTCAATGTGCCTTTCCCCGTAAATCACCGAGGCGTCGCCGGAATTAAGCCTTGCGCCGTGGAATTCCGGCAGACCGCCCGCTTTGCTGATTTCGTAGATACGGCGGAGCACCGCCTGGATTTTGGCGTTAAGCACCATCGGATCCACCGGCTTCGGAATAAAATCATCGCCGCCGAGACCGACGGCAGGCTGGCGCCTGCCTAGGACGATGACGCCGCAGGGCGCAAAATAGGCCGCAAAGAAAGTCTGATTTTAGCCGAAAATTAGTATCGGGCGGTTGACCCTCCAAACAAGAAAACAGCCGCTTCATCGTCAGTCAATTCCGATGAAGCGGCTGAACAGGTGCTTTCGTCCTGTCGGTCTGAAATTGATTACACGGATCGGGATATCCGTCCCGGCGGCTTATCCTTCCCTGCGTCTTCTGAGAATGCCGCCCGTGGCGAGCATGGATATGACCGCAAGGTTGAACGCCACCGCCATCGGCCAGGAGCTTTCTCCTGTGCCGGGAGAAGAAGGCTTGTCATCCGGCTCTTTTTCCGGATCAGGCGCAGGCTTCTTACTCCACTGTGCCACCAGGGAAACGCTGCCGTCAAGCGTAATGACGTCTCCGCCGCTGACGAGTCCGTTGGCGGCATACGCCTTGGGAGCGACAACCTTTCCTCTGCCGCCCGGGGCGGGATTCGGATCGGGCTGCTCCTTGACCAGCTTCCAGCCGGCAAAGGTGTATCCCTTGCGGACGTAATTCAGTTCGGGCGCGTCATTGGCCAGTACGGTGTGAACGGCCTTGCCGTCCAGGTCGGCGTTCACAAAGAATTCGTGCGACTGGCCGAGCGCTTCGGTGTAGCCGTCGTCGCCCTCCTTCATTCCGCTTCTGTAGGTGATGGTGAATACCTCCGGGGCAGGCGATTCGGCGAATCCGCCTGTCAGCACGACATCCGACTCCGGCATGACGAAGGTCTTTTTTCCGTCAGCATGCCGTGTGATGGACAGTCCCTCGGGAGATTCCGCCTTCCAGCCGTCGAATATCAGTTCTCCGTCGGTAAGAACGGGAGCAACCGTGACTTCACTGCCGTTTTCGTATTCCGCATCGCCGTAAACCGCCGGATCAAGGTCGATCTTATTTCCGTTGACGTCATACGCCTTGTAGCGGACGGTGTTACGGCCGAGGAATGTCGCTTCAAACACCACATCCGACCCCGGCATGACGAAGGTATCCCCGTCAATCGCCAGATTGGCAGGCGATCTGAGCTTCCAGCCGTTGAATCGCGCGTTTTCCTTCACCGGATCGTCCACTCCGCCGCCTCTAGTGACATTCGTGCCGCAGTCGTGAGGCTGTACGGCGTATTCTTCCGTGCCGACCATGTAGATGACATTGTAGGAAATCGGTGTGTAGGCGGCGACAAATTCCACATTGCCGTCCGGCATGGTGAATTGTTCGTCCGTGTTGATCCTGTCGGCGGTAATGCCTGACTGAATCGTCCATCCGGTAAATCGCCAGCCCGTTCTGGAAGGCTGCGCAACGCCTTCTCCACGGGTGACAGAGGTGTTGTATTCCTTCGTCTGGTCGGACAGCAGACTTCCGTCATGATCATAATATTGGACGTGCCACTGATTCACTTCATAGGCTGCAACAAATTCCACATTGCCGTTCGGCATGGTGAATTGTCCGTCCGTGTTGATCTTATCCGCCGTGATGCCCGACTGAATCGCCCATCCGGTAAATCGGTGATGGTTTTTGGAAGGCTGCGCAACGCCTTCTCCACGGGTGACAGAGGTGTTGTATTCCTTCGTCTGGTCGGACAGCAGACTTCCGTCATGATCATAATATTGGACATGCCACTGATTCACTTCATAGGATGCGACAAATTCCACATTGCCGTCCGGCATGGTGAATTGTCCGTCCGTGTTGATCCTGTCGGCGGTAATGCCTGACTGAATCGCCCATCCGGTAAACCGGTAACCCGTTCTGGAAGGCTGCGCAACGCCTTCTCCACGGGTGACAGAGGTGTTGTATTCCTTCGTCTGGTCGGACAGCAGGCTTCCGTCATGATCATAATATTGGACGTGCCATGTATTCACTTCATAGGCGGCGACAAATTCCACATTGCCGTCCGGCATGGTGAATTGTCCGTCCGTGTTGATCCTGTCGGCGGTAATGCCTGACTGAATCGCCCATCCGGTAAACCGGTAACCCGTTCTGGAAGGCTGCGCAACGCCTTCTCCACGGGTGACAGAGGTGTTGTATTCCTTCGTCTGGTCGGACAGCAGACTTCCGTCATGATCATAATATTGGACATGCCACTGATTCACTTCATAGGATGCGACAAATTCCACATTGCCGTCCGGCATGGTGAATTGTCCGTCCGTGTTGATCC
>CAMHJC010000159.1 GCA_946185345.1 uncultured Clostridia bacterium
CAAAAAATCCTTCCCTCGGCTGAAGAAAAAATGGATAGATATTTTATTGCCGGATTAATTAACAAGCCGAACTGCACCAGTCATTGAATGCGGTGCAATCCGGCTTTATTTTTTTAATTTATAAATTTACTGATTCACGCGGTTAAAGACAATTTCAGTGCCGTTTTCATATGTCAGCGTGAAGCTGTTTTCCGAGGTGGCATATTGAAAGGCCGGCTGACTGCCGTGATTTTTCAGATAATTGGGAATCTGGGCGTTTTGATCGGGTCTGAAGGTAATGATGCCGTCCTCGGTGGAATATTCACCCGAAGCGCTTACATTCATGGCGGGAATGCCCGTATCGGTCATGGCGTAATCAAGCGTAAAGGATCCGTTTTCGGTGAGCGAAAGCGAGATGCTGACCTCGATGCCGTAGTTGCTTTTGTCGTAGTCAGCGGCGGCAGGGTCGGAGCAGCTCCATTGACCGAAGAGCCCTGCGTCGGTGTCGGTCATCATAGCCCGGTTTCCGGCGTCTGATCCGGAGACCGACTGGCCAGGGTGAAGATCACGGTAGATGATGGTATATCCGCCGTAAATGGTCATTGCCAACACAACCAGCAGAGAAAATATCGAAATCGCATAAATCCCCTTCTCCGATTTTTTGGCATCAAACGGCTCGTCGTGACCGTCATCCGTACTGTGTCCGCAGTTGGTACAAAACTGGGCGTCGTCATTGAGCGTCTTGCCGCAGTATCCGCATTTCATAAATAATACCTCCGTCATAGCAAATATGCAAGTTGATCATTGTGAATCGCACCTGTAACACAGACTATTTTATCATAGGAATGGTTCGGAGTCAATGCGGTTTTTCATGAGATTTAAAATAAACTAAATTAATGAACAAAATGTAAACAATGACGATTTCGCTTGACAACAGAAGGATTATCATATATAATCTAATACGCTGCTGCACAGAATGACGGTGCGGCGCTAGATTTGGCGGCATAGCTCAGTTGGCTAGAGCATGCGGTTCATACCCGCAGTGTCGTTGGTTCGAATCCAATTGCCGCTACCATGCGGCCCGGTGGTCAAGAGGCCTAAGACTCCGCCCTTTCACGGCGGCAACACGAGTTCGAATCTCGTCCGGGTCACCATTTTTCCTCAAGCCCGGCGCTTGAGGATTTTTGTTTATCTATATGTTTTATGCCTGCGTCAATGCCGGCCTGTCACCTTTATCTTCTGATCAGGTGCCGGTTCATCTTGAACGGGGCAGGTATTCAGCATCATATATGTCTTCGTAGCTCAGCAGGATAGAGCGTTCGCCTCCTAAGCGAAAGGCCGTGGGTTCGAATCCCGCCGAGGACGCCATCTTTCAAAAGAATCCGCCTGAAGCTTTAGAATTTTTTAAGCTTGTGGCGGTTCTTTTTCGTGTTTGGAGGATATGACAACGGCTTCATTTTTTCGACGGTTTGATGTCATTCACTATTGAAAACAGCGGAATAATCGTTTATAATGATCTTATAGGTTAACAATACGGATCTTTCGGGGTGAATTATGATGGCAACTAATTTCGGATTCCAGCCTGTGCGGACAGGCAAACGGTATTTTGTCAGCTATAAAACGGAAGACAGCGCAAGAGTCGGCAAAATTGTTTATCCATTACATAAAATGGGAATACCAATGTGGTATGATTACGGCATAGAAAAGGGCGAACGCTGGAGCAGAGCCATTAATGTGAATATTCGTGAGTGTGAAGCGGTGCTGATGTTTGCCACAAAACGCCTGTTTGCCTCTGAGGACCCCTATGTGCGCAAAGAATATAAAATAGCCATGGGTTATCACAAAAAAATATTTGTCATCTGGATGGATGACATCTCTTTTGATGATGTCCACCTTAATCTCAAAGACTGGTTTGTGGATGTGGAGGAATTACAGGGTATCAGGACCGACAACAAAACACAGGCGGAGATTCCGTCCTATCTGGTCAGTGAGTTTCAGCTGGAACGCTGCATCCGTCCGAACGATGCGCCTGCCGCCGTGACTTCTGTTCCTAAAGCCGATTCAATTTCGCAGATCGAGCATCGTTCTCCGTCAGAAAATCAATACAATCAAAAGAAACCGGTCGATCAAAAGAAACCGGAAATTCAAAAGCTGACGGTCACTGCGTTCAGTATTGTCATTGGCGTTGTTCTGGCATCTGCGTTGCTAGGATTACTGGTGTCTTCGTTGTTAAAAAATGACGATGGCAACAGCGCAAATGAAGCCGGTGTTATCGTGTCAGAAACGGCAGATGATACTGCCAATCAATTTGGCCATGTGTATTTTCTAAATGATGCTCCCGAATTTGATGCTGCGTATCAGAATTTTTCAACGGAATTCACTGACGGAACGGGTGTCATGGTTCTTACGCTGACAACTGCGGAGGGTCTTTATGAACAGAAACTTTCCTCTGAAATGGCCAAGAGTGATTTTCCGACATTATTTAAGCTGACGGAGTCGGATCTATCCGAATGGAGCGAGTATTGTTTTGATTTGAGCGATTCGGATGTTTACAAAAATCTGCCGGAAGATTTTTCTGTTTTGACAGATGGCAATAAAATCTGCGGAATCAGGTATAACGCGGACATTGGAATCTACCCAAGCTATTGGTGCGTCAATAATAATTCGGACTATAAGGATACGCAAAGCACTTTAGATTTTCTTAATGCAATGGTGTATTCAGATCATTTGCGCGACGTCCTCAACGGCAAGCAGGAGTGGTAACCGATGCGATTTGATTGATAAATGATTCTTCAGAAATAATGAAGCAACAGCGCCCCTTTGCGGTAATACGCAAAGGGGCGCTGTTGGAAGGATTCCGCCCGAAAAGAGGCGGGTTGGTTTTCTGTTTCGTTTATACAATTATACAATTATACACTGTTCTGAATGAACGGAATTCATCATTTGTCGAAGGTAAACATCCTGTAGTTGTCTGATTGGGGATTATCGTGAGCGCCTATCATAAACTGAGCGTAACAAATCAGCACCGTATCGTATTGATTATCTAAAATGTACTTGCGAAGGGAAAAACTATCATCTTTATTTCTCATAATCAAGAAATCTATTTGATTGACTCCGAGTGAAAGGAAAGGCTCTGTCACCATGGCGTAGGAATCACCCAAAAATAGAACCTTGCCTTGCTCTACATTCTGATTGATACAGTTTTTTGCCGTGTAAGAATAATGCCAGCTGGGATTAATATATACGTCGTTTTGAGTATTATAGACATTTTCATTAATAAATAAATCAAACGTGCCGGTGACAGTATTTCCGTCAGAAGACGGGAATACATAGTCCGTTGAGAATGTCGGCTTGATTTCTGTATAATCATCAAGTCCGATATATGTTTTGGAGAGCTTTCTGCCCTGCTCGCCAAGCCAGCACTTTTTCCATTCTCTTACCTCATAATTTGAACTATTATACAAATCAGTGTCAATGTTGTATCCCAACTGGCGGTTCATTGACTCGGCAATATGCTGCGTAGCCCAAAAGCCTGCCGGTGTGGTCCAATGGTGGTCGGTTCTGTAAAACAGATCGTGCGTATTGAGTTTTTCTGATTGAATATTCTCCCTCAAATCCAGATAAGGGATTCCCTCTTTATCAATTCTCTCTAAAAATACATCGACGTTATGATTGCTGTAACTTTTCAGTCCGAATTCTTTAAGCAGGGAATTGTCGTCAAGGTATTTTACAGGCAGATTGACATACAATAACTGAATCCCATTCTCTTTTAAGAACTGATAAAACGAAGTGATCTGGTCAAATTCATAATTAGTGCTCGTTTGAGAACCGGGCGAAATGATATAGTTATCTTTTGTTACATAAATTCCGATATCGCTATATAATCCCTTCATATTAAGGAATTTGGAAAC
>CAMHJC010000160.1 GCA_946185345.1 uncultured Clostridia bacterium
CACACTCCAAACTCCACACTCCACACTCCACACTCCAAACTCCACACTCCACACTCCACACTCCACACTCCACACTCCACACTCGTCCAAATTTCCGTTTACTTTTACAATCGCCTGTATGCTATTTGATGTGTGTTACGGTTCCCAGCGCAGACCGCCGAAGGTAAGGCCCTTGGTGAAAAGGTCAAAATTTGCGCTTCCGCGCTGCTCGATTTCATCGCTGAAAAGCTCCATGAGCTGCATGGCTTCGACCTGCGCCCGGTCGGTCAGCTCGTAGAAATTCAGGTTGGAACGCACGCTTCTGTCCTGCGGTTCAAACCAGACGCTTCCCGTCATATTGCCGTAGTCGAAGCTGGTGTCCTCCTCCTTCGGGTGGAAGCGGCAGGAAAGAGCGCCGCCTCTTGTGCCGGGTCTGACGTAGGGAAGCAGTTTTTCGGCCCATTCCGCCAACTGTTTTTTGACGGAATGGGAATCGTTGCGCAGGGCGATATTGGCCCTGAAATCGCCGGCAAGGGTGACGGCGGCTTCCCTGGGCGTGTGAACGCCGAACATATCGCACAGAAGCAGCGAATAAACGACGGCTGCGGCGGTGTCAATTCCCTTGCACTCCGGCAGGCAGTCCTTCAGATCAAGCTCGCCGACCGTCATTCCGGTATCGTGCCGCAGAAGCATCAGGTCGTAATTGCTCTCAATCAGGGCGTGATAATTGTAATTTTTCCCGTGCTCGTCGGTTTTTTCGAGCAGTTCCATATTGTAATGCACCAGAGGGTGAATGGCGCGGTCGTAGCAATAGTGGCAGCAGAATCCCAGCGCATAGGAGTAGATCAGGACAAAATCCTGCCTTCCCATGCAATACCGGCACACCTTGCCCAGCGAACGGAGCAGCTTGGCCGGATCGCTCCGGTGAACGGCGGAGCCGTATGAACGCAGACTGCCCGACTGCCACGGCAAATTCCTGTGATAAAAGAGAATGTCAGGCCCCTGACAGCCCCAAAGAAAGGCTGCTTCGTTGATTTCGGGAAATAAATCGGCAAATGCGCTGTCCTTGCAGATGCGTCTGCCGAGCAGCCAGTGACTGATGATATCGGGCATAGCGATAGACCTCCTTCGGCTGAAAAAAATGCCGGAATAACGACACAAGGCGGACGACTTGATGCCGCCCGCCTTGTGTCAGAAAAGAGTATCAAAAAAGGGATAGGAGTAGGTGTAGTCTTAATAAGATCATAACGGGACATTCAAAACCGACATAGAAGAACTTGCGGTGAGAATCAGGTTGACACCCGAAACCTGCGTAGAGGTTCGTTTGACTCCCATTACTGTTATTAAGTATAAAGATACTTTGTGAACACATAATTAACTGACAAATAATACTTTGTGAACATAACGGCAGCGTTCAGAGCTTTTTTTACTTTTAAAAATAACTTTTAGTATAATCCCACAAAAACCAAAAAAACGGATGATGGTCCGGCGGATCATTCATTGACCGATGACGGCGAATGCGGCGACGGTGGCGGTGCGGATATCGGAGATAATGCGGTTGACGCCGAGCGATTTGATGATATACCATTTGTTATTGACCTTGGTCATGGAAACATCCGCACTGATTTCGACGGTTTTGGCCTTGACGGCACGCTTTTTGATGGCGGCGGCGAGAGTATCCGCCGGACTGCCTTCCTTTTTCCGGTCAAGGGTATCGATTGCGTCGCCCAGAGCGGCAGAGCAGATGGCCTGAAAATCGGCCGGAAGGGTTATTTTGATCTGCGCGATGGCGGAATTGCCGTCAATGCTGATCGTTTCACATTCCCATTCGATGCGGTCGGCGAGGGACTGACAGGCTTTGACAGCCTCGGGACTGTCATCAAAACCGTCCAATTTTCCCATGCAGCATTTGTTCATGCCGCCGATATTGTAATCGCACAGGGAGTCCATATAGGATTCCAGCAGGCTTTCGGTCATGGAGCTGTCGTCCGACTTGTCTTCTCCGCAGGCGGCGCACGCCAGCACCATCATCAGGGCGACAATCAGAGCGGTAATTTTTTTATGAAGCATGTAATCACACACCAGCCTTCATTTATGAAATGTCCGGATAGTTCGGTTTTTCAGATCATTCGGAAAAATTTACCGATAAGTGCGTCTGGTAGCCTTGCGGCGGGAGACATTGCGCTTGAGGCTGTTCATTTTCTGCTTGTTGGAGTAGGAGATGAAGATATACGCCGCAACGCCCAGTATCACCAGCACGAGGAAGATTCTGAAAATGGTGGAGGCAAAGACATTGTTGACGCCGTCGAGAATATAGAGCAGCGTGCTGCGGTCAACCGATTCGGCCGCCACAAGATTGATTCTGCCTATTTCCTCGCCGTCGTAGCTCAGCACGGCGGTGCCGAGTTTCTGACCCTTGCGGATCGGCGCTTCGGCTACCTCATCCACAAAGGTGATTTCCTTGGTGACGCTGGTGGATTTGACGCCCTTGGGAAGAATGGTGCTGAAGTCGTCCTGAGGAACCAGCGTAATGCTGTCCTTGTTCCACGCCAGCTTGAGCGGAATGTCGGTAATAGGTACATTGGTGTTGTAGATGTCGGTGATGTAGAGGTTGTTGAAGGCCCATTCAAAGAGATTCCTCGCATCGATGAAGGCGTAATTGGTATCCTTTGCGCTGGGAGCGTGGTCGTTGAGAAGCACGCATATATAGTGGTAATCCCTGCCGCCGATGTTCTTTTTGGCGTAGGAGGCATAGCAGTGGCCGGATTTGATGAGGTATCCCGTCTTGACGCCTTCGCAGTACTGATAGAAGTAATCGGTGCCGTCGGCGCCCTTTTCGCCTTCCCGGATGAGCAGGTTGGTGGAAACGACCCAGTGGACGTTGGGATTCTTGTTGGTTGCCTTGATGCCGTAGGAATGAGGCGTGTAGGCGATCTCGGCAAGTTCGGGAATATTCATCAGGTGATTGGCGATGAGCGCCATGTCGTGCGCCGTGGAGTAGTGATTTTCAAAATCGGTGGTCAGACCGGAGGCGCATTTGAAATGGGTGTTGGTGCAGCCGATTTCCACCGCGCGGTCGTTCATGAACTGTATGAATTCCTCATTGGTGTCGCTGCCGTAGTACTGTTTGCTGATGTAATAGCCGATGGCTTCGGCGGCGCCGTTTTCCGAAGCGACCAGTGCGTCGTAAATCAGATCCTTCAGGGTGAAGCGTTCGTTGACCTTGATATGGGTCCACACGCCGGTGGCGCCTTCCTTGTTGTAGTTGACAAATCTCACGGCCCTTGAGTCAACCACCACCATTTCGTCCAGGGAGTCGGCCCTCTCGTAGGCGATGATGCAGGTCATCATCTTGGTGAGCGATGCGGGCAGCATTTTTTTGTCGCCGTCTTTTTCATAAATGACCTTGCCGGTGTCCATATTGAGCATGTAGGCGGTTTCGCAAACCGGCTCGTATTCCGAGCGGAAGGCTGCGCTGACCTGCGCAGGCTTTGCCGAAGGCAGCGTCAGAAAGGTAAAAGCAAGCAGCAGAGAGCATGTCAGAGCAAACAGACGCTTTACGACCATTGACATTTTCATATTTTTTTCATACTCCTTTATGATGTACTTTCAATTGCCGATTGTAAAAGTTGAAAAAGTGTGGAGTTTGGAGTTGGGAGTGTGAAGTGAATGAGCGCCTGTGGCGCCGGAATATAAACGCTCACTTGGAAAAAAAGACGTTCGCTTTTTTTATAACACCAATCAGTCTGATAAAAGCCGGTTAAGCGAGCTTGCGAGCGTTTTTATTAATCCGGCAATAAAATATCTATCCATTTTTTCTTCAGCCGAGGGAAGG
>CAMHJC010000161.1 GCA_946185345.1 uncultured Clostridia bacterium
CTTTCTCTACGAAGTCACTGTTCGTCCGCCGCTGTCAATATACAGCGCAGCGACGGTCTTTAAAACGATTTGTCAAATAACTACGTGGACCATCTCGGTTTTTTCAATCGGAATTGTTACTTGAATGTTCTTCCATCCATTTTATCAAATATGGCCTGTCGTTATTTTCCGGACTTTCCGACCATTGAGAACAAAGCATGTATTTCTCTCCCCTGATTATGACCGCCTCTTTATAATAACGAGCAGGGTCAAATTCTTCCTGTTCTTTCACCAACAGCGGAAAATTCAAGTGGAGTCCCTTCCTGCTGTATTCTTTGTTCCGCAAACGCAGAAGTTCATCGTCGGTTACCGCTCCTCCTTCCAATATTCTTCTCATCACAATCTGAACCAGCTGGCCGATTTTCAATTCTCCGTATGTATCCCGATGATAGCCACGGCCTATATCCTGTTCCTCTTTCTTTTCTTTGGCGCCCGACAAAGACTTCTTTTCAAAAAGGGTAAGCATCTGATAACTGCGCAGAAACAGCTCCGTTGTATCCGCAACGCCGTCACTAACCATAAGAATCGGATATAATACAAGCTCACTGAAATCCTGATTTGAGATAATTCGGAACCGGAAATGATAACCAAGGTCATTCATTCGTCGCCCAGCACCGCGTCGGTTCCGTAGAGATTTTCGGGATTCCTGTAGGAATACACGCCCGCCGTGATGGTGTCGTAGGGGAAGAACTGCCCGTGCTTGAAGGTGGAGCGTTCGAGATTGTCGGCGGTGCCAAGCTCCTTGTAGACCGTGAAATTACTGCCGACCGTGCCGTCGTCATTTACCAGTGTGGCAAAATTCTGGCAGCTGTCATATTCAAAATAGTGGCTTGATTGGTAAATGCTGTCAATAAACAGGTGGTTGACGTCCGTAGCTCCCGAGAAAAGCTCATAGAGCGACCTGTTGGAGTAAGTCGCCTTCGGGTATCCGTTTTCCTCAAGATTGGTGGAGAGAAGCCCCCTGTTGTTGCCCGTTTTGACCAGCACGCTGTTCTGCAGCATCGCGTCGGGATAATCGATCATCTTCATGGTGATGCCGTACGACGAACTGTCGACAGTAGCCACCTTGTGAAGCGTCTTGAGCGGCTCGTTCATCATGGCGAAGTAATAAGTATCCGCATCCTCATGATTGTCCGAAACAATCCGTTCGTTGACAATGTCGTTCCTTACGCCGGCGTACGCATAGTAATCGGCATCCCACGCCACAATGGAGGAGTAGTAATGTCCCTCTTTTCTGCCCGGAAGATTGATGCCGATCTTGCTGTCGGAGAGAATCTGACTGTCCAGCAACTGCGGCGCGATAAACTTGTGCGAATAGGGATTGTAAAGCTCATAATAATACTTCGGAGAGCCGTCGTCATACTGGTATTCGATAAACGTCCATAGCAATGAATTGATCTGATTGCCGACCCACATGATTTTGTCTCCGCGCTCGTAGCAGGGATACAGTGTTCCGTCCGCGTCCACCGCATAGAACTGGTATTCCTTGTGGTCGTCATTCCAGATGCGGGTATACAGAATCACGCTTGCTCCGTTCGGTGCTTCGGAAATGCTCACCTTGTCGGCGGAATAGGTGATCAGATCATCCTGCCCCAGGATTGTCTTTTCTGTCAGACAGAGCCACTGCGCCGGCTTGCCCGAAGCATCCGGCTCGGTGATGAATGCATCATCAGCGAAGGCAATGGCTCTTCCGCCGGCGCTCAGCATGACCTTGCCGTCCTTTGGCGTAACCTGTATTTCAGAGGCGTCGGCTTCCTCGGTCAGACTTATCGTGTTTCCGATCTTCATATATTTTGTCTGACCGTTGACAGTTGCGGAAATTCTTTATAAATTGCTTCTGACGGAATGGAAAGTCTACATGGTGATGTCGCAGTCCTGCGCAACAAGCAGCGTGTTTCTCTGATTGTCGGAGCGGACGATAACCGAAATCATTTCAAGCCGGTTGTTTTCCTCGTCCGCCATCAGGGCATTGCCTTCGACGCCCGCATGATAATGCGTCAGTCCATAGCTCTTGCCATCCAGCTCATAAAGATCGTCAGGCGTTTCACCGTTGTCGGCATAGTAAATATAGATGCCCGCATTGTTCTTATTATCGGTGTTTTTCCAGTAGCGTATGCCCCTGCCGCTGCCGGAATGCTGAAGCCATTTTTCCTCATCCTTCTTCCTAAAGTAGAATGAATCCGGCTTTTCGCCTTCGCTGATTTCAAAAAGATCGGCGTTGTCGGTCAGAAGCTCAAGTGAATTGTCCTGTCCGTTGTGAATGTACTTCTTTGCGTTGCTGACGTAGGTATAGAGTTTGAAAGTACTTCCGTCCTTTTCAAAGAACCATTTGTCCGCCGCGTTCATGTCCGCCGTTTCCTTCAGTGCGCCGTTGGTGTTGAGCGTACTCTGAAAGTAATGGGCGCCGCCGCTGTCGGCATAGCACAGAAAGAATCCGAAACCCGCCCGTTCTCCGGTCAGTTCCGTTGCGGAAGTCAACCGTTCACGCTCATCCGGAACGTACGGTTCGGGGCCGTTGACAATGGCGTATACGCTGAAGCCAGTGGCAAGAAATACGATCTTACCGTCCGTTACTTTGATATCCGTCATCTGTTCGCGTGTGCCGTCATCTTTGATATGCCATAATTCGGTGATACCCTCTGTCACGATCGACGGGTCGGATATTTCCACCCTGATCGGGCAGGTTTCGTCCGGCTGGTATTCGTTTTCTCCGTCGATAATCGTGATGTTGTAGGCGGCGACGACTGTCGCTTCGCTGCCCGTTTCATCGGAAATGTCGTCCGGTTCCGGATAACGCCGGCTCACATCGACTGCCTCCGCGACAGCGCCTTCCGGCATCATTCCGCTCAGAGTGACGGTCTTGGCGGTTTCGCTGTCATCCGGATGCAGTTCAAAGCTCTGATGGCAAAGCGAAACGATTTCCGGATTTATTTGATCGGTTTCGATCACATTGTCAGGGTCAGCATCAATGAACAGATGACCATAAGATATATCTGACGACGAAACATATATCTGTGATGCATCCGTATTTTCCGCATCGGCGTTTACATTCACGATTCGATCGTCTGACTTTAGATTACTGACCAGTAACAATACGCAGAGCGTCAGCATCGTGAGTACAACACCTGTCAAAACGCGCCCGGAAATAAATTTTTTACAGGGTAACCGTTCTGACAATCGGTTTTCCGGATATACAGAAGTGCGGTTTATTTGCTGTTTTTTCACCTTTCATTCCTCCATTTCATAAAAATCATCTTAGATATTCTATTTGTCTCTTTACCCGTAATTATAGATTACAATAGCAATTGTATCATATACACACTATTATTCTATCACAACTCGCACAAGATGTCAACAGTATTATGTACAGTATGACAATAATAGTTATAATTTTTTTGACATTTTTAACATTTTTTAATTAGCGGTAATACACACCACTGTTGAAAATGAGACAAAACTGAAGGAGAGGATTAAGCGATTCATCAGCATGAAGCCGTCCGGAATATACACCGTAAGCGCCAAATAAAAAAGTGGAATTGAAACTGGCAAAAAAAATAAAGTACAATAAACTCCAATAGGAGCAAATTGGAGTAAAATGCACAGAGGAAAACACTCCAACTTGCTCCAATCAAGAAATTGGAGTAGATTATTAATCCGGCAATAAAATATCTATCCATTTTTTCTTCAGCCGAGGGAAGGA
>CAMHJC010000162.1 GCA_946185345.1 uncultured Clostridia bacterium
CCTGCCAGGGAGCAGTGGCCCCCTGGACTCCCACGCTCGCCTGGAGAAAAAACGCTCGCTTATTATTGTGCTGCGCTTGCTTTTTTCTTTTTATTTTCAATATTTAGTTGCCGGAGTAATAATACAAAAAAATTCACCAAATCCTGTCAGCGGCATATTCTGAAAGCAGGAAAGGCGGTGTGAATCATGGACAATGGCGGATGCGCGTTGTGCGACCTGAAGGACGGCGAGTGCGCAAGGGTGTTTTCGGTGAGCGGCAGCGGCGAACTGGCCCGGCGGCTGCTCGATCTCGGCTTTGTGGAAGGAATGAGAATCAGGCGGCTTTTTGCGGCTCCTTCCGGAGATCCTGCCGCCTATCTGATACGGGAGGCGGTCATTGCGCTCAGAGCGTCCGACGCCGCCGGAATTGCCGTGAAAAAGGCTTCGCCTGCGGAATGATGGTGATGAATAATGAAAGGATTTTTTGAATGGTTCCGGCGAGAGGAAAAACAGCCGGATTCCCGACAGGAGCCTGTCGTGGCGCTGGCAGGCAATCCCAATGTCGGCAAAAGCACGGTATTCAACCGCCTGACGGGACTGCGCCAGCACACCGGCAACTGGCCCGGCAAGACGGTGGCCGCCGCCGAGGGAAGGGTGGATTACGGCGGGGGAAGCTTCCGGCTGGTGGATATTCCGGGGATGTATTCCTATGCGCCGCATTCCGCCGAGGAAGAGGCGGCGGTGGAATTCCTCTGTTCGGGAAGTGCCGACGGGGTCATTGTGGTGTGTGACGCGGGATGTCTCGGCCGTGGCATTTCCCTTGTCATGCAGACCGCCGAGCTGACGGACAATATTCTGGTGTGCGTCAATCTCACCGACGAAGCCGCGCGGCGTGGAATTCACATCGACACCGGCAAGCTTTCCCACCTGCTGGGAATGCCTGTTGTAGCCACATCCGCCTCGCACGGCCAAGGCATCGGGGAACTTGCCGCGCATGCCGCCGAGCTTTGCGGCAAAGCCAAAGGCCGCCGGAAAAACAGCCGGTTCGGATGGAAATACGCTTCGCCCCTCGAGGAATGTTTGCAAACCATCGAAGCGGCCGTCACACGCGCGATGAATTCCGCCAAGGTGAATATCCGGATCAATCCCCGATACGCCGCCGTCAAACTACTGGAAAGTGACGAAAACTCACTTGAAAGAATCCGCCGGATAACGGGATTTGACCTGATGAATTCCGAACCCGTGCGCAGCGCTTTCGAGAAATGCATGGAAGTTCTCTCCCAAAAGGGGCTTGACCGTGACAAAATCGCCGCTTCGATTGCCTCACGCAGAATCCTTCTGTCCGACACGATATGCAGCCAGTGCGTATCCAGAGAAAAGGACAACGCCCGTTCGGCGCTCGACATTCGTCTGGACAAAACATTCACCGGCAGAGTCAGCGGAAGGCTTTGCATGGTGGCGCTGCTGGCGCTGGTTTTCTGGATAACCATCATCGGCGCCAATTATCCCTCTCAGTGGCTTTCGGAATGGTTCGCCCGTCTGGAAGGCGTGCTGCGTCATGGGCTGAATGTCTGCCGTATTCCTCCGCCGGCGGAAGGCCTGCTGGTGGATGGCGTTTACCGTGTGCTGACATGGATTGTCTCGGTGATGCTGCCGCCCATGGCGATATTTTTTCCCCTTTTTACGCTGCTGGAGGATTCGGGCTACCTGCCGAGAGTGGCCTTCAACCTGGACGGAAGCCTTCGCCGCTGCGGCGCGTGCGGCAAGCAGGCGCTGACCTCCTGCATGGGATTCGGCTGCAATGCGGTCGGCGTGACCGGGTGCAGAATCATTGATTCTCCCAGAGAACGGCTGATAGCCGTTCTGACCAACAGTTTCATTCCCTGCAACGGACGTTTTCCCATGCTGACGGCGATGATTTCCATGTTTTTCATCGGGAGCGTTGCCGCGCCGTTTGACTCGGTTTTAGGCGCTCTGCTGCTCACCGGGCTGATTTGTCTGGGACTTGCGATGTCCTTCCTCACGTCCGGGCTGCTTTCAATGACGCTGCTCAAGGGCGTTCCTTCGTCATTTGCGCTGGAGCTGCCGCCTTACCGCAGGCCGAGGATTCTGAGCGTCATCCTGCGCTCGGTGTTTGACCGCACGCTCTTTGTGCTGGGAAGAGCGGCCTCTGTCGCGGCGCCTGCCGGAGCCGTGATATGGTTGATGGCCAACCTGAACATCGGCGGCGCAACGGTTCTCTCGGCGGTGTGTGAATGGCTCGACCCGGTGGGAAAACTTCTCGGAATGGACGGCGTCATCCTGATGGCCTTCCTTCTCGGCATGCCTGCCAATGAGATTGTCATTCCGCTGATGATCATGGCCTATATGGCGCAGGGCCGACTGACGGGACTGAGCGATCTTGCCGCCATGCGTGAACTTTTTGTCGGCAACGGCTGGACGCTGCGTACGGCAGTCTGCACCATGCTGTTTTCGCTGATGCACTGGCCGTGCGCCACCACCTGCATTACGATTTACAAAGAGACAAAGAGCCTGAAGTGGACGGCGCTCTCGATTCTTCTTCCGACGCTGGCCGGCTGTCTGCTGTGCGGGATCACGGCGGCGGTATTCCGGATTTTCGGTTGAATTTTTCGGTATGATGATTTGTAAAAATTTTGACAAATCATCGTCTGCATGAAATCATGACATCTGCGCAAAATAGTTGTGCGAACATGTAAACAAGACATCGGCAGGTTGTGTTTGCGTGTTTGTACAGCTATTTTTCAGGAGATGACAAAATGCTTGATAAAACATCGCTGATACTGGTGATCATCGGCGCCCTGAACTGGGGCTCGGTGGGACTCTTCAAGTTCGACTTTGTGGGATGGCTTTTCGGCGGTCAGGCGGCCACCTTCAGCAGAATTATCTTCACCCTCGTGGGTCTGGCAGGCCTGTGGTGCATTTCCCTGCTCTTCCGGGACACAGAGGAGACCTCTTCGGAGATAAGTCACATGTAACGGGAATTTTTCCCATACAGACCCAAAAAGGAACAGTCCGGTTTCCGTGCGCTGCGCAGGAGAAACCGGCTGTTCCTTTTTTCATTTTGTCTGTCAATGTGTTACTCAATCTTCCGGAACCTGATTTGCTTTTGCGGAGTGGAAAATGAATATGGCCGATAATATGGCGAAAACAAACATAACGCCGCCCATCGCGTAGGAAAAAATACCTGAACCTTTATACTCGTCCACTCTGTCACCGATATAATAGTTTTCGGGGTCGTCAGGATCATAATGAATGATCACCGTATCACCCTCGTCTTCCGTGCCGGAGTCTGCGTAAATATCCTCTGTTTTGAACAAATCGTCTGTCTGAATATCAATGTGTATAAGCCATTTATTTCCGATACGCCGTGCGTATTTGACTCTCGGGCCGGGACCGCTGACATATTTTGTTTCGACAGAATCGGACATTTTTTGATCACAATAAAACTCTTCGACAACGGTTCCAGTGACCTGAGATGTGCATTTGTTCGTCAGATCGTAATAAATGCCCGTTTGCCATATTCCGCCCAGCACTCCAATGGCAGATACGACAAACAACATGATGACACAAGCGATCTTTCCTTTCATCTTCCGATACCACCTTATCTATTATTA
>CAMHJC010000163.1 GCA_946185345.1 uncultured Clostridia bacterium
GATGTTGTCGGGTGACTGGAGTTCAGACGTGTGCTCTTCCGATCTGTTGTCAGTGAATTCTATCGGAGTCGAGGCTCCTCTGGATATTTTTACATATTTGTTTACATGCTCAGCCATACTGCCGTAATATATTATTTTTTTTGCGGCAAAAACATCCGCCGTACGCAGTATTAATCCCAAGTTTTCACTGCTGACTCCGCATAGACACAGAATCAGATCACTGTCACAGCTTTTAATTGTTTTCATCGTTTCATAATGATCGAGTTGCTTCATAATAACCACCAGTCATAATATAAATAAATTCTATAACAAGTAATATCACAGCTTTATGAATATGTCAAGATTTCATAAGTTGTGATACATTATTATAGTTTATGTTAATAAATAATTCAATTATTGTTGCAGTGGAATGTGCTATAATGATTGTGAAAAAGTGAGATTTTAATTCGGAAAACGAAAGGGGATTTTATAAAATTATGATTTTTCACACATTCGGAGACGTTTCAAAGCCCAAAATGGTATTGATTCACGGCGTTCTCTGCCCGTGGCAGATGTGGGACGAAGTCGTGGAGTATTATCGGGAAAAGTATTACATCATTGTGCCGGAGCTGGACGGCCACACGCAGAATATTTCCACACGATTCGATTCCGTTGAAGATGAGGCGGCAAGGATAGAAAAATACCTTGCCTTATGCGGAATATCCGAGGTGGATACGGTCTGCGGACTCTCCATGGGCGGCAGAATCGCCGCCATGCTCTGGAAGAGAGGCAATGTCGCCATCAAAAAGCTGGTGCTGGACGGCGCACCGCTGGTGCCCGCAAGCGGCTTTGTCAGCAAGGTTGTGGTCAATTTCTACATCGACATCGTGCAGAAGTGCAAGCAGCGTGATCCCAAAACCATCGAAAACAGCAAAAAGAATTTCCTGCCCGAAAAATACACCGAGCCGTTCCTCAGGCTGATCGACAAGATGGAGGGAGACAGCATCACCAATGTCTGCCGTTCCGTGCTTGGCGGCGATTTTGCGACAAATCTCTCCACAGAGGGCATGAAGATTCTCTATATGTACGGCACAAAGTCCAACGAAATGCTCTCCAAGAAATCCGCCAAGCTCATCAAAAAGCACTATTGCGGCATAAAGCTTGTCAAATGCAAAGGCATGATGCACGCCGAGCTGCTCTGCTTCCACACGCCGGAATGGCTCAAAACCGTTGACGCCTTTCTGAGCGAATAATCCTTTTATCTGAATAACAAACAATCGGGAACCGGTTTCTCTCACAGAAATCGGTTCCCGATTGTGGTATTGTCTCAATGAAAAAAATCATTCCGCAATGCTCAGCCAGTCCTCAAAGCTTACCGACAGGAATTCGTCAAGTGCCGCGCGGTAGGCCTTGCTGAATTCGGAGACACGTCCGATATCCTTCACATAAGGGTCGAGGAACCGGCGCTTTGCGTTGATGCGGACGCAATAGCTGTCCGGAACCGGCCAAGACGTCCTCCGCACCGCCTTAATGCGGCAATAGTCGTGCCAATATCTGCGGAAATAAGGCGCAGCTTCCAGCCTTTCAATCACGGCTTCCTCGGTGGAATACAGATCCTCCGGAGTGAGAATTTCCGCCCTGATGGCGGCTTTCAGCATATCCGCAAGGAACTGCATCGTGAATCTGTCCGAATCGGATATGTACACATAGGAGCATTTCATGGAACACAGGGCGAATTCCTCCGCCAATGCCGGATCGGCAAAAACGGTCTCTTGCTGTCCGTACTCATTTGTGCCGGAGGTCAGCGCATTAAAAAATCTCGCAATGTCGTCAACGCCGCACACGCCGTACTGAATGAAATTGCCGAAGGTGTATTCCAGACGGTCGGCGGATAGCTGAGGGGAGGAATTGTCGGCGATAGGGTAGAGGTGATAGTCGCTCACGTCGGAGGTTTCCAGACCGTATTCTCTGAGAATCGCCTGAATTTCGGGCGAATTTTCTATCATGGCGGCAGTCGACAGCTCGGTGGATTCCTGTTTCAGGTGATCCTCGTTGAGGAAGTCTACCACATGTGCGAATACGGGCGTGCTGATGTCGTGGAAAAGACCCGCAACGGCTTGCCTGACATCGTGTGTGAAATGCCAGACAATCAGCGCCACCCCGACACTGTGTTCAAACCGTGTGTAACGGCGGCACATGTCGTGCGAATGAAGCGCCACATATTCACAGCCGCAGTTCATGCCGATGTGCTTCAATCGCTTCATGGGAGGCGTCCGGCTGAGCCGGTCGATGAAGTCGGGCATTTCTTCGCCGTATTGGTCGTAAATTTTCCAGAGTGCGCTGTAATCAAACATTTTGTTCTCCGTCTGAGGCAGGTATTTCCTCCTCTGTGTCAAGTAATGCCTTGTATTCCTCTTTTCGCTGCTCGATCATAGTCTGATGCTTCAGATATTTGTCCGCTTTGATTTCATACATGAGAAAATCAATGACAAAATACGCGCAGAAAAATCCGATTGCCTGCAAAAACAGTCCGCCGATCGCCTTGAAGAAGGGTGTGATTCCGAAATTTTGCATTCCGCCGCTGAACAGCGATGAAAAGAAATCAATGAGGGTGATCATTCCGCAGATGACTACCGTATACTGCAGGCTGTCGAAAACATATGCCGTGATTCTGCCGAGCCTTGCCTTCCTGGTGTTGTTCGGATGCACCTCCTGACCGGCAATGGTCATGGGGAAGCTTGGATGACGGCTTTTTCGCACGTAAAGTACCACCAATGCCGGTACCGCCACCGCAAAAATCAATTCAAACAGACAGTCCGTCAGATAAAAGCGGATCATGAATCGGGAAATGCCTACAATCAGAATCGCAATGTAGACCACGGCCAGTATTTTGGCCGCCGCCGAATCAATGATGCCATTATATCTCTTGTTCATTGTCAATGACTCCTTCCGTTGCTCCTGCGCCAATGGGCAAAGCCTTGTTTTCACTTATATTACCCTATTTATTCCGAAAAGTCAACACCGTATCACCCGACACGCAAAAAATCCGCACACACTATCTTGCTTCGATAATGCGCGCGGATTTAATAGATAATTTAACAGTAATTTTTTGAAAATCAAGCCGATTTCCGAGAGTAAATGCTTATTACGGTCATCCGTCGGTTTTTTTCATCCAATCACGCTGCCTTTCGGCAGAGGGGAGTAAAGAAATTACTCGTTAACAGCGGTGACAACACCTGAACCGACAGTACGGCCGCCTTCACGGATAGCGAAGCGGAGACCGGGCTCGATAGCGATTTCCTTGAGAAGCTCAACATCCATCTCAACGTTATCACCAGGCATGCACATCTCGGTGCCTTCGGGCAGAGCGATAACGCCGGTAACGTCAGTGGTTCTGAAGTAGAACTGAGGACGATAGTTGTTGAAGAAAGGTGTATGACGGCCGCCTTCGTCCTTGGTCAGAACGTAAACCTGGCCATGGAACTTGG
>CAMHJC010000164.1 GCA_946185345.1 uncultured Clostridia bacterium
GCGAATACGCAAAAGGCAAAAACCAAAATAATCCTTTCCTCGGCTGAAGAAAAAAATTGATAGATATTTTATTGCCGGATTAATCATACAATAAAAGCCAGGTGAAGGTGAGATCATCCATGCAGACAGACAGAGAAAAAATAACCTATCAGATAGGAGAACGCATAAGAAGATACCGTGCGGTACGCGGCATGAGCCAGGAAACCCTTGCATTTGCGTCGGAAATCAATCCGACCTATCTCGGCAGACTGGAACGGGGAGAAAAATGCCCCACGGTTGACACCCTGTATAAATTGTCATCAGGACTGAAGATACCGCTTTCGGAGCTGCTGGACATTTCCGCCGAAATACAGCCGAGCAGCACGGAGGCCATGCACCGCATTGTCCGGGCGCTGGACGGTTTGTCGGAAAAACAGGCGGTGGAGATTGCGGCGGTCGTGGAGCAGATAGCCTCTATGCTCAAAAATTAGGATAACCGGTCGTTCAGGTCAACCGGAAAAATATTCCCCCGCGGAAGGTGAATTTTCCTGTCCGCGGGGGAATTTTCATTTGGTTTCGGGAGTGACGGAGACCGGATGATCCGTGCGGAAATCAGTCGGTGATTTCGATGGAAGCCTTGCCGATCTTGTTGTTGGCGTCGTCATAGAATGTCAGCACCATCGTGCCGGTTTCGCCGTAATCGGGATAATCGTAAATGCCTTCGGTCCATCCCCACCAGTAAACGGTGCCGTCGTACACTTCGGAATTGGATTTTCCTTTGGCCGAGTAGGAGCCGTCGGGGAATTTGGTCTTGCAGTACAGATAGGTGGTAGCGTCAGGCGTACCTCCGGCGATCTCAAAGTGACAGTAGACGGGGTCGTATTTGCTGATGGAATCCATCGCATTGGTGTCCTCGGGATCGGTATTGAAATACACATTGACGATTTTCCAAGCGTACAGGTCCTTGTAAATGGATTTGCTGTCCTCGTAATCCACCGCCTTTAATTCCGTGAGATACGTATAGGTAGTTGAATTGCGGTTGTCCAGGTTTTGGTTGACATAGCCGTATTTGGAAGCCATCAGGTAGTTCTGGCTGAGCTCGTAATTCTCCATCTTCTCAAAGACGTCAATGGCCGATTCATATAATTGATCGCTGTACAGCTGGATGCCGTAATGATAATAGGCGTCCTGGTACTGATCCGAGCTGTCTCTGTAGTCCTTGATCCGGTCGAAAACATCCATTGCGTCTCTGTATTCTTCTGATGCTGCCAGAGAAAGACCCTTCTGATAGAGTGCCTCCTGTGCCATTTCCCTGCTGTCCTTGTAATCGTCAAGCTCCACGAAAGCCTCATAGGCTTCGTCGTATTGCTGATTTTCCAGCGACTTGAGCGCGTCGTCATACTTCATTCCCGGCGTCAGGAAGATGATGACCAAGGCGCCTGCCACCGCCAGAAGGATGATCGAGGATATCACAATGGCGGCAATTATCAGTCCCTTTTTCTTGGAGGACTTTTTCTGCTTGGTCTTGCCGGAATACGGCGGGACAGCTCCCGTGCCGCCATACGGCTGAGGATTGGGCTGCGCTCCGTTCATGCCGCCATACGGCGAAGGATTGGGCTGCGCTCCGCTCATGCCGCCATACGGCTGAGGATTGGGCTGCGCTCCGCTCATGCCGCCATACGGCGAAGGATTGGGCTGCGCTCCGTTCATACCGCCAAACGGCTGAGGATTGGGCTGCGCTCCGCTCATGCCGCCAAACGGCTGAGGATTGGGCTGCGCTCCGCTCATGCCGCCATACGGCGAAGGATTGGGCTGCGCTCCGTTCATGCCGCCAAACGGCGAAGAATTGGACTGCGCTCCGTTCATGCCGCCAAACGGCGAAGAATCGGGCTGCGCTCCGCTCATGCCGCCAAACGGCTGAGGATTGGGCTGCGCTCCGCTCATGCCGCCAAACGGCGAAGAATCGGGCTGTTCGCTGTCATCAGGGAACGGATCCGAACCGAGAAGGGACGTGCCGGTTCTCGGATGACCTGCGCCGTTATCGAAAGGCGATGCGGGGGTACTGTTTTTTTCCAATGAAACGCCCTGCACAGGACATCCGCAGACATTGCAGAATCTGACGTTGTCAGGAAGCTGACTGCCGCATTTCGGGCATGTAATGTTCGACATAGTGATTGCTCCTTTACGCTGTCCGACAACGGAAAGAATGGTTTAACCGTGACCGGAGAATAATTAGATTGATACACCAGGAATATACCCGTCAATTTACTTTGATTATAGCATTTTCTTATGAAAATATCAATAGTTATGAACAATTATATTGTCGTTTTTCGGACTTTTTTAGGAAGAATGGATACCAATTCAAACAGGCGCACACCGTGCGAAACCTCGTCCGATGTGCGCCTGATATGGTTGAATGACGGGTATAAAGGGGGAAGTGCCTTTTCCTTTGCGCTTTATTGCAGGGATTGCGCCACGATTTCCTCCGCCTTGGCGAGTGCCTCGTCCAGCTTGGAGAGATCCTTCGCGCCGGCCATGGCGTTGTCCGGCTTGCCGCCGCCGTTGCCGCCCGTTACCTGAGCGACTGCCTTGACGATCCTGCCGGCGTTGGCTCCCTTGGCGAGCGCCTCCTTGCCGACGGCCACGAAGATGGTACCCTTTTCGCCGTTGACCGAAGCGAATACCGCTACGCTGTCGGCGCTCTTGTCACGGACCTTGTCGCCCATGGTGCGCAGCTCGTCCGGCTTGACGCCTTCAAATTTTTTGACGACCAGCTTGGTGTCGCCGACGCAGGCGGCATTCTCTACGAGAGAATCCACCTCGATGGCGGCCAGCTTGGAGGAAAGCTGTTCGATCTGTCTGTCCTTTTCCTTGAGTTCCGCTGTCATGGCGGCGCCCTTGCGCACCAGCTCGGCGGGATTGTTCAGCTTCATGGCGGCCGCCGTGTCGCTGATGGTGGCAAGCGCTTCATTGAGCATGGCGAGCACATTGGCGCCGGTGACGGCTTCGATTCTTCTCACGCCGGCGGCGACGGAGGATTCGGATTTAATCTTGAAAAGGCCCAGCTTGGCGGTGTTGTCGGCATGCGTGCCGCCGCAGAATTCAATGGAGAAATCGTCCGCCGTGCGCACGACACGGACGACGTCGCCGTATTTCTCACCGAACAATGCCATCGCCCCCAGCTTCTTGGCTTCCTCGATGGGCATCTCCACATTGATGACTTCCACGGCCGAGAGAATTTCGGTGTTGACAAGATTTTCCACCTGCGCAAGCTCCTCGGCTGTCAGCGCCGAGAAGTGAGTGAAGTCAAATCTCACCGCGTGGCTGTCGACCAGCTGTCCGGCCTGCTCGACGTGCGTGCCGAGCACCTTGCGCAGCGCCGCCTGAAGCAGGTGCGCCGC
>CAMHJC010000165.1 GCA_946185345.1 uncultured Clostridia bacterium
ACGAGTCGACAGCTATTCCTTGCAGAACACAAAATATTCTCGCAAATAATTGTCTGCTTTCAACCGAAAATTAGTATGAATGAATCATCAGCCCGTTTATAGAAAAAATATGAAATAGTCGATTGATTCAGATACATCTGATTATCGCCAAAAACGGCAGGGAGCAGGAGAACGCAGGATGCGTCGGCTCATTGCGCGGCGTCATTATAAAATTCCTGAATGGCATTTACAACCAGATCAATATCTTCAGAATCAAGACCGTAATACATAGGAAGCCTGAGCAGGCGTTCGCTTTCCCTTGTTGTGTAAAGGTCTTCGCCGTCAAACCGACCGTATTTCAATCCTGCTTCCGCAGAGTGAAGCGGCACATAATGGAAGGAGGCTACGATGCCCTTATTTCTCAAAAAGGCAGATAAAGCGGTTCTTTCGGCAAGGTCTTTTGTCTTGATATAGAACATATGCGCATTGTGGGAGCAATTGACAGGAATAACTGGCAATTCGATTTTGCCGGCGAGCGACAGATCAGCAAGCCCGTTATAGTAACGCTGCCAGCTTTCAAGCCGGTTTTCGTTGATTTCCCGGAACATTTCCAGCTGGGCCCATAGATAAGCGGCATTCAGTTCGCTTGGCAGATAGGAGGAGCCGATGTCACGCCAGGTGTATTTGTCCACCTGACCACGTAAAAATCGGCTGCGGTCGGTGCCTTTTTCACGAATAATCTCGGCACGCTCAATATAGGCCGGATCATTGATCAGCAAAGCGCCGCCTTCGCCCATACTGTAGTTTTTGGTTTCATGGAAACTGTAGCAGCCGAACTGCCCGAATGTTCCCAGTCTCTTGCCGTCATAGTCTGCGCAGACAGCCTGGGCGGCATCTTCCACCAGCAGAAGTCCGTGTCTGGAAGCGATATCACAGATTTTGTTCATATCGCAGCCTACACCGGCATAATGAACCACACAGATTACCTTGGTTTTGGAGGTTATGGCTCTTTCGATTGCTTCGGGACTGATGTTCATGGTGTCAGGGTCAATATCGACAAATACGAGAGTTGCTCCCTCGAGCGCAAAGGCATTTGCCGTCGACGAGAACGTATAAGAAGGAAGAATGACCTCGTCTCCGGGCTGAATATCGCAAAGATGCGCAGCCAATTCAAGCGCATGGGTACCGGATGTGGCCAGAAGCACACGCTCCGCTCCCGTATCCTTCTCAAGGAAGGCGGAGCATTTCCTGGTGAATTCACCGTCGCCGCAGATGTGACCGCTCGCAATGGCTTCATGAATATATTTTTCTTCGTTTCCCGTTCTGGGAGGAATATTAAAAGGTATTTTTTTCAAAGCAGAGACTTCCCTCACATAGTATTATTTAGTTTAATTTGCTTCTTTCGAGCAGAGGCTCCCACCAGTCCTGGTTAGCGAGATACCATTCGACTGTCTTTTTGATTCCTGAATCGAAATCGGTTTTCGGATTCCAATGCAGCTCATTGCAAATCTTTGAGGGATCGATGGCATATCTCAGATCATGACCCTTTCGGTCTTCCACGAAAGAAATCAGACTTTCGTCCTTGCCAAGTATGCTGAGAATGGTTTTGACAACCGTAAGGTTGTCCCTTTCGTTGTGGCCGCCTATGTTGTAAACCTCTCCCACACGTCCGTTGCGGATGATCAGATCAATGGCGCTGCAGTGATCCTCAACATAAAGCCAGTCGCGGATATTCGCTCCCTTTCCGTAAACCGGAAGCGGCTTGTTATGGAGGGCGTTGATTATCATAAGCGGAATCAGTTTTTCCGGAAAATGATAGGGGCCGTAATTATTGGAGCAGCGCGAAATAGTGACCGGCAGGCCGAATGTGCGGTAATAAGCAAGCACAAGCAGATCCGCCGAAGCCTTTGATGCGGAATAAGGACTGGAGCAGCGGATGGGACTGTCCTCGGTAAACATTAAATCGGGACGGTCAAGCGGCAGATCTCCGTAGACCTCATCCGTGGAAACCTGATGATAACGCTTGACGCCGTGAGCGAGTGAGGCGTCCATCAGAACCTGGGTACCCATGATATTGGTCTGAAGGAAGATTTCGGGATGTCTGATCGAACGATCGACATGGCTTTCCGCAGCGAAATTCACCACGATATCCGGCTTTTCCTCCTCAAACAGGCTGAAAACCGCCTCTCTGTCGCAGATGTCAATGTTGACAAATCGGAAATGACTGTTGGATGCGGCCTTGTCCAGTGTAGGAAGGTTTCCCGCATATGTCAGCTTGTCTATGCAGATAACTCTGTTGTCGGGCGATTTGTCCAGCATGTAATAGACGAAATTGGAACCGATAAAACCGGCTCCACCGGTAACTACTATTTTCATTGTTTAGCCCCTGTCATTGTGATTTATTAAAGAAAGAATGTACTGTCCGTAATCGGTCTTTGAAAGCTGACTGCCAAGCTCGAAAAGATGATCGGTGCTGATATAGCCGCTGCGCCAGGCAATTTCTTCCAGACAAGCGATGTAATATCCCTGACGTTCCTGCACGGTTTCGACATATTCCGCCGCTTTGAGCATACCTTTTGGGGTGCCGGTGTCAAGCCAGGCCATTCCTCTGCCGAATGTAATCACGTCAAGTTCACCCATGCGCAGGTATTCGTTATTCACCGAGGTGATCTCATATTCTCCACGGGCTGAGGGTGAAATATTCTTTGCGATGTCCACCACACGGTTATCATAAAAATACAGCCCCGGAACAGCGTAGTTTGATTTTGGACATGCAGGCTTTTCGGTTATTTCCAGCGCTTTGCCGTTTTGGTCAAATGAGACCACACCGAACTCCATTGGATTATTGACGGGATATCCAAAAATAGTGGCGCCCTTCTTTTTGGAGGCAGCTTCTTTCAGCCGGTCAACCAGCGAACTGCCATGGAAAATATTGTCACCAAGGACCAGACAGACATTGTCGTCACCGATAAAGTCCTCACCGACGATAAACGCTTGTGCGATTCCTCTGGGCTTTTCCTGGATGAGATAGCTGAAGCTGACGCCAAGCTGACTGCCGTCGCCGAGAAGCTTCTGATACAGATGAATGTCATCCGGAGTGGTGATAATCAAAATATCCCTGATACCTGAGAGCAGCAGCACAGACAAAGGGTAATAGATCATTGGCTTATCGTAAATAGGCAGCAACTGCTTGGTAAAGCTTTTCGTGATCGGATACAATCTCGTACCGCTTCCGCCGGAAAGAACAATTCCTTTCAAATTCATCTATCCTTTACATTATTTTCATATTTAATAATTATAATAAAATGCATTAAAATAATTAGCATTATTATAACATGTACATA
>CAMHJC010000166.1 GCA_946185345.1 uncultured Clostridia bacterium
ATTATTTTTATTACATTAATTATTTTCATCATGTAAAACACAACCCGTATGTTCCGTTTACGACAGTGGAATATACGGGTTGTGATTGGTTTATAGGCCGGAAACGCGGAGATTTCATTGCATTTTAAATCGCATTAATGATAAATTAACAATTACACTGTTGCAATTCTGAGAGACAAGGCGTATAATGGTGTGCGGAGAAAATGATTGAATTCATTGCCGGAAAGTGGTATAATACTAAAGTTACGCATAGGAACAAAATCGGGGGGAAGTACAAAATGGATCATTTCAAGCTCGTATCGGATTACAAGCCGACAGGCGACCAGCCGGAGGCCATCGCACAGCTCGTGGACGGACTGAAAAAGGGCTATCACGAACAGGCGCTTCTCGGCGTTACCGGAAGCGGCAAGACCTTCACCATGGCCAACGTCATCGCCCAGATGAACAAGCCGACGCTCGTGCTGGCTCACAACAAGGTGCTGGCGGCACAGCTCTGCAACGAATTCCGTGAATTCTTCCCGGAGAACGCCGTGGAATTTTTTGTCAGCTATTACGACTATTACCAGCCGGAATCCTACATTCCCACCACCGACACTTATATTGAAAAGGATTCGTCTGTCAACGACGAGATCGACCGTCTGCGTCACAGCGCCACTTCCGCCCTTTCCGAAAGAAGGGATGTCATTATCGTGGCGTCGGTCTCATGCATTTACAGCATGGGCGACCCGATCGACTACCGCAACATGGTGCTTTCGCTCCGTCCCGGCATGGAAAAAAGCCGTGACGAGGTGCTCAGGAAGCTCACCGAAATTCAGTACAGCCGCAACGATATCGAATTTGCACGCAATACCTTCCGTGTGCGGGGCGATGTGGTGGAGGTTTTCACATCGTATTCAAAGGAAACCGTCATTCGCATTGAATTCTTCGGGGACGAGATCGACCGCATCTCCGAGATCAATTACGTCACCGGCGAGCTGAAAGCGGTGCTCAGTCACATTGCGATTTATCCTGCGTCCCATTACATCGTGCCGGAGCAGAAAATGGGCAGGGCGATGGACGAAATTCAGGACGAGCTGAGGGAACGCATCCAGTATTTCCAGCAGAACAACAAGCTGATAGAAGCGCAGCGTATTCAGCAGCGTGTCAGCTACGATATGGAAATGCTGATGGAAGTCGGCTTCTGCCCGGGCATCGAGAATTACTCCAGGGTGCTGTCCGGCAGAGCGCCCGGAACGCCGCCTTTTACCCTGATCAATTACTTCCCCGAGGATTTCCTTCTCTTCGTGGACGAATCGCATGTGAGTCTGCCGCAGGTGCGGGCGATGTATGCCGGCGATCACGCCCGCAAGAAGAATCTCATCGACTACGGCTTCCGTCTGCCGTCGGCCTACGACAACCGTCCGCTGCAATTCGAGGAATTCTACTCCCTCATCCATCAGGCGATTTACATCAGCGCCACCCCCGGTCCCTTTGAAAGGGAACACGCTGAGCAGATCGTGGAGCAGGTGATCCGTCCCACCGGACTGGTTGATCCGGAAATTTCGGTGCGGCCGACCGAGGGACAGATCGACGACCTCATTTCCGAAATCAACACCCGTGCCGAAAAGGGCTTTCGCACGCTGGTCACTACGCTTACCAAAAAGATGGCGGAAGATCTCACCGATTACATGGAATCACTCGGCATGAGAGTGCGCTATCTTCACCACGACATCGACACGGTGGAGCGCATGGAGATCATAAGAGACCTGCGCTTGGGAGAATTCGACACGCTGGTGGGCATCAACCTCCTGCGTGAAGGTCTGGATATTCCCGAAGTGTCGCTTGTGGCGATTCTGGACGCAGACAAGGAAGGCTTCCTCCGAAGCGAAACCTCGCTCATCCAGACAATAGGCAGAGCCGCCCGAAACGCCGAAGGCCAGGTCATCATGTACGCCGACAGCGTGACGCCTTCCATGGAACGGGCCATTACAGAGACCCAGCGCCGCCGCGACATCCAAATGAAGTACAACGAGGAGCACGGCATCATTCCCAAGACCATCATCAAGAAGGTGTCCGACGTCATCGAAATCACCCAGCACGATGAGAACGGCCAATGCGAGAAGTCCGGCAAAAAATTAACCAAATCCGAACGGGAACACCTTATCAACGAGCTGACCAAGCAGATGAAGCAGGCGGCAAAGCTCCTCGACTTCGAACAGGCGGCCTATCTCAGGGACCGCATCAAGGAACTGAGTGCGAAATAAGTTCACTTAGCGAATGGTGAATAACGAATAGTGAATAATGAAGGAAGGGCTGTTGCCCTTGGAATGTAGGGAGCCAATTCAATGCCCGATTACGAAAAATTCATCAAATATATCTATCTCAAACATAATCCGCCGGAAGATTCGTATCTCGCGGAGCTTCCGGTGGTGAAGAATCTACGGAAAATGAAAGAGCTTGCCTTCACGTCGGATGTCACCTTTCTGGTAGGCGAAAACGGCACGGGAAAATCCACGCTGCTGGAGGCAATTGCCGTATCCATGGGCTTCAATGCCGAAGGAGGCACGCGGAATTTCCGCTTTTCCACCGCCGACACCCATTCCGAACTGAATCAATATATCACGGTGGTCAAGGGATTTCATCCGAAGGACGGCTTCTTTCTGAGAGCCGAGAGCTTTTACAATGCCGCTTCCTACATCGACAAAATCGACAGCGAGTTTTCCTTCGGCGGTCCCGTCATCCACAGCTACGGCGGCGTTTCGCTGCACGAGCAGTCGCACGGCGAGAGCTTTCTGGCACTGGCGAAAAACCGCTTCGGCGGGAACGGCATTTATCTGCTGGACGAGCCGGAAGCGGCTCTTTCTCCGTCAAGGCAGATGACGCTGATGGTGCTGATGAATAAGCTTGTCAAAAACAATTCCCAGTTTATCATCGCCACCCATTCGCCGATTCTCATGGCGTTTCCCGGCGCGCAGGTGATAGAGCTGACGGAAGACGGCATCAGAACGGTTCCGTACAGTCAGACGGAGCATTTTGGGTTGACGAAGCGTTTTCTGAACAATCCCGAAAAAATGCTGGAAATACTGCTGGGAGAAGGATAAATCTGAATTTATACTATTAATCCGGCAAAAAAATATCTATCCATTTTTTCTTCAGCCGAGGGAAGGATTTTTTTGGTTTTTGCC
>CAMHJC010000167.1 GCA_946185345.1 uncultured Clostridia bacterium
GTTCAATAGCAAAACGCGACGTTTTGCCCGATCCGATCTACAATTCCAAGATCGTCACACGTCTGGTGAACAACATCATGCTCGACGGCAAAAAGGGTGTTGCTCAGAAGATAGTTTACGGTGCTTTTGAAATCGTCGGCCAGAAGAGCGGAAAGGATCCCCTGGAAGTTTTTGAGGCCGCAATGGAAAACATTATGCCTTTGCTGGAAGTCAAGGCCCGCCGTGTCGGTGGTGCGACTTACCAGGTTCCTATCGAGGTTCGCCCCGAAAGACGTGAGACTCTCGGTCTGCGCTGGCTGACCAAGTACGCTCGTCTGCGCAGCGAGAGAACAATGAAGGAACGCCTTGCCAACGAGATTCTCGACGCTGTCAACGGCAGCGGTGCAGCTGCCAAGAAGCGTGAGGATACTCACAAGATGGCAGAAGCAAACAAGGCTTTCTCGCACTTCAGATGGTAATCGCCCGCACAGCGGACTTTTTATCTCTGATTTTTCCGCAAACGCAGTTGATGCGCCTGCGGGGAGCCCTCTGAGCCGCAGCTTCACCTGCATGCGGTTCGGAGTGAAAGCCATTAATTCAGTGTAAAAAATGAGGAGGACATTATGCCAAGACAGGTTTCACTTGAACAGACCCGTAATATTGGTATCATGGCTCACATCGACGCAGGTAAAACCACCACTACGGAGCGTATCCTGTATTACACCGGCGTAAATCACAAGATCGGTGAAACACATGACGGCGCTTCCACAATGGACTGGATGGTTCAGGAAAAAGAGAGAGGTATCACCATTACCTCCGCTGCAACCACCTGCTTCTGGAAGGACGCCAACAAAAAAGATGTTCGTATCAACATAATCGACACCCCCGGTCACGTTGACTTTACTGTTGAAGTTGAGCGCTCGCTGAGAGTTCTCGACGGTTCGGTAACGGTTCTCTGTGCAAAGGGCGGCGTTGAGCCTCAGTCGGAAACAGTTTGGAGACAGGCTGATAACTACAAGGTTCCTCGCATGGTCTATGTAAATAAAATGGACATCATGGGCGCAGACTTCTATCGCGTTGTGGACATGATGAAAGACAGATTGAAATGCAACGCCGTTCCGATTCAGCTGCCTATCGGCGCTGAGGAGGATTTCAAGGGTCTGATCGACCTGATTGAAATGAAGGCTTACATTTACAACAACGACCTCGGCACCGACATCTCCGTTGTGGATATTCCCGACGATATGGCCGAGCTTGCTCAGAAGTATCACGACGAACTCATCGAGCACGTCGCTGAGCAGGACGAGGAGCTCATGGATAAGTACTTCAACGGTGAGGAACTCACCATGGATGAAATCCAGAGAACCATCCGCAAATCCACCATTGCCAATACAATGGTTCCCGTGTGCTGCGGTACTTCCTACAAGAACAAGGGCGTACAGAAGCTGCTTGACGCGATCGTCGCTTACATGCCGGCTCCTACCGACGTTCCCGCCATCAAGGGCATCAATCCCAAGACCGACGAGGAAGTCGAGCGCCATTCTTCAGATACCGAGCCTTTTGCGGCTCTTGCTTTCAAGATCGCAACCGACCCGTTTGTCGGCAAGCTCTGCTTCTTCCGCGTTTACTCCGGTAAGCTCGAGAAGGGCACAGCCGTTTACAACTCCACCAAGGACAAGACCGAGAGAATCGGCCGTATCCTGCAGATGCACGCCAATGACCGCAAGGACATCGAGGTCTGCTACGCAGGCGACATCGCCGCCGGCATCGGCGTCAGATACACCACCACAGGTGATACCTGGTGCGATGAGGCACATCCGGTTATTCTCGAGTCCATGGAATTCCCCGAGCCTGTTATCAGAGTCGCCATCGAGCCCAAGACCAAGGCCGGTCAGGAGAAGATGGGTATCGCTCTGGCCAAGCTGGCTGAGGAAGATCCGACCTTCAAGGCCTACACCGATGAAGAAACAGGCCAGACCATTATCGCCGGTATGGGTGAGCTTCACCTCGAAATTATCGTCGACCGTCTGCTCCGTGAATTCAAGGTAGAAGCCAACGTAGGCGCACCTCAGGTCGCTTACAAAGAAACCATCCGCAAGGCTGCCGACATTGACCACAAGTTCAAGAGACAGTCCGGCGGTTCCGGTCAGTACGCTCACGTCAAGCTCAAGGTCGAGCCGAACGAGACCGGCAAGGGTTACGAATTCATCAACGCCGTCACAGGCGGTACCGTTCCGAAGGAGTACATTCCTGCGGTTGACGCCGGTGCTCAGGGCGCATTGCTCACCGGTATTCTCGCCGGCTACAACGTCGTCGACGTCAAGGTCACTCTGTACGACGGTTCTTATCACGAGGTTGACTCCTCCGATATGGCATTTAAGATTGCCGGTTCTCAGGCAGTCAAGGAAGGCCTCAAGCAGGGCGGTTCCGTCCTTCTCGAGCCTATCATGCACGTTGTCGTCACTGTTCCTGAGGAATACATGGGCGACGTCATCGGCGACCTCAACTCCCGCCGCGGCCTGATCCAGGGCATGGAAGCCATTTCCGGCGCCCAGCAGATCAATGCGATGGTTCCTCTCTCTGAGATGTTCGGTTACGCAACCGACCTTCGTTCCAAGTCTCAGGGACGCGGCAACTACTTCATGGAGCCTTCCCACTACACCGAGGTTCCCAAGTCCGTTGCCGAGAAGATCATTGCCGACAGAGCAAAGAGAGACTGATTGTCGGTACATGCGCGGCATGTGCAGTAACAATTGTAAAATTTTTTAAACCATATTGCAATTTCTGATGATTGTGATATATTATATTTATATTCATCTACTAAAGGAGGAAATTTCCCATGGCAAAGGAAAAATTTGAAAGAACTAAACCCCATGTCAACATTGGTACTATCGGCCACGTTGACCACGGTAAGACCACTCTGACCGCAGCTATCACCAAGGTTCTCGCTATGAAGGGCGACGCCGCCTTCGTTGATTACGCTAACATCGATAAGGCTCCCGAAGAGAGAGAAAGAGGTATTACAATCAACACCGCTCACGTTGAGTATGAGACTGACAACCGTCACTATGCTCACGTTGACTGCCCCGGCCATGCTGACTACGTCAAGAACATGATCACCGGTGCTGCTCAGATGGACGGCGCTATCCTCGTTGTTTCCG
>CAMHJC010000168.1 GCA_946185345.1 uncultured Clostridia bacterium
GGCGACGATCTCGGCGCTCTGGTGGACGCCATCATCGACGGCAGAGAATACAAGAGCGCCGGCAAATCCGACATGCTCACCGGCGTGGATGTGCTGCCCGACTTCAAGAAGGACACCTCCGACCGCAACCGCACCTCTCCCTTTGCCTTCACCGGCAACAAGTTTGAATTCCGCGCGCTGGGTTCTTCCTTAAATATAGGATGCCCGAACTACATGCTCAATACCATGGTGGCGGAGGAGCTCGGCCAGTTCTACGATGCGCTGAAGGACGCCGACGACCTTGACGAAGCCGTGAAGGAGCTTGTCCGCAAGGTATTCACCGAGCATAAGAACATCATCTTCAACGGCGACAACTACTCCGCCGAATGGGTGGAAGAAGCCGCCCGCAGAGGTCTTTGCAACTACCGTTCGCTGCCCGAGGCCATGGCGCATTATATAGATAAGAAGAACGTCGATCTCTTTGTCAAGAACGGCATTGTCTCCGAAGCGGAGATCCACGCCCGTTACGAAATCGAGCTGGAGCACTACGTCAAGCAGCTCCACATAGAAGCCCTGACCATGATCGACATGGCGCAGAAGAACATTGCTCCGGCGGTCAGCGACTTTGTCGGCAAGCTCACTGCGACAGCGCTCGCAAAGAAGGCTCTCTCCGAATCCTTCTCGGTCTACGCCGAAACATCCCTTGTGGAAGAACTCTCGGGTCTGCTTGAAAAATTCGTCAGGAAGACAGCCGATCTGGAAAAGGCCGTCGAAGGCGCAAAGAAATACGACGGCGACAACCTGGCGCAGGCCACTTATTACAGAGAAGTCGTATTCGCCGTAATGGGCGAACTTCGTGAACTGGGCGACGCCATGGAGCGCAAGACCTCCGCACAGTACTGGCCCTATCCTTCCTACGGTGAGATTCTCTTCGGTGTGTGATTTTCAAAAGTGTGGAGTGTGGAATGTGGAGTGTGGAGTTGTGGAGCGTCGGAGGCGCTGGAAAATAAGCGCTGTCCAACATTCCCCACTGATCACTAACCACTAACCACTAATCACTAACCACTAACCACTGACAACTGCATATTTTCTGTCAAAGGCGGCAGGTATCTTGTTGTAACGATTGCGGCAACGCAATTGCGGGCAAGGTATCTGCCTTCTTTTATAAATCACATTTTTATTTTTGGAGGAGCTGATTCTTTATGAATGAAGCAATCAGGGAGTATGTCACGACGACAACTTCCGAACAATTGTTTGCCGTCTGGTTTCTGATCGGCGCGGCACTGGTATTCTGGATGCAGGCGGGATTCGCCATGGTGGAGGCAGGCTTCACCCGGGCGAAGAACACCGGCAACATCATCATGAAAAACCTGATGGACTTCTGTATAGGCACCGTGGTGTTCATCCTGATCGGCTTCGGCCTGCTGATGGGTGAAGACCTGCTGGGATTCATCGGCAAGCCGGGATTCGATATCTTTACATCCTATGCCAATTTCGATTTTTCCAACTTCGTCTTTAATCTGGTATTCTGCGCGACCACGGCGACCATCGTTTCGGGTGCCATGGCGGAGCGCACCAAGTTCCTTTCCTACTGCATCTATTCCGGCGTGATCTCGGCGCTGATCTATCCCATTGAAGCGCACTGGATCTGGGGCGGCGGCTGGCTGAGCCAAATGGGATTCCATGATTTCGCCGGCTCCTGCGCCATTCATATGGTGGGCGGCATTTCCGCTCTTATCGGCGCGAAGATTCTCGGCGCCCGTATCGGCAAGTTCAACAGGAACGCCGAAGGCAAGGTCACCAAGGTCAATGCCTTCCCCGGTCACAATATCGCCCTCGGCGCCCTCGGCGTGTTTATTCTCTGGCTCGGCTGGTACGGCTTCAACGGCGCCGCCGCCACATCCGTTGAACAGCTCGGTTCTGTCTTCCTCACCACAACGGTCGCTCCGGCAGTCGCCACCGTTGTCTGCATGATCTTCACCTGGATCAAGTACGGCAAGCCGGATGTCAGCATGTGTCTGAACGCTTCTCTCGCCGGTCTGGTGGCCATCACGGCTCCCTGTGACGTAACCGACGCCTTCGGCGCCATTGCCATCGGCGCCGTGGCAGGCGTGCTGGTGGTATTCGGCGTGTGGCTGCTCGATCACAAGCTGCACATCGACGATCCGGTGGGCGCTGTGGCAGTCCACATGATGAACGGCATCTGGGGTACGCTTTCGGTCGGCCTTTTCGCCACCAATACCGCTCCCGGCTATTCCATCGCCGACGCCAGCGGCAAGGAGCTTGTGGGTCTGGTCTACGGCGGCGGCTTCAAACTGATGGAATTGCAGCTGATCGGATTTGCTTCGGTGGCTGCCTGGACGGTAGTAACCATCACCCTTACCTTCCTTCTTATCAAAGCGATCTTCGGTCTGCGCGTTTCCCGCGATGAAGAAGTGCAGGGCCTTGACGCAACCGAACACGGTATGCCTTCCGCTTACGCAGGATTTGCCATGACTCCCGAATATGTGGAGGAAGGCGATGCGCCGGTGGTTGTGGATGGCGACGCACCCGTAGCGGAGGCCGTTACGGTCAGCAAGGTGCCTTCCTTCGTGGAGGAGGGCAGACCCAAGATCACCAAGGTGGAGATCGTCTGCAAGGAATCCCGCCTCGAGCCGCTCAAGAACGCCATGATGGGCATCGGCATCACAGGCATGACGGTTTCTCACGTCCTCGGCTGCGGCGCTCAGAAGGGCAAGCCGGAGTATTACCGCGGCGTCCAGATCGAAGCAAGCCTGCTGCCCAAGGTGCAGGTTGACATCGTGGTATGCGCCGTTCCGGTGGCGTCGGTCATCGAGACCGCCAAGAAGGTATTGTATACCGGACACATCGGCGACGGCAAGATATTCGTCTATGACGTAGAGGACGTTGTGAAGGTTCGCACAGGCGAAACCGGCTACGACGCCATGCAGGACGTTGAGTAATTGTCCGTAAGCGCCGGCTGACAGCAGTCAGGAACACCTCCCGGAAGGCGGAACGCTCTCAATAGAACAGTCCCGGAAAAAACACCAATCCGGGTACGAGCTTTTCTGTTGGCTCGTACCCGGATTTTTTGACTTAATTCTACGGCAATACAATATCTATCGGTTTTTTCTTCAGCCGAGGGAAGGATTTTTTTGGT
>CAMHJC010000169.1 GCA_946185345.1 uncultured Clostridia bacterium
GCCCTGGACGGGCCAGGAGGGCAGTGGCCCCCCTGGACTCCCATTATTGGCGCTGCGCTTGCTTTTTTCTTTTTATTATCAATATTTAGTTGCCGGAGTAATACTATACAACCGACAAACGCAGGAGGATTATTTTAAAATATGGCAATGGATAAAATCATTGTGCGCGGAGCGCAGGAAAACAATTTAAAAAATATCGACGTTGAATTTCCGCGCGACAAAATGGTGGTATTCACGGGCTTGTCCGGTTCGGGCAAGAGTTCGCTAGCCTTTGACACCATCTTTGCGGAGGGACAGCGGCGTTACATGGAGTCGCTGTCGTCCTATGCCCGGATGTTCATGGGACAGATGAGCAAACCGGAAGTGGATTCCATCGAGGGTCTTTCGCCGGCCATCTCTATCGACCAGAAGACCACATCCAAAAATCCACGTTCCACCGTCGGAACGGTCACCGAAATCTACGACTATCTGCGTCTGCTCTATGCCCATATCGGCATCCCTCACTGTCCGGTCTGCGGACGTGAGATTCAGCAGCAGACGGTCGATCAGATTGTGGACAGAGTCCTCGCAATGGAGGAAGGCACCAGAATCCAGATCATGGCGCCGATTATCAAAGCAAAAAAAGGCACGCACCAGAAAGAGCTTGACAGTGTGCGCAAATCCGGCTTTGTCCGTGTGAGAATTGACGGAAATATCTACGATCTTTCGGAGGAAATCAAGCTGGAAAAAAATAACCGCCACGACATTGATGTGGTGGTCGACCGCCTCGTCATCAAGCCGGAGATCCGCAGCCGTCTTGCCGATTCGGTTGAAACGGCCTCGAAGCTCACGGGCGGCATTTCGCTGGTCAGCGTTGTGGGCGGCGAGGAAATCCTCTTCTCGCAGAATTACGCCTGTCCGGAGCACGGCATCAGCATGGACGAACTGACGCCCCGCATGTTCTCCTTCAACAGTCCTCAGGGAGCCTGCGAACACTGCACTGGTCTGGGTATTTTCATGAAGGTCAATCCCGATCTGGTGATTCCCGACCGTTCGCTTTCGCTGAGAAAAGGCGCTGTCAGGGCGTCCGGCTGGTATTCCACCGATGAGAATTCCTTTGCCATGATGTACTTCAAGGGCCTGGGAAAAGCCTACGGCTTCACGCTCGATACGCCTGTCGAAAAAATGAGCGAGGAAGCGGTCAACGCCATTCTCTACGGCACAGGCGACAGGGAGCTTGAATTCATGCGCATGGGAACCTTGGGACGCAGCAAATTCATGGGAAAATTCGAAGGCGTCATTCCCAATCTCGAGCGCCGCTACAAAGAATCCCAGAGCGCCTGGTCAAGGCATGACATTGAGTCCCTGATGACCGAAGATCCCTGCGATTTCTGCCACGGCGACCGCCTGAAGCCGGAGATTCTCTCGGTCACGGTGGGCGGCCTGAATATTGCCCAGTTCTGCAGGCTCTCGGTCACCGAAGCGCTGGAATTCCTTGACCGGCTCACTCTCACCGAACACGAGCATTTCATTGCCGACCGCATACTCAAGGAAGTGCGGCTGCGCCTTGGCTTCCTCAACAATGTGGGTCTGGAGTATCTCACGCTCTCCCGTTCTTCCGGCACGCTTTCGGGCGGCGAGAGCCAGAGAATCCGTTTGGCCACCCAGATCGGCTCCTATCTCACCGGCGTGCTTTACATTCTGGACGAGCCGAGCATCGGCCTTCACCAGCGCGACAATGACAAGCTTCTTGCCACTTTGCAAAGGCTGCGCGACCTCGGCAATACACTCATTGTGGTGGAACACGACGAGGACACCATCCGGGCTGCCGATTACGTTGTGGACATCGGCCCGGGAGCAGGCATTCACGGAGGCGAGGTGGTCTTTGCCGGAACGGTGGACGACCTCATCAAATGCGAGAATTCCGTCACCGGACAGTATCTCAGCGGAGTCAGAAAAATTCCCGTTCCGGAAAAGCGCCGCCCCGGCAACGGCCAATGGCTTACCGTCAGAGGCGCCGCCGAGAACAATCTGAAGCACATCGACGTTTCTGTGCCTCTTGGCACCTTCACCTGCGTGACAGGCGTTTCAGGTTCGGGCAAAAGTTCTCTTGTCAACGAAATCATTTATAAGCGCCTTGCCTGCGACCTCAACCGGGCGAGAATTGTCTGGGGCAGGCATGACGGCATAGAAGGCGTGGAATATCTGGACAAAATCGTTGAAATCAGCCAGTCTCCCATCGGGAGAACGCCCCGTTCCAATCCTGCCACCTACACGGGCGTATTCACCGATATCCGTGATCTTTTTGCCAATCTCCAGGAATCCAAGCTGCGGGGATTCGACTCGGGACGCTTTTCCTTCAACAAAAAAGGCGGCCGCTGCGAGGCCTGCGAAGGCGACGGCATCATTCAGATTGAAATGCACTTCCTGCCGGATGTGTACGTCCCCTGTGAAGTCTGCAAGGGCAAGCGCTATAACCGTGAGACGCTCGAAGTCAAGTACAAGGGCAAGAGCATTTCGGATGTGCTGGACATGACGGTGGAGGACGGCGTTGCCTTCTTTGAGAATCACCCGAAAATCGTGCGCAAACTCAAAACCCTCTACGACGTGGGACTCGGCTACATCAAAATAGGCCAGCCGGCCACCACTCTTTCGGGCGGTGAAGCGCAGCGTGTCAAGCTGGCGACCGAGCTTTCCAAACGAGCCACCGGCAAGACGATTTTCGTGCTGGACGAGCCGACCACGGGACTTCACACCGCGGACGTCCACCGCCTGATCGAAGTGCTGCAAACGCTGGTGGAAGGCGGCAATACCGTGCTTGTCATCGAGCACAATCTGGATGTGATCAAGACCGCCGACTATATCATCGACCTCGGCCCGGAAGGCGGCAACCGTGGCGGCACCGTCGTTGCGGCCGGCACGCCTGAAGAAATCGCCGCCGTTCCGGAATCCTACACAGGACACTACCTTAAGGCGCTCCTGTCGTAACACAGTGAATAAAGCGATAAACGGAAAGATAAGCGCACAGCGGAGCTGTGCTTAAGTTTGGAGTGTGGAGTTTGGAGTGTGGAGTTTCGGTTGAAAGTAGACAATTATTTGCGAGAATATTTTGTGTTCTGCAAGGAAT
>CAMHJC010000170.1 GCA_946185345.1 uncultured Clostridia bacterium
CGCTGCCCCCGGACCCCTGCCAAGAGGGCAGTGGCCCCCTTGGATTCCCACGCTCACATACGTTCGCTTGTTAGGGCGCTGCGCGCTTTCTTTATTTTTCTTCACTTTTCCAGCCGACTGTATCACTTCATTATAATTTAACCATATTATCACGTAAAATGTCAAGCAAATGATTATGATTTATTCTTTTTGCCAACAATAATGCCGATCAACCATCAAGCGGAGGATTTCTGACCATGAAGAATCGCAGTCTGCCCATTCAATACGGCATCCGTCACGAGCCGCCGGCCGTCACCGGCACTGTACCCAAAAAATATCCCTGGCTGAGCGAGGACCGGCACTGCGACGTCTGTGTGGTAGGCGGAGGCCTTACCGGAGCGCTTTGCGCACTTGCCGCGGCGGAATCGGAACGCAGCGTGGTGCTTATCACCTCGGGAGAAATCGGCTACGGACAGACCGCCCGTATGACGGGAGGCGCCGAATTCGACTGCGGCCGCACCCTGACCGAACTCGACCGGATAATGGACATTGACGACTCCTTCACCCTCTACATGCTCGGTTCCGAGGCGCTGGACGATCTGCAGAACCTCTGCGGAAGGCTGGACGGCGATAACGCGGCATGCGGATTCGAGCGGCGGGACTCCCTGCTGTTCACAGACACGCCAACCGAGCTGGAGCTGCTGGAAAGGGAATACATCGCACGGAGCAGGAAAATTCCCGACTGCACCTTCATCACACGAAAGACCGCCGCCGGCGCCTTTGCCTTCGACATGTGCGGCGGCATTCTCACCAAAGAAGGCGGCGCCGTGCTGAATCCCTATGCGCTTGTCCACCTCTGCCTGGCGAAGGCGGAAGAACTCGGCGCGGAAATCTTTGAACACACCGAAGCGGTCGATATTCAGACCCCGAAAAACGATGAAGGGTGCGTTTTGATCACGGTTTCCACACACCGCACGGTATACGCCGACAGGCTGATATTCGCCACAGGCGGCCAGGGCATTGGCGCCATTCTCGGCCGGACTGCGAAACACGCCGCCTTCTCGGCGATTACCGCCCTGCCGGAGGAGAATTCCGCTTGGTCGGGAAAATGCCTGCTGCGCACCTTCGGCAGACATCCGACCGGCCTGGCCGTCCGTCCCGACGGAAGCGTCGTCGCCGGCAGAGCCTTCCGGCGCCTGCTTCCGGGACATCTGCCCTTTGCGGAAAGGAGCGATTCGCTCCGATACGGCCTCCTCCGGGAAGCCGTCGGAAAAGCGCTGGCAGGAGAATCATTCAAAATTCAGTGCGAGTATTCACACGAATATGACACCACACCCGACGGGCTTCCGTTGATCGGAACCCATCCGCATTTCAAAAACTGCATTCTCGCTCTTTGCAGCGGCGATTTGTCCCCCGTTTATTCCTGCATCGCCGCAAGATTCGTCACCAAGGCGATCGAGGAAAATTCCTCACAGAACATCCGGATATTCGACCCGATGCGGTTCTGATACGGTATTGGCCGAAAATCCGTATAAATAATTTCACGGTGAAATGACTTCCTCTCACCGTGAAACCGTGCGTTATCGGATGCTTAATTCCGTCACAACCCAGTCGTAATCGCTGATGCTGTATTCGGTGGAGCAGTAGGGACAGCGCTTCTCCTTGGTGGTGTCGAAGCTGCCGCCGCAGTTTCTGCACTGTATCGCCTTCACATTGAAGCCGTAATCCTCCGGTGCGGAGGCGCTTCTGCTCACCGTCATGCAGCATTTTCGGTTACGGCTGCTGAACTTTCCGTCCTTGCAGGAGACAACATTCATCTGCAAAATGAGATGAATATACAGATAACCGTTCTTTTCTTCGCATTTTCTCACATCAAGGATACCGTTGTAGTTCATGTCAATGATGTCAGAAAAGTCGTCCCCGATGGGTTTTCCACCATAGAGCGCGCAATTGTCGATATCTTCTTTTTCCGTGTAGACAATGGTATTCAGCATGGAAATCAGCTTGCCAATGAATCGGTCGCTCGAAAAATCCGGCGAATAGCGGCGCATGAAATTCGGCAGGCGCCTTTTGGCCGTGCCGTACTTTATAATGACAGGCACAGAGGCAATCGCACGGACAATCACCTCAAAGAATATCGAAAAGACACCCACGACATAGCCCAGAAATGCGCCGCCTGCCGCGGCGAAGGCAGCGTAGAACAGCCAGCCGATGAGGGAAAGTATGCCGCCCGAGGCGATGCCGGCCGAAATATCCTTGAAATTGTAGACAATACCGAACGCCGCCATGGCAATCGCTCCGGCAACGGCAAAAGGCCTGAGCCGTTTGAGGAGATTCTGCGCCGCCGGAAGTGTGTAGTAATTGATCGCCTTGGGATAGAGATCATTGGCAAGAAAACGGGTGCCGCAGAAGGGGCAGCCTTCCGTGAGATGACCGAGAGTGGTGGCCGCGCCGCAATTCGGACAGGAATAAGGCGCATCCGGCTGCTGCGCTCTGTTCCACACGATGTAGGAGTAGAATATTTCCTTTCTGTCCAGGGTTTTGCTGCTGCCGCCGACAGAATATTCCCTCTTTGTATTCACATAGAGAAACGGCAGCCGGGTGATATAGCGGTTGTCATGATCCATTTTCCACGAAACGCCGGATACCGGCGGATCATCCGGCTCATGGGTGCATGTGAGCGTTACTCCCTTGGCCTTGAGCCTTTTGCCTTGCAGCAGGCGGGAATATTTCAGATCCGCCGCAAACAGCTTCGGCGTGCGATCGGAATGAATCGGCGCGTCATTGAGCTGGTCGATCAATGTATGATTCAATTTCTTCGACAGTTCGTCCATCGCACCGGGCTGCGGATATTGGAAATTCTGCATATTTCCTTGACCTCCTGTATTCTGATTTTTGATTTCTTCTCTTTGGCTCGACTATCGCTTCTTTTGATAGCAGAAATCTGTTTTTCATCTATTATAACACCGTTTTTCTTCAATAGCAATATAATCTGACAACAAAAAAAGCTGATCGCCATGCGATCAGCTAATCTGATTTCGGTACACTCAAAACTGAACAAAGGAGAAGGGGGGGTTGGAAAGAGGGTTGATT
>CAMHJC010000171.1 GCA_946185345.1 uncultured Clostridia bacterium
GACAAAATCATTGGTACACATGCGGATTGACCGTATACAGGGCGTTTTTGGGGCGGCCGGTTCTGAGCTTATCGGATAAATCCACGGACGATAACCGGACATAACCGTAATCCTCGAGGGTATCGAGCAGGGTTTGGGCTTCTTCGGCGCTGCCTACCCATCGGCAGAACCGCATTATGTCACGGCGTGTCACCGTTTTTAGCGCTTTTTCTTTTATTTTGTCCACGGCGGCCAGGGTGGCTTTTCCGTCCGTCCTCACGCCCATTTCCCCGTAAGCGTTGACGGCGTGAACAAGAAAGTATCTGGCGATTTTAATGGCGCTTTCCATGACGGATGCTTCTATGACCACGGCATCGTCCCCGTACAGAATGGCTCCGCTGCCGTCCGGGTTCATCACGGAAGCTCTCGCCAGTATGCCGGCAATGCGCAGCGTATTGCCCACCAGCTTGCCCAGCCAGTCCCCGTACATGGAATACTCGCCGCCGAGACGTCTTTCCACCCAGTCGTAGAAGGTGCCGATGCGCTCCTGTGCGCCGGCGGTGAGCTTGATGATCCGGGCGTCTCCCGTCCGCATTTCGCTCAGCAGGTTGTAGATCAGTCTTTTGTAGGCGGCGTAAACATTCTCCGGGACAGGTGCGGAATGAAGGTTTCTTCTTCCGACCAATGATTTCGGATAGGCGTAAAGGAATCTCGCCGTGAGGCCTCTGTGCCGGAATTTTTTATTGGCCATCAGTTCGCCGATCACCACCGGCTGCACCGAAAGCAGAATGGTCAGACACGCCTCGTCCACCGACACGGAATGGCGCATGATTCTGTCAACGGATATTCTTTCGCCCGAATACGCCTTCAAAAACACGTCAATATTGACCTTGCTGGAATAGGCGCCGCTCAGAATATCGAAGATGCCTCCCTCGGCGGAAATAATGGAAAGGGCGTTGCCGTTTTCGCAAAGTGTTTCGGTCAGTTTTTCGGGGGTGGTATCGTCCACATAAATTTTCAGCGGCTTTTCCTCCCGGAAATTGACAATCTCCTCCACCAGTGCGTGCAGCTCGTCGTTGAATTCCTCGGCGCTTCCGGATTCGCCCTTTTTTCTGCTTTGCGTCAGCAGGCTGTTCCTTCTGTTCTCCAGCCGCTGCTTCGCCGCCCTTGACATCTCAAATTCCACCTTGTGCTGTTCGTTGTACTCATTGACAAATGAATTCACAGGCTTGATGGCCAGAGAAATAACGGCGGATTTTCGTTCGGACGGTTCGGCGATAATCACGCTGTAAAGGTTGGTGGGTTCCAGCCAATCGGCCTTGCCTTCGACTTTGTAAAGATTTCTCATGCAGGCGGAAACGACCGTCAGCACGCTGACAGCCGCCATATCGACCGGCGTCTGTGTGGAAAGGCTGACGGCACGGGCATAGTCGCCCAGAACAGCGGGGAGCGCTTCCACCGGAAACGCCGGAAGCGCCATGTTTTCCAGCGGCAGCGGTTCCTCCCAGCCGGCGTTGTCTTCTTCAAAATCCTCCTGCGCTTTTTCAAGCCGTTCCTTTTCCAGTGTTGCCTGCACGGCTTTGTCTTCCTTCGCCAGAGCGCACATTTTCAGATAGGATGTTTTTTCGTCCGGAGCGCCGCATTGATGCACCCGCACGAGGTCAAAGGCATTGAGCAGCCTTCCTCCCGCCGGGTCGGTGGCATGGTGGCTGTAGGCAAAGAGATCGTCGTACACCGCCACGCCGGCAGAGCCTTCTCCCGGTATGTAATCGTATCTCCCTTCCTCACGGCATTTCCGATAGACGCCGGGAAGGTATTTTTCGATGGCACGGCTGACGGAATAGGTGCGGCAAAACGCTCCCACAATGCCGGTTTTCTCCAAAGGATTTTCCTGCTTCCTGTCCTGTGTCACTTTTGCCTTTGCTTTGCCTTCCTCCTGCGTGTGCGGAAGATTCGAGGGCATATACCACCCGGGGTATCGGGAAAGAAATGCGTCCGGGTCAAGCCAGTCCTTTTCCGTCACGATAAACAGGTATTCCATGTCTCTCGGCACACTTCCCGCGAACATCGGCTGGTTGATTCTGTGCGAGAACTGGTCGAACATCTCCATTCCCAGCTCCGCCGCAAAGAGCCTTGACAGGGCTTCAAATTCGTAGCCGGTCACATCCCTTGTCAGCGGAACAAGCAGACGGCAGCGGGGATTCTCCGGCGTGGAGCTGTGGGTGGAATACAGGCAGGACGCATAGGGCATTTTTTCCCGGTAGTGACGAATGAAGTCCGCCGTCACACGGTCGCCGTCAAGCGACAGCATCGAGCGGTATTCCACACAATCCGCCTTCCGGCTGCCGTCCCTCAGTCTGCCGCAGACAAAGGGGGAAATATCCTTGATGCGGCTCCTCTGGTCGTGTGTCATCCCGGCGTACTGAGCGGCGGTTTCATTTGTCCTGACCGGCTTTGCGAGAAACCGGCAGATGTCCCCGAAGGTCATCTCCCTGTTGCGCCAGGTCTTTGACGTTCGGCTGTCGCCGAAGGCAATGGCAAGTGGTCTTGTTTGATTCGTGTTGTATCAGTCCTTTCAGAATGATGGTATATCCTTATAAGAAATTTATTATGCTTGATAAATTCCTTATACTGAATTTAATCATACCACAAATTATTCCGTTTGTCAACCTTTTCTTATATTATTTGCATTAATTAGTTCCGTCTGCGGAATTTTGCGATATGCATTATGAAAGAAAAATAAAAGACCATTCCCCCAGCGATGTGTTTTTTGCAACAACATCCTGTATGGAATGGTCTTTTTTTGCTGTGTTCAATTTCTTTTTGAGATTCCTGTGTGAAACACAATGCCGCAACGAATCGGATGATGAACCGTATCTTACAGAAACGCCGACGGGGCTGATCTTCGGTTGTTCCATTATCCGTATTCAACTGGGTTATTTTTTGTCCTAGCGCATTTTTTTAAAGAATAAAGAATAAAGAATAGAGAATAAAGAATAAAGAATAATACAACAGCGCGGCGAGGTGTATCGCTTTCACTATTATCTATTATCTATTCTCCATTATCTCTTATC
>CAMHJC010000172.1 GCA_946185345.1 uncultured Clostridia bacterium
TCCATGCCCGGTACAAGAAAGCTCGGAAGAACTTCCGATCACAGACTGGCTATGCTCAGAGCAATGGTAACTTTCCTTTTTGAAAACGGCAAGATCGAGACAACCGTTACTCGCGCAAAGGAAGTACAGCCTCTGGCTGAAAAAATGATCACTATGGCCAAGACAAACACTCTTGCCAACAAGAGAAACGTCATGGCATTCGTTACCAAAGAGACCGTCGCAAAGAAGCTCTTTGACGAGATCGCTCCCGCCTATGAGGGCGTGAACGGCGGTTACACACGCATCATCAAGAAGGGTCCCCGCAGAGGTGACGCCGCTGAGATGTGCATCATTGAGCTGGTAACCAAAGAGGAGAAGAAGGAAGAAAAGGCTAAGAAGTAATGATCTTCGCCCCTTCCGATCCGCATTACAAATGAATCGTCCCGCAGAGCCTGCCGAGGAAAGCACCCGAGGCCATCAGGGCTTTGCGGTCGTGACGATGTTATTATAGATAACAACCTGGACAGAGCAGCATGCCAAGAACGCGTGCCGCTCTGTTTTTGTTTTCGGCAAGATAAAAGTTGACATTTGTTTTTGATTGTATTACAATAATCCTGTAGGCGACTCATCGAAAACTACATTTTCAACTATCAGGAGGCACTATTATGCAGAACAATACGAGCTATACAATCAATCACACCAATACCCGCACATTTGTTCAGGTTCCGATTGCGGGCGACCCGAATGCCATCAATACAGCCCTCAGCGCCCTTCTTACGCAGGAAGGCTATTCCATGACACAGTATGCGGAAGGCAGCGCCCCTGAATTGGTGTGGAAAAAGGGAACGGGTTTTGCGACCGCCATGAAGTTCATCAAGTTGATGTATCAGCCCAATATGCTCCTCATCAACGCCTGGACTTCCTCCGGAATAGGATCCCTGACAATAGGTGAAATGTCTCTGACGGGCGGCTTCGGCGCCATTCCTAAAAAGAGCTGCATGAAAACCGTCGAGAAAGTGATCCAGCTTGCCCAGAGCTTTGGCGCACAGCCTCAGCAGAATTATGTTCCGCCGGTTCAGCAGTAATTCTGGCGGCTGCGTTTCTTTCCTGAGAAAATATAAAAAAATCCCGTTGGGAGATGCTATGAATCCATCTCTCAACGGGATTTTGAATTGTTCTCCGAGTCCGCCGGCGGTTGAATTTCCCGTCAATCCCGGCAGGCGAGAATGGCGTCTGTGACCTTTGCCGCCTGAACCGCCTCGGCCACGTCGTGAACCCGGATGATATGGGCTCCGCCGAGCAGGCAGGCCGTGTGAAAGGCAACCGTGCCGGCCATTCGCCTGTCGGCGGGGGGATTGCCGCAGGACATGCCGATGACACGTTTGCGTGAAGCCGCCGCAAGCATGGGATAACCTTCCGGGCAGAGACTGCCGAAACGGGCGGCGATTTGCAGATTCTGGGAGTAGCTTTTGCCGAAGCCGACGCCGGGGTCAAGGCAGATGTTTTCCCGGTGAATGCCGTCCGCCATACATTCGGCGGCGCGTGAGGTGAAGAAGGCTTTGATTTCACCGCATGCGTCATCGCCTTCGTCCAGCTGAATGTCGTGCATGATCACGCATCCGGCGCCGTACCGGGCGGCGTATTTCCGCATAGCCGGCTCACGGAATCCCGTGACGTCATTGATAATATGCGCCCCGCAGGTCAGCGCCTTCAACGCCACCTCGGGAAAATAGGTGTCAACCGAAATAATCAGCTTCCCGTCGGCGCAAAGCCGCTTCAGTACCGGCTCAATCCTGCTCCACTCCTCGTCCGGCGTAATGGGCGTATGTCCCGGACGTGTGGACTGTCCGCCGACGTCAATGATATCGGCCCCCTGAGACGCCATCTCAAAAGCACGGGCGACGGCCGCCTGCTCGTTTGAATAACTGCCGCCGTCCGAAAAGGAATCGGGCGTGACATTGAGTATGCCCATGATGAATGTGCGGTCGAGAACCAACTCCCTGTTCCGGCCGATTTTCCAGATACAGGGCCGCCTCACAGTGTTTTTCCTCCGGCGAGCAGCGTCATGACCTCGTTGCGGGTGCGTGCGTCGCTGCGGACAATTCCCCTGAGTGCGCTGGTCTGGGTACAGCTTCCGGCGGCTCTGGCTCCCCGCATGGTCATGCAGAGATGCTCCGCCTCTATGACCACCGCCACTCCCATCGGCTCAAGGTTTTTGTATAAAAAATCAGCAATCTGCGCAGTGAGACGTTCCTGCACCTGAGGCCTGCGGGCAAAGCAGTCCACGATCCGGGCGAATTTGGAAAGACCGATGATCTTGCCGTTCTTCGGAATGTAGGCGATGTGACACTTTCCGATGAAGGGAAGCAGGTGATGCTCGCACATGGAGTAGAGCGGAATGTCACGGACAATGACCACTTCGCCGTCCTTGTCCTCCACGTTGAATATTTTTAAATGGCGCTTCGGGTCGTCGTGCAGGCCGCTGAAGACTTCCTCGTACATTCTGGCGACACGCTCCGGCGTTTCGAGCAGGCCTTCACGGGAAGTATCCTCTCCGACGGCTTCGAGTATCTCAGTGACGGCTTTGACTATTTTATCGTGATCAACCATGGTGTGTATCTCCTTTATTTGCATTTGACATCGGTTCCATTGTATCACAGATTGCCTGTTATTTCAATGCTTTTTATTGAAAGGCTGCCGTGAGTGTGTCCGGACTTTTTGTGAATAATTCAAAAAAACATCTTGACATTTCACAGGACATCTGCTATGATGAAATTAGCATAGAGAGTGCACGAGGGACAGCCCCTTTGACTGCACGCCAACCTGCCTTGCGGTAAGGTGGCAAAGGCTGCATGATGGGTGCTTTTACTGAGTATGTGTTTAAATGGCGCCTGTCTGTCGATGGGCGCTTTTGTGTCTCTTAGTGGAATTTGAATGATTCAGCAGGCGATTGTAAAAGGAAAAAGAAAAAGCATAGCGCAGCGCCAATTATTACTCCGGCAACTAAATATTGATAATAAAAAGAAAAAAGCAAGCGCAGCACAATAATGGGA
>CAMHJC010000173.1 GCA_946185345.1 uncultured Clostridia bacterium
CAGGGCGCAAAATAGGCCGCAAAGAATGTCTGATTTTAGCTGAAAATTAGTATTACAAAGCATCCGAAGGAATCTGCGGCCCTGTGCCATTCGTCATTCACATCAGGAATCAGATCCGGCAGCAGGCGCCGGAGGATAATATTGATATTCTTTCAGTAAAGGACGGTTTTGTACAATGAAAAAATCCAGACCAGCCAAAAACGGCAAAAGATTTCTCTGCCTTGCGCTTTCGCTGCTGACGGCCGTCGCCGTCACCGCCTGCGGAACCAACGAGGACAAAACAGACAGCACCCCCCAGGAAGCCGTCTCGCTGACGCTCACCAGGGAAGAGCTTCCCGTCATCGACGGAGCGCTCGCGCTGGCGCCTTATTATGAGGCAATGACCGCCAGGCTGCTGAACGTGGACATCGAGGAAGCCCGGACGCTTGTGCTGTGCAGCAATACGCCTTCCGCCTACCAGAATCTCACCGACGGCAAAGTGGACATGATCTTCTGCGCCATGCCTTCGGAAGAACAGGTCAGCACCGCCAGAGAGGCAGGCGTGACATTTGAATATCACCCCATCTTAAACGGAGGATTTGTCTTCTTTGTCAACAAGGACAATCCCGTCAAGAGTCTCACCAAAAAGCAGCTCCAGGACATCTACCGTGGCAAAATCAAAAACTGGAAGGAACTGGGGGGCGACGACGTGGAGATCATTCCCTACCAGCGCAACGAAGGCTCCGGCAGTCAGACGGGACTTTACCGCTTCCTGCTGCCCAAGGAGAAGGTCATGCCGGCTCCCACTGAGCTGGCCATCGGCGATATGGGCGAGATTGTGGACGCGGTCGCCAATTACGACAACGCCCAAGGCGCCATCGGCTATTCCTACTACTATTATGTATCGAGCATGCACTACACCGACCAGATCAAGCTGCTGGGCGTGGACGGCATTATTCCCTCTGATGAAACCATTTCGGACCGCAGTTATCCCATGATCAATCAGTCTCAGATCGTCATACGCACCGATACGCCTCAGGACAGCGTGGTGAGGAAGATCATCGCCTGGTGTCAGAGCGAAGAAGGCGCCAAATTAGCGGAGGAAAACGGATATGTCGCAAACCGCACGTAAATTCATCAGCCTGCTGATCTCCTGCGCCCTGCTTTTGACGTGCGTCTCCGGGTGCGGCAGCGACAGCGGAAAAAAATACAAAAGCCTCTTTGAAAAGGGCATTGTCATGGTCAACGGCATTCAGATCCGCACGATTGATCTGGATGCGCCAGAAGGATGCTTTGCCGAATATTTTGAGATCGACGGACTGAAGAATCAGACTGTCGAGGATCAGATCAACCGCAGGATCAAACGCACGATGGATGACATGCGCAAAGAGGAATTCATACCGCCATACCGCGGCATTTCATTGAAGATGAAGCAGTACAGCGACATGAACAGAATGTATCATATGTATATGTTCCCCGAATTCAACTGCAACAACATTCTCAGTGTCAACGCGGCCTGCTATATGTGGTTTAACGACGAATCAGGCTCTACCGAATTCAGCTATTCCTATGTCCTCCCGATGACCTTTGATCTGTCAACCGGAAAAGAGCTTGCGCTCAGCGACTTTTTCGCTCCCGGCACCGACTACATCGAAATGATCAACCGCAATATCGACCAATGTCTGATGAAATCCGGATTTGACGGGGAAAGCAACGAATTCAGTCCGTATTCCGATCTCGCGGTTGTTTCGCCTTTTAAGAGCATCAAGCCCGGGCAGAAATTCCTGGTGGGCAGGGAAGGAAACATCTGTCTGTATTTCGACTACGACACGCCCGAATTTTACGCCTGGTTTCACCCGTATCCGATTGCGCTTTCTTCCGACGAAATTGACGGCGCTCTCCTTCCGTTCCGTGCGGCGGGACAGCGGCTGTACGAGGAGGAGGGAAAGCTCTGCCGTTTTTCGGCACGCTACGACACCCAAACAGTTGCCAGGTCGGACACTTCCGACAGCCGAAGGGTCTTTTCCGGACAGTACAAATACCTCAAAGACACCCCCGAAAAGATCGTCCGTCAGATGGAAGCCATCACCTTTGACAAAGAGCATCTGCCTGTGAGCGACGAAGTGATCAAGAAAAAAGCCGCCAAAATACTCGGCAAAAAGAAAGGAATGATCCTGTCCGGCGACATCAATACAAACGCCTGCTTCAACCGATCACCCGTCTATTACAGCTTTGTCACGCAGATCAATTATTCGGTTACCACGGAGGACGCATGGACGCCGGAAAATCCCAATCCCGAATACTTCTCGGCCATCTACAGAACCGTTTACTGCTTCGACGCCGACGGAAACAGGCTGGATTACCGCTCGCTCTTCCTTGAACCCGAAAAGGCGGATCAGCTGCTCGAAAAAGCCTTTTTGAGCAGTTTAAGCCAAGCGGCGGAGGAAGCGGAAGACGGAATTCAGTGGAACAGCGACCGGGCGCGGCTGCTTGTGGAAAAAATGCTCGGACATATCAACGGCGCCGCCCTCGAAACGGAAATGATGAGCCTGTCCTACGATTTATCCATTCAGGAAACGGAAAAGATCATAGAGCAAACTCTGGGAATCACCGAAAATGCCTACAGCGTGATGAGCTGTCTGCTGTCGGTCTCCTACACCGACATCGGCTGCGAGCACTTCTCGTGCTTCAAAGAAGTGTTTGAATAATGCCTGGCCGCCTGACTGCGTGAGCGATACGTCAGGCGCCCGGACAAAAAATCACACCTCTGTTTATTCCTTTTCTCTCCAAGAAAAAAAGCGCCTGATGTCGGGCCATCGGCCTTCGTCAGGTGCTTTTCAATTTCCTTTTTCTTTTGAAATTTTTTTGAAAAAAATCACGCCACGCAGCGCTATAGAACGATCCATTCCTTGCAGTCGCCGAGATTGGAACCGTAATAGCCCGCATTATGCGGAGCGTAGACGGTAAGATTGTCGCAAT
>CAMHJC010000174.1 GCA_946185345.1 uncultured Clostridia bacterium
AAAAACCAAAAAAATCCTTCCCTCGGCTGAAGAAAAAATGGATAGATATTGTATTTCCGGATTAATATTTATTAAATGGGATAAAACAAAAACGGCGACACTCATCTGCCCCCAAAATAAAGCAGATAAGTCTCGCCGTTTAATACAAAGCCGGAAACGCGTGGCCGAAGTGCGTGGCCGAAGTGCGTGTTTCAGTATGTCGAACTTTGTCGCACAGACGGTGTGAAGGCCGCCCGCGCCGACTACTCCCTTATTGAGGACAAGTTTATCATAAAAAGCGGTATTAGTCAAGGCTAACTTTTTTTGAAGGATGATTCGGCGGCCTGTCGTATGAAAAAAGACCGCCTGCGTTTTGCATATTGATTCAGAAAACCAAAACATTAACAAATTGACAAAATCACGGCAAATTCATTGACACGGCCATTGATGGGTGATATAATAGCGTTAATTGCATTTTGTATACCCATGCATATTCATCTATTGGAGGTTTTTTGAAGAAATGAAACTCAACGGCTCAGACATCATCTGTGAAGTGCTGCTGGAGCAAGGCGTTGACACGGTATTCGGATATCCCGGCGGCGCTGTGCTCAATATCTACGACGCGCTTTACAAATACAGCGACAAAATAACCCACATTCTCACCGCCCATGAGCAGGGCGCAAGCCATGCCGCCGACGGATACGCCCGTTCCACCGGCAAGACCGGCGTCGTCATCGCCACATCCGGCCCCGGCGCCACCAATCTTGTCACAGGCATCGCCACCGCCATGATGGACAGCGTTCCCATGGTCGCCATTACAGGCAACGTGGCCACTCCTGCCCTCGGCAAGGACTCCTTCCAGGAGGTTGACATCACCGGCATTACCATGCCCATTACCAAGCACAATTTCCTTGTACGTGACATCACCACGCTCGCTCCCATTCTCCGCAAAGCCTTCCTCATCGCCCGTTCCGGCAGACCCGGCCCCGTTCTGGTGGACGTGCCGAAGGATATTTCCGCCGCCGTCACCGAATTCACCCATGAGCCGCCCAAGGAGAATGTACGTGTGCAGGCTGACAACGATGCCATTGCCAAGGCGGTCAGGCTCATCAACAATGCGAAGCGTCCTATGATTTACGCCGGCGGCGGCGTTATCTCGGCCAATGCTTCCAAACAGCTGGTCGCTCTTGCTGAAAAGGCGGATATTCCCGTATCCTGTTCCCTTATGGGTATGGGCGGCTTCCCGAATGACCACAGGCTCTACTGCGGACTGATCGGAATGCACGGCGACTACGGCAGCGCAATGGCAACCGGAAACTGCGACCTTATGGTGGTGGTAGGCGCACGCTTCTCCGACCGTGTGGCAGGCGACGCAAAGGCCTTTGCCAAGGATGCGAAGATTATTCATATTGACATCGACGCGGCGGAATTCGACAAGAATGTTATGGTCGATCTCACCATCAGGGGAAGCGCCGACGCCGTGCTTTCCAAGCTGGCAAGGAATGTTGACAATGCGGATCATTCGGACTGGGTCAATCAGATCGCCGATTGGAGCAGCCAGAAGAAGTGCAGCCAGCAGGACGGCGACAATGTCACCCCCGAAAATATTTTCGATGAACTCAATAAAATCATGCGTCCTCAGGATATCATCTGCACCGATGTCGGTCAGCATCAGATGTGGGCGGCTCAGATGTACGACTTCAAGCAGCCCCGCACCTTTATCTCCTCCGGCGGTCTCGGCACCATGGGATACGGCATGGGCGCTTCGATAGGTTCTCAGGTCGGCAATCCCGACAAGCGTGTGGTATTGATCACGGGAGACGGTTCCTTCCACATGAATCTCAATGAGCTTACCACGCTTGCCAGCTACAATCTTCCGGTTGTGGTGCTGGTGATGAACAATCAGGTGCTGGGCATGGTTCGCCAGTGGCAGAAGCTCTTTTACGGCAACCGGTTCAGCCATACCGATCCCTGCCGCAAGACCGATTTCGTCAAGCTGGCTCAGGCTTTCGGCGTGACCGGCATGCGCATCACAAAATCCTCCGAGGTGAGCGAAGTCCTCTCCGCCGCTCTCGCAAAGAACGGCCCCGTAGTCGTTGACTGCCGCATCAGCAAGGACATGAATGCCCTTCCCATGATTCCTCCGGGGGCAGGCGCGGACAAAATCATTACGGAAATGAATTAAAAAGGAAAGGATGACGAAAAAATGTCCAACAAAAAGATTCTTTCCGCGCTGGTGAGAAATCACCCCGGCGTACTGCAAAGGGTGTCGGGTCTTTTCTACCGCCGCGGCTACAATATCGAGACAATTTCGGCGTGTGCCACCGAAAATCCGAAGTTCACACGCATGACAATCGTTGTGGTAACCAATGACGAGCTGGAAATGTCCCAGGTCATCCGCCAGCTCAGCAAGATACAGGACGTCCGCCGCATCGCTATTCTTGACAGCGGCAAGGCGATTTATTCCGAGCTGATGATGGTCAAATTCCGTGTCAAACCCGACCTCCGCACCGAATTTCTCAACCTCACCTTCCGCAACCACATGAATGTGGTTTACATAGGCGACAGCTCCGCGATTGTCACCGTTTCAGGGTCGCCCGATGATCTTGACGAAACCATTGTCAAATTTGCCGATTATCCCATTATCGAGCAGACACGCACCGGTATGAGCGCCATGGAGGCAAGCGACAGGCCGTTTGTTGAAATGGACGACGCCGAATTCATCAACTGACGGATCATTTCCGTCATTCCGGTCAGAAAAATAAGCCGTTCCGACAGAATCGTCTGATTCCATCGGAACGGCTGTTTTGTATTTCAGAAACTATATCAGAAGATAATCAAATTTTCACGGTTACTCGGCGGCAGGAGTTTCCTCAGCGGCAGGAGCTTCCTCAGCGGCAGGAGCTTCCTCGGCAGGAGCTTCCTCAGCGGCAGGAGCTTCCTCAGCGGCAGGAGCTTCCTCGGCAGGAGCTTCC
>CAMHJC010000175.1 GCA_946185345.1 uncultured Clostridia bacterium
GATTCACCGCCTTCCTGCTGACATTTATTTTGCTGACGGCAAGCCTTGCCGCCTGCCATACAAAGAAAAAACAGGAGGAAATGGAAGAGAAGACTCTTTCCGACGACCTTTACAGCTATCAGGTTTCGATTGACGGACACGTCTATTCACTGCCCTGTCCCGTGAGCGAATTTGAGGAGCATGGATGGGCGATATACAACGACAGCGACCCGGCGGTGGAATTCCTTGCCTCCGGCGAAACGAATGAACAGTGTTACCTGAAAAAAGGCAAAGAGAGAATTCCTGTCGATCTCTACAACGCTCACGCGGAAAAAGCTCCGCTGTCGTATAGCACGGTCGTAATGATGCGGATTCACGCGAGCGACGGAATTGAAACCATCCTACCCGGAGGACTGTCGCTGTATTTTGACACGACGGAGGAAAAAATCTATAGCGCCTACGGAGAGCCTGTCGAAAGGGTCGAAAGCACCAATACCGTTCAATACGATTATAACAAGTCCTACAACAAAAAGATTGAGTTCCGTCTGTTTATTCCCGGCAAGACAAACCCCTACTCAAACAATTACTTTTACATCGCCAATAGAGAAGTCCCTGACGATCAGGCTATACTCTACCGCTCCAAAGTCGGAAAGGTCGCTATAGCGGACGAGCTGGAAAGCTGTCAGGTCTGCGTCGACGGTCATGTATTTACCGACCCCTTTAGCTTTGAAGAATGGGAGGAAAACGGCTGGCTTTTCGTGGGGCATGATCTTGACCGGCTCCTTGCGCCGAATGACATTCATAATATGACGGAGTTTAACAAGGGCGATATGACTATTCAGCTTGGACTGCGCAATACGTCGGAAGAAGAACGGCTTCCCAGAAACTGCGCTATTACGACCGTGAAGCTGGAACTGCTTTTCGGGGTCAACTATTATATTCTTCCCGGGAATTTCTTCTTTGACCGGTTTACCACAATTCAGGATATTATCGACCAGTACGGTCAGCCCGACGAATCGACTGAATGGAAGAACTACATCGGGATGACCTATTTATCCAAAACCGGCAGTCAGAACAGCATTGAATTTGTGATAGCAAGAGTGGACAGTGGCAAATCTCCCCTGTATTCCTCCGTCAATCTCAAGCGCAACGTGGAATGAATGATCTGAATTCTTTTCTTTATTCTCATAAGCCATCACCCTGTTAAAACATATCGTAAAGATCGTCCGTATCCACGGTATCATAGTACAGATATTCGTTCGCTATGCCAAGATCAAAATTATGCTGCACCGGCGAGACTCTCTCCTGATCGGCGCGAAGTCCGGAGGTGCCGTATTTCACGCCGGAGGGTATCGCTTCGCCGTAAGCGCGTATGACCTTGCGGAAGACATCATCCTTGTGCTTCCCGTTCATGATGCGCATGGACAGCGTCTGATAATCGCCGTTTTCATCGGGATCGGAATAGGTGGTTTCTATATTCTGGAGCCAGTCCTGCTCTTCGTCCCAGCCAGTATGGATAAATTCCTTGACCGCCGAGCCGTCCTCGCCGTAAACCACTGTTTCGTCGCAGCCAGCACCGCCGTCGAAGCCGCGCTGACGCCTGATCAGACGGCCGCTGTCGTCATACGAGCAGCGTATCTCAAATTTGAACGGCCCGTCAATAATATCGCTGTCCGCATCGATTGTTTTCCTTACAATGTGCGAATTTTTATTGTATTCAACGGTAATGGAGCTGTAGGCAATCTCCGTTCCGTCAAGAAGGGTCTGAATATGAGCCGACACAGGGCGACCCTTGTCATCGTATTCATAACGCGCGGTGTAAACTGCCTTTGACTCATCTGAATAAGGCTTGGTTTTGGTCCGGGAAAGGAGCTTGCCCTCCGCGTCATATTCCATTTTCACGGTTTCTCCGTTGTAACAGGCATTATCCCCCGAAAAGGTGAAGGTGTCAAGGGATGTCCAGCCGCCGGTTTCCGGATTATCGGTGATGACGGCCTCCGAAGTGGTGATGTCCTCGGAGTCCTGCGTCATATTATCGTCATTGAAGCCCTTCAACGGGTCAATAACCGTGTAGTTCTTTGTGATTTCATTCGTGCTGATCCTGTGTCCCTTGTCGTCATACGCATAGGTGGCGGTTTGCTTTATGTAGTGAAGCCCCTTGCTGCCGTCGTCAAAGTGAAACCCTCTGTATTCCTCTACCAGCCGTCCGGCTTTGTCGTAGCGGTAGGTGCTGACCTCTGTCTCCCCGAACAGATAGGAAGAGTTATATTCGGGCGAATAATTCTCTCCGTCGGCAAAGTCGCTGATATAGTAGTACTCGGTGGTTCTCTCCGACAGCAGATACCCCTCCGGCGAATAATCATACTCGGTGCGGCTGATTAGTTTACCCAGATTATTGTAGCAGCATTCCTCCGTCAAAGGATAATACATGACCGCTTCCTTTGTCTCGGTCACATCATTCTTTCTGCACGAAACGACCATTGCCAGCATCACAGCCGTCAACGTCAGCGCAAGCGTTCTTCGGAAGATTTTTGCTTTTTTCATTTGAGAACGCCCTTTCATCTTTAAGACAGATTGTCAATTAATCCGGAATAATTCGGGAACCACCGCTTCCATTTGTCACCTTCCATGATCCTGCATATAAGATGACACTCGTTCCATAC
>CAMHJC010000176.1 GCA_946185345.1 uncultured Clostridia bacterium
GCACTGGGAAAAGCAATGCAGTCAGGCGAATACTCAAAAGGCAAAAACCAAAAAATCCTTCCCTCGGCTGAAGAAAAAATGGATAGATATTTTATTGCCGGATGAATAATGAGAAAAAAATAGGCTTCCTGACCATCACATTGGCGTGAGGTACGGGGAGCCTTTTCTTTGATAAATTGAAAAAATTATTCCGTCACCGTTTTGACAATTGCCACCAGTACGGGAAGCGTTGCGATGGAAAAAAGGGTGGACATGGCAACCATGCGGCTGGCAAGTCCCGAATCACGTTTGAATTTCGTGGCGAAAAGTGCGCAGGAGGCCGCAACAGGGGCGCCGAACATGACCGCAAGCGTAACGGTCTGATGCTGGTCGAGCCACGGGAGAGCGATGATCATAGGCATGATCACTGCCGGCAGCAGAACGAGCCTCAGCAGGGCGGAAAAATAACAGCGGGTGTCTTTCAGGGTGCTTATCAGATCCGCCTTGGCAAGGTGCGTGCCGATGATAATCATGGCCAGCGGCGAATTGAGCGCCGCAATCATTGACACGGCGTTTTCAATCGGTGCCGGAATACTGACCGACAGCAGGAAAACCGGCAGACCTGCCATCAGTCCCAGCACACACGGATTGATGAACACTTTTCTGAGCGAGAGCTTTTCGCCCGACATCATGGCAAATCCGTATGTCCATTGAAACAGGTTGAAAATCACCACGAAAATGGATGCGTAAAGGGTTCCCATTTCGCCGCAGACCGCTCCGGCGAGAGGTATTCCCATAAATCCGCAGTTGGAAAACACCGCTGCAAATCGCTGCACCGTGCGGGAACCGGCCTCTCCTTTGCGGAATACCAGTGCGCCTATCAGGATGCTCAGCGCCATGAATATGGCGCCGACCGTGGCAAAAATCGCAATCGAACGGGCTGTCTGGGGGTCAAACGGCCGGTTGAAGGCATTGATGACAACGCAGGGCGTCACTGCGTACAGCAGCAGGTCGGTCATCTGAGCGGCTCCCGTGTCGGTAATGCGTCCGGCCTTGTACATTCCGAAGCCGACCGCTATCATAATAAAGAGCGAGAGCGTCTGTCCGAACACTATCAGAAAGCTGTGAAGCATTTTTTTTCCTCCGTATCTGAGTAAATAATCGGAAGTGTCTGAATGGTTCCGTATGCGTCAGGCACTTCCGATTGTTTTGGTATGTCGGTCTATTCGTTTGAATGATCCTCTGAGGGGTCTGTCTCTCCGGCCGTTGGCGTGTCGCTGCCCGGAGCGTCGAATTCGGCGTTCCGTTCGGCCTTGAGGTTGTTCCAGCACAGCAGCAGATAAATCAGGAACACCACCAGCACGCCTCTCGCCGCCCATGAACTGACCGGACTTTCGGCAAATCCCCTGATGAATTCCCGGCAGAGCAGGTAGATGCCGCCCAGTATCAGCAGTATGCCGGCCGGATAAGTCACTGCCGCCTGTTCACGGAACCGTGTGAACATCAGTACGGCTCCGGCAAAACATCCGATGGCTATGATAATGAAATAAGGTGAAAACTGCATACTTGATCCACTCCTCCCGCAGCATCATTCGTCGGTCTGCTCGTCGTCCTCTTCGCCGGGGACGTATTCGAGAATATCGCCGGGCTGGCAGTTCAGTTCCTTGCAGATGGCGAGCAGGGTGGAAAATCGAATGGCTTTTGCCCTGTTGTTTTTTAATATGGATAGATTGGACAGCGTGATGCCGATGCGCGAGGCAAGCTCGGAAGCTCCGACTTTCCTCTTGGCCATCATAACGTCCAGATTTACAATGATAGGCAAGATACTTCCTCCTTACTCAGACTGTCAGGTCGTTTTCTTCTTTGTATCTGATCGCTGTCTGGAAAAGATTGGCGAAAACCGCCGAGAGCAGAGCCAGCAGCAGGAATATGACCGTGATGATCACAGGAAAGAACGAGGTGAGAAATGTGGAAAAGAACAGCACCATTACGGCAATAATCACGCTGCAGATGCTCACCACTCTCAGATAGGTCACGTTTTTCATGATAAATGATTTGCCGCGGCTGATGTTCATGGTGAGCAGCCAAGCCATGACCAGCGTGATGAATGTCGGCACGCCGATGCTGTAGAGCATGGAAATCATTACCTTCTGGGAGTTGGGCGTTATTTCAACCGCCGTGTTTTCGATGTAAAAGTCGATCAGCCACGGAAGCGCAACGTAGACGGCTGCGACGACCAGCATGATAATGCTGATGAAAAAGCAGGCCATGTGACTCAGGTTAAACTTGAAAAACTTTCTGATTTTGTTCAAGATACTCGTTCCTTTCTGTTGTCCCAAAGGGAGAAAATATGATTTTTGGTGTCGAATGCCTGCATTTGGGTGCAATACGCCCGATACACGGCCGCCGATTTTGGAATTAATGACAAATTTCTCAAAGGGTATGTACTATCGGGAGAATTTATATTATAATAAAGAAGAAAAAGGGGGGTCGTGTTGATTGGCAGGCTGCGGCTTTTTTCTTCCGCCACCATAAAGAATAGCACAAAATTGCCTTCTATTCAAGAGTTATTGGCGATTTCTTGAATGAAATTGCATTTTTTCGCTTGCGAGCGAAAA